>NZ_CP116256.1:5401976-5702965 GCF_027947575.1 Streptomyces rubrogriseus | reverse complement strand
ATCAGCTCCAGGGTCCGCGCGGCCGCCTCGGCGGTCATGCGTCCCTTGTCGACCGAACGGGACAGGGACTTCCCGATCCGGGCCTTGGCCGTCTGCGCCTTCTCCGCGCTGCGGGCGGCCAGCACCACCTCGTACCCGGCCTTGGCGAACACCTCCGCGATGCCGGACGCCATGGTGCCCGAACCGGCCACCCCCACCGCGCGCACCGGCCGCCCGGCGACCGCGTCGCCGCCCTTGGCCGGGGTCAGCGCGTCCGGCACCACGACCGAGCTGCCGGGCGCCTCGTAGGTGTAGAAGCCGCGCCCCGCCTTGCGCCCCGTCAGGCCCGCCTCGCTGAGCTGCCTGAGGATCGGCGCGGGGGCGTGCAGCCGGTCGCGGGAGGCGGCGTACATGGCCTCCAGGACCGTGCGGGCGGTGTCCACGCCCACCAGGTCGAGCAGGGCCAGCGGCCCCATCGGCAGGCCGCAGCCGAGCCGCATCGCGGCGTCGATGTCCTCGCGGGAGGCGTAGTTCGCCTCGTACATCGCGGCGGCCTGGTTGAGGTAGCCGAACAGCAGCCCGTCCGCGACGAACCCGGGCCGGTCCCCGACCGCGACCGGCTCCTTGCCGAGGTCCAGGGCGAGGTCGGTGACGGCCGCGACGGCGGCGGGCGCGGTCAGCACCGAGGAGACGACCTCGACCAGCTTCATGGCCGGTGCCGGGTTGAAGAAGTGCAGGCCGAGCACCCGCTCCGGGCGGGCCGAGTCGGCGGCCAGCCGCGTGACGGACAGCGCGTTGGTGCCGGTCGCCAGGATCGCCTCCGGACGCACGATCCCGTCCAGCTCCCGGAAGACCCGCTGCTTGATCTCGTACGACTCCGGAACGACCTCGATCACCAGGTCGGCGTCGGCGGCGGCCCGCAGGTCGGTGGAGGTGCGGACACGGCCCAGGGCGTCGGCGCGCTCCTGCCCGGTCAGACGCCCGCGCTCGACGGCACGGGCGGTGGAGGACTCCAGCGCGGCGACCGCCTTGACGGCCTGCGCCTCGCTGACGTCGATGCCGACGACCTGGCGGCCGGCCCCGGCCAGGATCTCGGCGATGCCGGTGCCCATGGTGCCGAGGCCGACGACGGCGACGGTGCGGAGCGGGGACAGAGGGGAGTGGGACAGGGGAGTGGCCATCGCGGGACTCCAGGAATGAGGGTGACGACGGGAACGCGCCCCGGGTACGCCGTGGGGCGCACCGGGTGCGTGAGAAGGAGAAGGAAGGGAGTGCGGGTGTTGCCGGGCCGACTCGCGCACACGCCCGGTGCCGTCCTGGGAGGCGTGCACACGCCCGCCCGGCGGCCTGTGACCGGCCCTGTCCCGAGGCCGAGTCCTGATGCGGTACCCGAGGTACCGGACCGACTGCCCTCCCGGTGGTTGCGTCACCAGACCACCGTGAGGAGTTGCTGCGGGTGGGTGACCCGCTCGTCTGAGGTTAACCCGCGGGTAACGAGCGCGCCAGCCCTCGACGTTCGTGATGTACGTCCCAGACGGGGTGTGACGCCCCTAACCTCGGTGTCATGGACGAAGAGTTGCGAGCGCTCACGGAGCGCTTACGGGCCGAGTCGGCGGCGTCGGGTGTTCCGGAGGCCGCGGCGGTGTACGACCGGCTCGTGGCGACCGGGGACCAGGACGAGCTGGCCGCCGTGCTCACCGAGCCCGGACACCCGCTGTGGGCCCGGGAACTGGCCGCCTTCCGGCTGGGGGTGGCGGGGGACCGGCGGGCCTTCGAGTCGCTCGTACTCCTGCTGAACCACCGCGACCCGCCCCGCTGTGCCTCGGCCGCGCACGCCCTGGCGCGCCTCGGCGACCCGCGGACCGCCCGCGCGGCCGCGGCCCTCGCCACCAACGAACTGCGGGTCGCCTACGCCCTGCACCCGGTACGGCTGCTGGTCGAACTGCGGGCCCCCGAGGCGGTGCCCGCGCTGATCACCACCCTGGAGCGGCGGCTGCGCCCGCACGATCCGTACCGGCGCGTCGCGCTCGCCTGCGTCGAGGGACTCGGTGCCCTCGGCGACGACCGCGCCGGCCCCGTCCTGAACGACGCGCTCGCCCACCCGGTGCTGGCCGAAGCGGCGGTGCGGGCGCTGGCCCGCATCCCGGGGCAGCGGTGAGCGGCGGGCGGCGAGGGAGTGGTGAGCGGCGGGCGGGGGGAGAACGGTGACGTGCCGTCAGCCGTTCAGCACCCGGGCGTAGCGCACCTCGGGCACCGGGACGCCGTCCACCTCGAAGGGCTCCTCGGCACCGTCGGGGCCGAAGCCCGCCCGCTCGTAGAACCGCCGGGCGCGGGTGTTGCCCTCGAGCACCCACAGGAGCATGCGGGCGTGTCCGGCGGCCCGGCACCGGCGCACCGACTCCTGGAGCAGAGTCCGCCCGATGCCCGCGCCGAGCCGTCCGGTGTCGACGTAGAGGGCGTACAACTCGGCGTCCGCGGTGCGCGTCTCGCCGTCCCGGTAGGGACCGTGGCAGGCCCAGCCGACGACCTCGCCGCCCTCGTCCTCGGCGACCAGGTGCACCACGCCCTCCGGTGCCCGGGCGAACAGGTCGCGACGCCGCGCGGCGTCGGCGGTGGGGTCCATCGCGTCGAGGTGCGGCTGCGGCATCAGGCCCCGGTAGGCGTTCTGCCAGCCCCGGACCCGGATCAGGGACACCCGGTCGCAGTCCGCGAGGGTCATCTCCCGCACCCGCACGCGGGCCTGCGGACCGCTCACGGCGCCACGACCGCGAGCGCCTCGATCTCCATGAGGAACTCCGGCCGGACCAGCGCGGCCACCTGCACCGCGGAGGCGGCCGGCAGCCGGTCGTCGGGTATGTGCTCGGCGCGGGCGGCGCGGATCGCGCCCATGTGGGCCATGTCCGTGACGAAGAAGGTCAGCTTCACCACGTCGTCGAAGGCCGCTCCGGCCGAGGCCAGGCACCGGCGCAGGTTCTCGAAGACCTGGCGGGCCTGGGCCGCGGGGTCGCCCTCGCCGACCACCTTGCCGTCCTCGTCCAGGGCGAGCTGCCCGGACACGGCCACCAAGCGCCCGGTGCCGAGGACGACATGGGAGTACTGCGCGGCGGGCGCGACGCCCTCGGGGGCCGGGATCCTGGTCAGTTCACTCATGCGTCCATCGTGGACCACGCCACTGACAACGCCGCCGACGGGGTGCGGCACACGGCGTGCGGCAACGGACGGCTAGGGCCTGTCTGACAATTCGCGTCGTCGCCCGAGGCGCGGCAGACGGGAATTGTCAGACAGGCCCTAGCGGCGGAAGCCGAGCAGTCCGTGCAGGGTCGAACCCCGCGAGGACGTGGAAGCCGCCTTGGACTCCAGCGGCTTCGGGTCCGGCAGCGCCTGGCACACCGCGTCCGCCTCGCCACCGTCGCCGCGCGGCACCGTGCCGTCGGTCAGGTAGGCGGCCAGGTGCTCGTCCAGGCAGTCGTTCCCGCTCAGCGTGATGCCGTGGTTCCCGCCGCCCTCCTCGACGACGAGGGCGGAGTCGCGCAGCAGCCGGTGCGCGGCGACGCCGCCCTCGTACGGCGTGGCCGCGTCGCCGGTCGCCTGGAACAGCAGGACCGGGGGCAGCTCGCCGTTGGCGACGTCCACCGGCTGCCCGGACCCGGTGGGCCAGAACGCACACGGCGCGTTGTACCAGGCGTTGTTCCACACCATGAAGGGCGCCTTCTCGTACAGGTCCCAGCTGTCGTCCCGCCACTCGTCCCAGTCCCGCGGCCAGGCGGCGTCGCGGCACTGCACCGCGGTGTAGACGCTGTAGCCGTTGTCCCCGGAGGCGTCCAGGGTGCCGAAGTTCTCGTACGCCTCGACCAGCGGGCCGGTGTCCCCGTCCTTGGCGTAGGCGGCGAACGCCTCGGCCAGGTAGGGCCAGTAGCCGTTGTAGTACCCGCCCGGCATGTAGGTGTCCTCCAGCTCGGAGGCGCCGACCTTCCCGCCGGCCGGCCGCTTGGCCAGGGCCGTCCGCATGGCGTACCAGGCGGCCTCGACCCGCTCGGGGTCGCTGCCCAGACCGTAGGCCGCGTCGTGCTCGGCGACCCAGGCCAGGAACGCCCGGTGGCGGTCGTTGAAGGCGAGGTCCTGGTTGAGGTTGGCGTCGTACCAGACGTCGTCCGGCCCGACGACGGAGTCCAGGACCAGCCGTCGCACCCGTTGCGGGTAGAGCTTGGCGTAGACGGCGCCCAGATAGGTGCCGTACGAGTAGCCGAAGTAGTTGAGCTTCTCCGCGCCGAGCGCCGCGCGGATCGCGTCGACGTCCCGCGCCGCGTCGACCGTGTCGATGTACGGCAGCACGTCCGCGTACTTCTCGCCGCAGGCGTCGGCGAAGGACTTCGCACGGGCGAGGTTGGCCTGCTCGACGTCCGGCGTGTCCGGCAGCGAGTCGGGGCGCACCGGGTCGAAGTGGCCCGGCAGACAGTCCAGCGCGGGAGTGCTCCTGCCCACGCCGCGCGGGTCGAAGCCGATGACGTCGTACTGGGCGGCCACCTTCGCGGGCAGCGACGACGCCACGAACCCGGCGAGCGTCAGCCCGCTGCCTCCGGGCCCGCCGGGGTTCACCAGCAAGGGGCCCTGGTACGTCCCGGCGGTGTGCGGGACGCGGGACAGCGCCAGCGTGATCCGCCTGCCGCGCGGACGCGCGTGGTCGAGCGGCACCTCCAGGGACGCGCACTGGAGCGTCGGGTAGTCCTCCGTGGCGCACTTCTCCCAGTGCGGGCCCGCCGCGGGCGCCGCGGGCGCGGGGTGCGTCGGCCGTGGTGCGCTCGCGTCGGCGGGGACGGCGGTGACGGTCCCGGCGGCGATGACGGCGGCGCTGCACAGCACGGCTGCGCGTTGTCTCATGGCGTTCTCCCAGGACTGCCAGGACGGCGGGGCAAGGGGCCGCGTGGGTCGCGGTCCTCGCCGGATCGTCCCGGGGAGGGCCCTCCGAAGAACGAGACCTGTCCATACTTGACCCGATTGGGTCGGAAGATGCCCTCCAATGCTCTTACTCGGCCGCTCCGGGCGGGCTCACGGTGCCGTCAGAGCCCGAGCCCGCCCGCGACCGACATCTCCTGCTTGGTGAACTCCCCCGTCAGCATGGGCATGGCCCGGCCGATCGCGTCCTTCGCCTCGGGCAGTTCCAGCGAGGCGTCGTGGTGTTCCCTGGTCCGCCACACCTCGGTCACCCAGATCGTCGTCTCGTCGTCCTCGGACAGGCCCACGAGATACAGCTCGCATCCGGCGTCCCGCAGACCGTCGGCGGCGCTCAGGAGAAGGGAGACCACCTCCTCGCGGCAGCCGGGCCGGGTCTTCATCGAAGCGATGCAGCCGTAGGTCATGGAGGATCCCTTTCGCTCTGGGCGAGGCCGACTTCTTCGGCCGGAGCGCGTGCCCGAAGGCTGTCAGATGAGGGAGAGCTGCACCGGCTCCGGAGGCGCGGGTTCGGCCGGGTGCGAGTGCTCCGGCTCCGCGATCCTTCGCGGCATCCCCGCGCGCGCGGGACCGATGCCGTACTCGCGGGCCAGATCGTGCACCTGACGCGTGATCCTGCGCTGGTACCACTTCGGGGCGTAGGCGCCGTCCGCGTACAGCCGTTCGTACCGGCGGACCAGGTGCGGGTGGTGCCGGCCGAGCCAGGCCATGAACCACTCGCGGGCCCCCGGACGCAGGTGCAGCACCAGGGGTGTGACCGAGGTGGCACCGGCGGCGGCGATGGCCCGCACGGTGGCCCTGAGCTGGGCCGGTTCGTCGCCGAGGAAGGGGATGACCGGGGCCATCAGCACTCCGCAGCCGATGCCCCGCTCGCCGAGGGCCCGGACGACCTCGAGCCGGCGCTCCGGGGCCGGGGTGCCCGGCTCCACGGTGCGCCACAGCTCCGCGTCGGTGAAGCCGACCGAGACCGAGATGCCCACCTCCGTCACCCGCGCCGCCCGCGTCAGCAGGTCCAGGTCGCGCAGGATCAGCGTGCCCTTGGTGAGGATGGAGAAGGGGTTCGCCCGCTCGGTGAGGGCCTCGATGATGCCCGGCATCAACCGGTAGCGGCCCTCCGCGCGCTGGTAGCAGTCGACGTTGGTGCCCATGGCGACGTGTTCGCCCTGCCAGCGGCGCGAGGCGAGTTGGCGGCGCAGCACCTCGGGCGCGTTCACCTTGACGACGATCTGGGAGTCGAACCCGAGCCCCGTGTCGAGGTCCAGGTAGCTGTGGGTCTTGCGCGCGAAGCAGTACACGCACGCGTGGGTGCAGCCCCGGTAGGGGTTCACCGTCCACTCGAACGGCATGCGCGAGGCCCCCGGCACCCGGTTCAGGATCGAGCGGGCCCGCACCTCGTGGAAGGTGATGCCTCTGAACTCGGGCGTGTCGAACGTGCGGGTGACGACGGCGTCCGCGCCGAACAGCGCGGTGTCCGCCGCCCGGGCGTGGTCGGAGTCCGTGAGGTTCTCCCAGCGCATTGAGGCCTCCTCGGTAGCACTGTTCGACACAATAGAACACTTGTTCCCTTGATCGTGCGGACGAGTCGCGCGGGGCCGCTTCGCGCCCCCCGATTTGGTGGCCGGGCGGCGGGGTGGTTGGCTTGCCCCGAACCCGAGAACCAGGCCCTGGAGGAACCCGATGGCGCAGGTCGAGGCGACGACGGAGCGGATCGTCGCAGCGGACGCGGAGACGGTGTTCGACACCCTCGCCGACTACAGCGGCACCCGCGAGAAGCTGCTGCCCGAGCACTTCAGCGAGTACGAGGTCCGGGAGGGCGGCGACGGCGAGGGCACCCTCGTGCACTGGAAGCTCCAGGCCACCAGCAAGCGCGTCCGCGACTGCCTGCTGGAGGTCACCGAGCCGACCGACGGAGAACTGGTCGAGAAGGACCGCAACTCCTCCATGGTCACCACCTGGCGGGTCACCCCGGCGGGCGAGGGCAAGTCCCGGGTCGTCGTGCTCACCACCTGGCAGGGCGCGGGCGGCGTCGGCGGCTTCTTCGAGAAGACCTTCGCCCCCAAGGGCCTCGCCCGGATCTACGACGCCCTGCTCGCCAAGCTCGCCGCCGAGGTCGAGAAGTAGCCAAAGGGCAGACGCGGGGCGGCTGTTGGCCGCCTCACCGGTTCGAGTGATCTCCGTGCGAAACCGCCGTACGTCCGTAACTCGTCGCACTTGTTCGCAGTTGTCGCCTCAGGCGGCAAATGTGAGCAGGTGTGACGAGGGGAGCGGTACGTGGGCGGGATCACTCTGGTGCAGGACCCGGTAAGGGATCCCGCACAGGACGAACCGGTCGTTGCGGCCCAGGAGGCCCAGGCGCCTCCCGGGCCTCCCGTTCCCGGGCCGGACGGCGAGCGGGACGCGGGGCTGAGCCCGCGCCGGGTGCGGCTGGTCTTCGTCGGGCTGATGCTGGCGCTGCTGCTCGCGGCCCTGGAGCAGATGATCGTCGCCACGGCGCTGCCGAAGATCGTCGGTGAGCTGCACGGTCTGGACAAGATGTCCTGGGCGATCACGGCGTACCTGCTCACCTCGACCGTCGGACTGCCCATCTACGGCAAGCTCGGCGACCTCTTCGGCCGCAAGGGCGTCTTCCAGTTCGCCATCCTGGTCTTCGTCGTCGGCTCCGCGCTCGCCGGACGCGCGCAGACCATGGACCAGCTGATCGCCTTCCGCGCGGTGCAGGGCGTCGGCGCGGGCGGCCTGATGATCGGCGTCCAGGCGATCATCGCGGACATCGTGCCGCCCCGCGAACGCGCCCGGTACATGGGCCTGATCGGCGCCGCCTTCGGACTGGCCTCCGTCGCGGGCCCGCTGCTCGGCGGCTACTTCACCGACCACCTCTCCTGGCGCTGGTGCTTCTACATCAACGTGCCCTTCGGCCTGGTCACCATGGCCGTCGTCGCCGTCGTCCTCAAGCTGCCCAGGCCACGCGTCAAGCCGCGCCTCGACATCCTCGGCGCCCTGCTGCTCGCCGCCGCCTCCACCTGCCTGGTGCTGCTCACCAGCTGGGGCGGCACCGAGTACGCATGGGGCTCGCGGGTCATCCTCGGCCTCGGCGCCGGAGCCGTCGCGGCCACCCTGCTCTTCCTGGTCGCCGAGCACTTCGCGCCCGAACCCCTGATCCCGCTGCGCCTGTTCCGGGACTCCATCTTCAACGTCACCGCCCTGGTCGGCCTCGTCGTCGGCGTCGCCCTGTTCGGCGCCGCCAGCTACCTGCCGACCTTCCTCCAGATGGTCGACGGCGCCAGCGCCACCGAGTCCGGCCTGCTGATGCTGCCGATGATGGGCGGCATCGTCGGCGCCTCGATCATCTCCGGACAGCTCATCAGCCGTACCGGTCACTACCGGATCCACCCGATCCTCGGCAGCGCGCTGTCCGTCGTCGGCATGTGGCTGCTCTCCCGCCTCGGCACCGACACGCCCCGGCTGCACTACAGCATCTGGATGGCCGTCCTCGGTGCCGGTATCGGCCTGGTGATGCCCGTCCTCGTCCTCGCCGTCCAGAACTCGGTGCGCCCCACCGACCTGGGCACCGCCACCAGCGCCAACAACTACTTCCGGCAGATCGGCGGCAGCGTCGGCGCGGCCGTCTTCGGCACCCTCTTCGCGGGCCGGCTCACCGACGCCCTGGCCGACCGGATCCCCGCCGAGGCGGGAGTCGACCTCCCGGACGCCGAGGCCATCACACCCCAGCTCGTCCACTCCCTGCCCCCGGCGCTGCGCGACGCCTACATCGGGGCGTACGCCGACGCCATGCCGCGGATCTTCCTCTACCTGGTGCCGGTGCTCGTCCTCGGGCTCCTCATCGCCCTCTTCCTCAAGGAGAAACCCCTGGTGTCCCACAACGCCCAAGTCACCGACCCGGAGACCGCCCAGCACGCACCGCACGCCCCGCAGCCACAGACGGCCGCCCAGGTCCCGCCGGCCCGGTCGCCCTACGCCGGCGGCATCCCCGTCTGCGGCACGGTGCAGCACCCCGACGGCACCGTCGTGCCCCGCGCGGCGCTCACCCTCATCGACGTCGGCGGACAGCAGATCGGCCGGGGCGCCAGCGGCGACGACGGACGGTACGCGCTGGCCACGCCCGGCTCCGGGGCGTACGTCCTGATCGCCGCGGCCGGCGGCCACCAGCCGCAGGCGGTCTCCGTGACGGTCGGCGAACGCCCGGTGGAACTCGACGTGGTCCTCGGCGGCGCCGGCCGCCTCGCGGGCAGCGTCATGACCGCCGACGGAAGCCCCGTGCGTGACGCGACGGTCACCCTCACCAACGTCCACGGCGAGGTCGTCGCCACCACCCGCAGCGGCCGCGAGGGCGGCTACGTCATCACGGAGCTGGTGGCCGGCGAGTACACCCTCGCCGCCAGTGCCCCCGCCTTCCGCCCGGCCGCGCTGCCGGTCAGCGTCCAGGCCGCCCGGGAGACCCGCCAGGACGTCGAGCTGGCCGGCGGCGCCGTGCTGCGGGGCACCGTGCGGGCCAGTGGCGGGCGGGCCGTGGAGGACGCGCGCGTGACGCTGCTCGACGCCGCGGGCAACGTGGTGGACACCCTCACCACCGGCCCGGACGGCACGTTCCGGTTCGTGGACCTGTCGTCCGGCGAGTACACCGTCATCGCCGCCGGCTACCCGCCGGTCGCGACCGTGCTCCAGATGGCCGGCGGCGGCCGGACGGAGCGCGACCTTCAGCTCGGCCACGAGGACTGAGACCGCGACACCGGCGCGCGGGCGCGCGCCGGTGTGCTCGCGCGCCACCAATTCCCCCGTTGCCGCACATGGTCACCGGCCACCCCCGTACGGTGGTGACGGCGACACAGATCTTGCGGAGCCGTGGGCAGAGAGGGCCTGACGCCATGGACCATGGCACCGAGCGGGACGCACCTCCCGGCCACCGTGCCGGACCCGACACCGTGCCGGCCGACCCCGTGACGGGCCGTGTCCCGCTGGCCGTCGTCGTGGTGGACCGCGACGGACTGGTCTCCCACTGGAGCCGTGGCGCACGACGGCTGTTCGCCCTGCCCAAGGAAGAGGCGATCGGGCGGCCCGCCCCCGATCTGCTGCCCGTCTCGGGCGTGCTCCCCGAGGACACGGAACCGGACGGCGCCGGGCACGACGACTCCTACCGCTCGTACCCCGCCCACGACGGCCCGGGGCCCGGCCTGGAGTCCTCCCTCGACGGGCGGCTGTCCTACCCCGCCGCGGGCCGGGCCCGGCTGACCGTGCGGGCCGACGACCGCGTCGACGTGCTCTGGTGGGCCTACCCCCTGGTGGGCCCCGGTCCGGAACGGCTGCTCGTGCTGGCCGCCGACGCGGACGGACTGCGGCGGGACTACGCCGACGGGACCGACCACAGCGCCGGGCCGGCCGTGGTCGAGCGGATCGCCCCCGCGTTCGCCCTGCACACCGACTTCCCCGGCGCCGACGAACTCGCCCGCCGGCTCCCCGAGATCCTGCCCAGCATGAGCGTCGGCGAGAGCGCCCGCATCGTCGCGCAGGTCCTCGAACTGGGCTACCCGGTACTGGAGTTCAGCCGCCACGACCGGGTGCCCGTCACCCCCGACTGGGGCGTGCCCCGGCGGGCCGAGCGCCGGGCGCGCCGCGAACGGGCCGCGCGGGCCCTGGCGGCCGGTGAACCGGTGCCGGACGAGCTGCGGGACGAGGCCGAGGACCTGGAGTACGCCGCGGTCCGCGAACGCCTGGAGTTCCTCAACGAGGTCAGCGGCGCGATCGGCACCTCGCTGGACCTCTCCCGGACCATCGTCGAGGTGAGCCGGGCGGTCGTCCCACGCTTCACCGACGTCGCCGGCACCTATCTGCGGGAACAGGTCGTCGCCGGGGAGGGCTTCCCCGACGGCGTGCCCGACACGACGACGATGTGGCACCGGGTCGCCCTGGAACACACCGACGAACCCGGCCGCTGGGACGACGTCGTACCGGTCGGCGAGGCCATGCCCTTCCCGGCGCACACCCCCTTCTTCCAGTGCATGACCACCGGTGAGCCCGTCCTGGTGCCCCGCATCACCGAGGAGATGGGCCACGCCATCGCCTCCCAGTTCGAGAAGCGGGACATCCGGCCGCTCATCACGGGCCGCTCGATGCTGCTGGTGCCGCTGAAGGCACGCACCGTCGTCCTCGGCTTCATGATCCTGCTCCGGCACCCGGAGCGGCCCGTCTTCAACGACATGGACCGCGTCACCGGCGCCGAACTCGCCGCCCGCGCGGGCCTCGTACTCGACAACGCGCGCATGTACACCCACCAGGAGAACGTCGCCGAGACGCTCCAGGACAGCATGCTCCCGCACATCCCCGCGCGCCTGGCCGGCTGCGACGTCGCCACCCGCTACCTGCCGGGCACACTGCTCGGCCGGGTCGGCGGCGACTGGTTCGACGCGGTCAAGCTGCCCGGCGCCCGCACCGCCCTCGTCGTCGGCGACGTCATGGGGCACGGTCTCAACTCGGCCGCGATGATGGGCCAGTTGCGCACCGCCGTCCAGACCATGGCCGGCCTCGACCTGCCCCCGGCCCAGCTCCTGCGCAACCTCGACGACCTCGCCCAGCGGCTCGGCGACACCCACCTCGCGACCTGCCTGTACGCCGTGTACGACCCCATCGCCGGGGAACTGCACCTCGCCAACGCGGGCCACATCCCGCCCGTCCTGGTCCGTGCCGAGGACGGCGCCAGCGAGCTGATCGACCTGCCGACGGGTGCGCCGATCGGCGTCGGAGGGGTGCCCTTCGAGTCGGTGCGGGTCCCGGTGGCGCCCGGTGACCGGCTGGTGATGTGCACCGACGGCCTGGTGGAGGTGCGCGGCGAGGACATCGGTGTCGGCCTCGCCACCCTCTGCGAGTCCGCCGCCCACCCGGCCGCCTCCATGGACGACGCCTGCGACACCATCATCCGGGCCCTGGGCACCGGCGGCGGCCGCAAGGACGACGTCGCCCTGCTGATGGCCCGGCTGACCGGCATCGAGCCCGACGCCGTCGCCGAGTGGCGCCTGGCCCGCGACCCGGCGGAGGTGGGCCGCGCCCGCGCGGCGGTCCGCGAGCAACTCCACGACTGGGGGCTGCCGAAGCTGGTGGGCCCCGCCGAGCTGATGGTCAGCGAACTCGTCACCAACGCCGTACGGCACTCCCACGGCCGCCCCGTCGCGCTGCGCCTGGTGCGCGCCGACACGCTGCTGTGCGAGGTGGACGACGACGACCACGAACTGCCCGCGCTCAAGAGCGCGGGCCCCGGCGACGAGACCGGGCGCGGTCTGCGCGTCGTCAGCACCCTCGCCCGCGAATGGGGCGCCAGCCGCACCGGCGCGGGCAAGACGGTGTGGTTCGAACTGACACTGCCCGCCCGGCACCGCTAGCGAGCGTGCCGGGGCGCGGCCACCGAGCCCCGCGGGTGCGCGGGTTCGCGCTGCCCGCGTCCGCCCCGCTCGCGCCGCTCGGTCCGGGGCCCGAATCCGCCCGGCGCGAACTACCGGTGAAGGAATGCGCCCGGCGCTTGTGGCCGTGCGCCCGGCGCGATACACCGTACGGACCCGTCGCCGGCGGGGCGTACGTCGTCGCACCTGGGGAGACGGGCATGAGCGTGACGAGTCGGTACCGGGACGCCTGGGAGGGCTTCTGGAACGAGGCCTCCGGGGACCGGGGGGCGGTGTTCTGGGACGCGGAGCCGACGCTGACCGCCGGTCGCCACCTGGCCCACTTCGAGCCGCACCTGGCCGACCCCGCCCTGCCGCTGATCGACCTGGGCTGCGGCAACGGCACCCAGACCCGCTACTTCGCCGAACGCTTCCCGCACGTGGTGGGCGCCGACCTGTCCGCCGCCGCCCTCGCCCACGCCCGCCAAGCCGACCCGGCCGGACTGGCCGCGTACCGGCAGCTGGACGCCGCCGACAAGGCCGAGGCTCAGGCGCTGCACGCGGAGCTGGGCGACGCCAACGTCTACGTCCGGGGCGTCCTGCACCAGTGCGAGCCCGACGACCGGCAGTCCCTGGCCGACGCCCTCGCCGTGCTCCTCGGCGAACGCGGCCGCGCCTTCCTGGTCGAGCCCTCCCAGGCGGCCAAGACCGTTCTGATGGGTCTGGCCCAGGGGCCCGCCGGGCCGCCCGCCAAGCTCGCCCCCGTCCTGCGCCACGGTCTGACCCCCGGCGCCGTCCCCGACGAGGCGGTGCCCGAGTACCTCCGCGCGGCGGGCCTCACCGTCCTGGCGAGCGGTGAACTCCCGTTGGTCACCACGGAGTACACGACGGACGGCACCCGCATCGAGCTGCCGTCGACGTGGGTGGTGGCGGGTACCGGGGACCTGGGGCTTCCGGGAAAGCGCTGATCGTAGGCCGTACGGGGCCCTTTTAGTGGTCCAGACCACCGGTGGTTATCCACAGCCCTGGCAGAGGTGGCCGGGCAGCGCGTACGGTTCGAGCCATGAAGATCCTCATCAGTGCCGACATGGAGGGCGCCACCGGCGTCACCTGGCCGGCCGACGTGCTGCCGGGGACACCGCAGTGGGAGCGGTGCCGGTCGATGTTCACCTCGGACGTGAACGCGGCCGTGCTCGGCTTCTTCGACGGCGGCGCCGACGAGGTACTGGTCAACGAGGCGCACTGGAGCATGCGCAACCTCCTCCTGGAGCGGCTCGACGAGCGCACGGAGATGCTCACCGGGCGGCACAAGGCGCTGTCCATGGTGGAGGGCGTCCAGCACGGAGACGTGGACGGCATCGCGTTCATCGGGTACCACGCGGGCGCCGGCATGGAGGGCGTCCTCGCCCACACCTACCTCGCCAACCAGCTCACCGGCGTCTGGCTGAACGACGTACGGGCCAGCGAGGGCCTGCTCAACGCCCACGTGGTCGCCGAGTACGGAGTGCCCGTGGTGCTGGTCACCGGCGACGACGTGGCCTGCGAGGACGCGCTCGGGTACGCGCCCGAGGCGCGCAAGGTCGCGGTCAAGGACCATGTGTCGCGGTACGCGGCCGTGTGCCGTACGCCCGCCAGGACCGCCGCCGACATCCGGGCCGCGGCCAAGGAGGCAGCCGCGCTCGCGGTGCGGCACGAGCCGGTGAGCGGCGGACCGTTCACCCTCGCCCTGGAGTTCGACGCCGAGCACCTGGCGGCGGCCGCGACCGTGGTGCCCGGGGTGGCGCAGGTCGGGGAGCGGAAGGTGGCGTACACCCACGACACGATGTTCGAGGCGATCCGGACGTTCAAGGCGGTCACGACGATCGTCTCGGCGGCGGTGGAGGAGCAGTATGGCTGAGCACACGGGCACCGGCACGGGCGCGCAGGCGCTGGACGAGGTCGTCCGGTTCACCTCCGAGCTGATCCGGATCGACACCACCAACCGCGGCGGCGGCGACTGCCAGGAGCGGCCGGCCGCCGAGTACGCCGCCGCGCGGCTCGCCGAGGCCGGGATCGAGCCCACGCTCCTGGAGCGGACGGCTGGCCGTACCAACGTGGTGGCCCGCATCGAGGGCACCGACCCGTCGGCCGACGCGCTGCTGGTCCACGGTCACCTGGACGTGGTGCCCGCCGAGGCCGCCGACTGGAGCGTGCACCCGTTCTCCGGGGAGATCCGCGACGGCGTCGTCTGGGGACGCGGCGCGGTCGACATGAAGAACATGGACGCGATGATCCTCGCCGTCGTCCGCGACTGGGCCCGGCGGGGCGTGCGGCCCCGGCGGGACGTGGTGATCGCCTTCACCGCGGACGAGGAGGCCAGCGCCGAGGACGGCTCCGGCTTCCTCGCCGACCGGCACGCCGCGCTGTTCGAGGGCTGCACCGAGGGCGTCAGCGAGTCCGGGGCGTTCACCTTCCACGACGGGGCCGGGCGGCAGTTCTACCCCATCGCCGCCGGTGAGCGGGGTACCGGCTGGCTCAAGCTCACCGCGCGCGGGCGCGCCGGACACGGTTCGAAGGTGAACCGGGAGAACGCGATCACCCGGCTCGCCGCCGCACTCACCCGCATCGGCGACCACGCGTGGCCGCTGCGCCTGACCCCGACCGTGCGCGCGGCCCTGACCGAGATCGCCGCCGTCTACGGCATCGAGACCGACCTGAGCGACGTCGACGCCCTGCTGGACAAGCTCGGCCAGGCCGGGAAGCTGGTCGAGTCCACCGTCCGCAACAGCAGCAACCCGACCATGCTGGACGCCGGTTACAAGGTCAACGTCATCCCGGGAGAGGCCGTCGCCCACGTCGACGGGCGGTTCCTGTACGGCGCCGAGGACGAGTTCCGCAGCACCCTCGACCGGCTCACCGGGCCGGACGTCGACTGGGAGTTCGTCCACCGCGAGGTGGCCCTCCAGGCGCCGGTGGACTCGCCGACGTACGCCCGGATGCGGGCGGCCGTGGAGGAGTTCGCGCCCGAGGGGCACGTCGTGCCGTACTGCATGTCCGGGGGCACCGACGCCAAGCAGTTCTCCCGGCTCGGCATCACCGGATACGGGTTCGCGCCGCTGAAGCTGCCCGAGGGCTTCGACTACCAGGCCCTCTTCCACGGCGTGGACGAACGGGTCCCGGTCGAGGCGCTGCACTTCGGCGTCCATGTCCTCGACCGTTTCCTGCGCACGGCGTAAAGACCCCGGCACCGCCCGGACGAGCAAGCAGCTGGAGGAGAAGTGGGGGAGTCAGTGCGGACTCTGTCATACGGATCGTGGCCCTCGCCCGTCGACGCGGCCCTCGCCGCCGCGCACGACGGACGGCCCGACGACGTCGGCTTCGTCGGTGACGAGGTGTGGTGGACCGCGCCCCGGCCCACCGAGGGCGGACGGCGCACCCTGGTGCGGCGGCACGCCGACGGCGCCGAGGAGCCGGTGCTGCCCGCGCCGTGGAACGTGCGCAGCCGCGTCATCGAGTACGGCGGCCGGCCCTGGGGCGCGGCCACGACCGACTCCGGCCCGCTGGTGGTCTTCGTGAACTTCGCCGACCAGCGGCTGTACGCCTTCACCCCGGGCGGCGGCGAGCCGCGTCCGCTGACGCCGCTGTCCGCGGTCGGCGGCGGGCTGCGCTGGATCGAGCCGGACCCGCGCCCCGAGCGCGGCGAGGTGTGGTGCGTCCTGGAGGAGTTCACCGGCGAGGGGCCCACCGACCTGCGCCGCGTGCCGGTGGCGGTGCCGTTGGACGGCTCCGCGGCCGACGACCGGGGCGCGGTCCGTGAACTGACCCCCGAGCGGCACCGCTTCGTCACCGGACCCCGCCTCTCGCCCGACGGGCGTCGCGCCGCCTGGCTCGCCTGGGACCACCCCCGCATGCCCTGGGACGGCACCGAGCTGATCGTCGCCGAGGTCGGTCCCGAGGGCACCTTCCAGGAGGCCCGGACCGTCGCGGGCGGGCCCGAGGAGTCGATCGCCCAGGCGGACTGGGCCCCGGACGGCACCCTGCTGTACGCCTCCGACCGCACCGGCTGGTGGAACCTCTACCGCGACGGGCGGCCGCTGTGCCCCCGCGAGGAGGAGTTCGGCGGGCCGCTGTGGAAGCTCGGGCAGCGCTGGTTCGCGCCCCTGGACAGCGGCCTGATCGCGGTTCTGCACGGCCGGGGCGCCGCCGTCCTCGGCATACTCGACCCCGAGACCGGCGAGGTCGTCGACGCGGCGGGCCCCTGGACGGAGTTCGCGCCCGCCCTCGCCGCGCACGGTGAGCGCGTCGCCGCCGTCGGCGCGAGCCCCCGCAGCGGCTACGAGGTCGTCGAGCTGGACGCCCGCACCGGCCGCGCCCGGGTGATCGGCGCCCCGCACGAGGACGCCACGGACCCGGAGTTCTACCCGCGGCCGCGGATCCGCACCTTCACGGGACCGGGCGGACGGGAGATCCACACCCACCTCTACCCGCCGCACCACCCCGGCTGCCGGGCCCCGGACGGCGAACTGCCGCCGTACGTCATCTGGGCGCACGGCGGCCCCACCAGCCGTTCCCCGCTCGTCCTCGACCTGGAGATCGCCTACTTCACCTCCCGCGGCATCGGCGTCGCCGAGGTCAACTACGGGGGTTCCAGCGGCCACGGCAGGGAGTACCGCAACCGGCTGCGCGAACAGTGGGGCGTGGTCGACGTCGAGGACTGCGCCGCCGTCGCGCTCGCCCTCGCCGACGAGGGCACCGCCGACCGGGAGCGGCTCGCCGTGCGCGGCGGCAGCGCGGGCGGCTGGACCTCCGCCGCGTCACTGGCCACCACCGACGTCTACGCCTGCGGCACGATCAGCTACCCGATCCTCGACCTGACCGGCTGGGGGACCGGCGAGACCCACGACTTCGAGTCGCAGTACCTGGAGAGCCTGATCGGCCCGTACGCCGAGGTCCCGGACCGCTACACCGACCGGTCGCCCGCCGAGCACGCCGAGCGCGTCACCGCCCCGTTCCTGCTGCTCCAGGGACTGGACGACGTGATCTGCCCGCCCGTGCAGTGCGAGCGGTTCCTCGACCGCATGGCGGGCCGCGGAGTACCCCACGCCTACCTCGCCTTCGAGGGCGAGGGGCACGGCTTCCGCCGCGCGGAGACCATGGTGCGCGCGCTGGAGGCGGAGCTGTCCCTCTACGCCCAGGTCTTCGGGCTGACCCCGCCCGGCGTCCCCGCCCTGGAGCTGACCCGATGAGCCGGGTGCGGGAGCTGGTCCGGCCGGCCCGGCTCGCCCCCGGCGCCCGGGTGGCCGTCGTCGCGCCCAGCGGACCGGTGCCCGAGGAGCGGCTCCAGGCGGGCCTGGACGTGCTGCGCGGCTGGGACCTCGACCCGGTCGTGGCGCCGCACGTCCTGGACCGGCACGACACCTTCGACTACCTCGCGGGCACCGACGCCGACCGGGCCGCCGACCTCCAGGCCGCCTGGTGCGACCCGGCCGTGGACGCCGTGCTGTGCGCCCGCGGCGGGTACGGCGTCCAGCGCATGGCCGACCTGCTCGACTGGGAGGCGATGCGCACGGCCGGTCCCAAGGTGTTCGTCGGTTTCAGCGACATCACCGCGCTGCACGAGGCGTTCGCCACCCGCCTCGGCCTGGTCACCCTGCACGGACCGATGGCGGCCGGGATCGACTTCATCAAGAACGCCCGGGCCCAGGAGCACCTGCGGGCCACCCTGTTCGCCCCGGAGACGGTCCGCGTGATCACCTCCGGCGGCACGCCGCTGGTGCCCGGCCGGGCCCGGGGCGTCACCCTGGGCGGCTGCCTCGCCCTGCTCGCCGCCGACCTCGGCACCCCGCACGCCCGGCCCTCCGCGCGCGGCGGCCTGCTGTGCCTGGAGGACGTGGGGGAGGAGACGTACCGCATCGACCGGTACCTCACGCAGTTGCTGCGCTCCGGCTGGCTCGACGGGGTCGGCGGCGTGCTGCTCGGCTCGTGGGCGCGGTGCGAGCCCTACGAACGGCTGCGGCCCCTGCTGGCCGACCGGCTCGGCGGCCTCGGCGTGCCGGTCGTCGAGGACTTCGGGTTCGGGCACTGCGAGGGGGCGCTGACCGTCCCCTTCGGCGTACCGGCGGAACTCGACGCGGACGCGGGCACCTTGACGCTGGACCGGCCGGCGCTGCGCTCCCCGGCGTAGGCTGGCCCCATGCCGCACACCCCGCCCCGCCACCTCGCCGAGGGCCCGCGCGTGGGCATCCGGCACTTCAGCCACGCGGACGCCGCCGAGTTCACCGCCCGGGCACGCCAGAGCAAGGACCTGCACCACCCCTGGCTCTTCCCGCCAGACAGCGTCCAGGCGTACGAGGCCTACGCGACGCGGCTCATCGAGGACCGCACCAAGGCCGGGTTCCTGGTGTGCGAGAAGGACACGGAGGCGACGGACGGGGCGGGCGGGCCGGCGGGCCCGGTGCCGGACGGCGGCTCCATCGCCGGATTCGTCAACATCAACAACATCGTCGAGGGCGGCTTCCTCAGCGGCGCGCTCGGTTACGGCGCCTTCGCGCACGCGGCCGGCCGCGGGCTGATGCGCGAGGGACTGGACCTCGTGGTGCGGTACGCGTTCGGGCCGATGCGGCTGCACCGGCTGGAGATCAACGTCCAGCCGGGCAACGCCGCCTCGATCGCCCTGGCCCGCGCCTGCGGCTTCCACCTGGAGGGCTTCTCGCCGAGGATGCTCTACATCGACGGCGCCTGGCGCGACCACCAGCGCTGGGCGATCACCGCCGAGACCGTGACTTCCGGTTGATCTTCATCGTGTCCAGGTCCGTCACCGTGGACTTGAGGTCGCCGAACCCGTAGCCCAGCCCGCGCAGCGCGCCCTCCGCCCGGTCCTCGGCGATCGCTCCCGCCATCTCCTCGCCGTCCGCCGCGTCCGACACCACCACGTAGCGCATCGAGAAGTGCTTCAGCGGTGCTGGTTCGTACGACAGCGAGCCCTCCTCGGTGAACCGCATGCTCGCCATCCCGTGCTCGTCCGCCTCGGCGAGCAGCCGGCCCCGCGCCTCCTCGGTCAGCCCCTCCCAGGTGCCCCGGACGATCACCCGGTAGGTGTGCTGCTCACTCACGGCCGCTCTCCTTCGTCTTCTTCGTCTTGGTACGCGCGTCGACCGCCCGACCCTACGTCCGCGCACTCACGGGTCCCAGCGGATTAAACGTGAGGCACGTCGCCCCGGCCCGGCCCACGGAGACCCTGTTCACCGCGCCGGGGAGCGGCTTCCATGGGGAAGCGTGACGACGATCCGACGCGAGGTACTGACCCTGCCCGCCGCGCCGCTGGGGCCGGACAACCCCCTGCCGCCGCTGCGCCCCCTGGACGAGGCCCACCGCATCGACGACCGGGACCGGGCGGGCCTGCCGCGCGACATGGCCCGGCAGATCGACTACGAGCCCCTGCGCAGCCTGCTGCCCGCCCAGGTCCGGGACGGCTACGGCCGCGGGCGCGAACCGCGCGCGCTGGACGCCCTCGTCATCGAGAACGACCGGCTGCGGGCCACCGTCCTGCCTGCCCTCGGCGGCCGCATCGCCTCCCTCCACCACAAGCCGACCGACCGCGAACTGCTCTACGTCAACCCGGTACTCCAGCCCGCCAACTTCGCCCTCAACGGCGTCTGGTTCTCCGGCGGCATCGAATGGAACATCGGCGCCACCGGCCACACCACTCTGTCCTGCTCACCCGTGCACGCCGCCTGCGTCCCCGCCCCCGACGGCGGCCGGATGCTGCGCCTGTGGGAGTGGGAGAGACTGCGGGACCTGCCCTTCCAGGTCGACCTGTGGCTCCCGGAGGACTCGGACTTCCTCTATGTCGGCGCCCGCATCCGCAACCCGCACGAACGCCCGGCGCCCACCTACTGGTGGTCCAACATCGCCGTCCCCGAGGACCGACGCGTCCTCGCCCCCGCAGACGAGGCCTGGCACTTCGGCTACGAGCGCAGGCTGCGCCGGGTCCCGGTGCCGGAATACGGCGGCGTCGACCAGACGTACCCCCTGAACAGCACCTACGCCGCCGACTACTTCTACGAGGTGCCGGACGACCGGCGCCGCTGGATCGCCGCGCTCGACGCGGACGGCCACGGACTGGTGCAGACCTCGACCGACCTGCTGCGCGGCCGCAAGCTGTTCGTGTGGGGCACCGGACCCGGCGGACGCCGCTGGCAGGAGTGGCTCACCGAACCCGGCACCGGCGGCTACTGCGAGATCCAGGCGGGGCTCGTCCGCACCCAGCTCGAACACGTCAAGCTGGAGGCGGAGAGCGAGGTGTCCTGGCTGGAGGCGTACGGGCCGCTCGCCGCCTCGCCGGAGGGCGACTGGCGCACCGTGCTGCGCCGGGCCGAGGACCGGCTGGAGGCCGCCCTGCCGCGGGCCGACGTCGACGCCGCGTACGACGCCTGGCGGGCGTGTGCCGACACTGAGCCGGACGAGCGCCTGGCCACGGGGTCGGGCTGGGGCGCGCTCGAGGTGCTGCGGGCCGGCTGGAAACTGCCCGGCACGCCCTTCGCGGAGGACACCCTCGGCGAGGAACAGCGGCCCTGGCTGCACCTGCTGCGCGCCGGGTCCCTGCCCGACCCGGAACACCACGAGCCGCCCGGCGGCACGCTGGTCGCCCGGCCCTGGCGGGACATGCTGGAGACCGCGGCCGCCACGCCGTCGGCCGAGTACCACCTAGGCGTCGCCCAGTGGCACGGCGACGACCGGGCGCAGGCGGTGCGCAGTTGGGAGCGCGGCCTCAAGTCCGCCACGGACCGCTGGCCGTTGCTGCGCTGCCTCGCCGTCGCCGACCAGGAGGACGGCCACGGCGAGCGCGCCGCCGACCGGTACACGGAGGCCTTCGACGACCTGTGCGCACGCCGGACCGACGGGGCGGAGAAAGGGGGCGGGAGGTGGGTGGCCGTCACCGCCGCGCTGGGCCGGGAGGCGATCGCGGCGCTGCTGGCGGCCGGGCGCAGCGCGGACGCCCGGACCGTGTGGGACCGGCTGGACCCCGCGACGCGGGCCCGCGGCCGGTACCGGTTGATCGAGGCCGAGCTGCTGACCGCGGAGGGCCGGCACGAGGACGCGCGGGCCGTGTTCGACGAGGGCTTCGAGGTCGCCGATCTGAGGGAGGGCGCCGACGGCATCGGCCTGCTGTGGGCGCGGCTGGACGACGCACCGCTCCCGGCCCGCTACGACTTCCGGATGTGGCCGGACGGGGAGTGAGCCCCGCCCGGCCTCTCGGGTGACGTGCCGGGGCCCTACTGCTGCCGGTCCACGTACTCGTAGATCGCCCCGTCCGGGTGCCGGGCGATCAGGTTGCGGCCCCCGGGCGTGGCGACCGGGCCGGCGATGATGTCGGCGCCCAGTGAGCCGAGTACGTGGCGGGTCTCCTCGACGTCCGACACGGCGATCGTCGCGGCCACCTTGCGCAGCACCTCGAGTTGGGACTCGGGCCCGCTCATCAGCAGGAAGCAGCCGATGGCGGCGGCCTGGACGCCACCGCGTTCGAAGCGGAGGGCCTCGCCGCCGGCCAGACCCTCGTAGAAGGGGATCGCCTTGTCCAGGTCGTCGACGTAGATGCGCAGTGTGGCTCCCAGAATGTCCATACGGACGAGCCTAGTTGGGCCGACCGGGTGCCCACTCCCGGTCCGCCCATGGAAGCCGGGCCGGCGGGTACCCGCAACCCATGGACCGCATGGATCACTTGGAACACCTGGACAGGCAACTGGTCGACGAACTGGCGCAGGTGGCACGCGAGACCGTGCGCGACGAACTGCGGGAACAGACCCGCAGGCAGCGCCGCAGGGCCACGCTGTACGCCGCGTCCGGCACCGCCGCCCTCTACGCGGGCGCCGCCGTCGCGCTCGCCGTGGGACTGGCGCTCGCCCTCGCGCTCCCGGGCTGGGCCGCCGCGCTGATCACGGCCGCCCTCCTGGCCGTCGTGGCGTATCTGCTGCGGGGCGCGGCCCGGCCGCACCCGTCGCGCCCGGGTTCGGCACCCGGCACGGGGCACGACCACGTCCCCGGCGGCGACGCGCCCGCCTCGGCGCCGGGCGGACTCGGCGTGCCGTACCCGCCGATGCCGCCCGTCGCTCCCGGCGGAGTGGGCGGCGCGACCGGAGCCCCGGGCGCGGGCACACCCGCACCGGGCGGCACCGGTCCCGCGGCACCGCGCCAGGACGACCTCGACCCCGAGAACAAGCGCCGTCGCGGCTGACCGGCCGCACACAGCACAGGGGTACGCCCGCACGGACGGCATCCGTGCGGGCGTACCCCCGTGCTCCGCCCGCGTCAGGCGCTCTGCTGGAGCTGCGGCAGCACCTTGGTGCGGTAGAGGTCGAAGAAGCCGCGCAGGTCCGGGCCGATCTGGTTGACGTAGACCCGGTCGAAACCGGCGTCGGCGAACTGCTTCAGCTCCGCCACGTGCTCGTCGACGTCGTCGCCGCACACCCGGCTGTCGCGGACCATGTCCTCGGTGACCAGGGTCTGCGCCTGCTCGAAGTGTTTCGGTGAGGGCAGCACCTGGCCCAGCTCGCCGGGCAACTGCTCGTTGGCCCACAGCCGGTGCACGGTGCGCACGGCCGCGTCCTTGTCGGTGTCGTAGCAGACCTTGGTGCCGCCGCTGACCAGCTTCCCGCCGCCCCCGCCCTTGCGGTACTGCTCCACCATCGAGGCGTCCGGCATCATCGTGATGTAGCCGTCGCCGACCCTGGCCGCCAGCTTCGTCGCCGCCGGGCCGAAGCCCGAGATATCGATGGGGACCGGCTCGTCGGGCACCGTGTACAGGCGGGCGTTCTCCACCGTGTAGTGCGTGCCGTGGTGGTTGACCTCCTCGCCGGTGAGCAGCCGGCGCATGATCAGGATGGCCTCCTCCAGCATCTCCAGGCGTATGTGCGCGGCCGGCCAGGCGTCGCCGAAGATGTGCTCGTTCAGTGCCTCGCCGGTGCCGACGCCCAGCCGGAACCGGCCGTCGGTCATCACCGCGCTGGTCGCCGCGGCCTGCGCCACCACCGCCGGGTGGATGCGCACGGTCGGGCAGGTCACCGCGGTCTCGATCGGCAGCGACACGGCTTCGGACAGGGCGCCGATCACCGACCACACGAACGGGCTCTGGCCCTGTTCGGCGTTCCACGGGTGGTAGTGGTCGGAGATCCACAGTGCCTGGAATCCGGCCTGCTCGGCCATCCGGGCCTGCTCGATCAGCTCCGCGGGACCGTACTGTTCGCACGAGAGGAAGTAGCCGTACTCGGGCATGAGGGGGTGCCTCCGGACAGGGAGCGGGGGTGGGTCCGGGGCACCGGGTACCCGGGCGCGGTGCCGGAAACCGGCGGCCCGGCGGCTTCCCCGCGGACGTGCCGCGACTACCCCGCGGACGTTTGGGGGCCCCGGCCCAGGGGACGCGGAAGGCTCACGAGGTACGCGACAGCCCGGAGGCGAACCGTGAGCCGACCCCGCATCGTGATCGTCGGTGCAGGCTTCGCCGGGTACCGGACGGCCCGCACCCTGTCCCGGCTCACCCGGCACCAGGCCGACATCACCCTGCTCAACCCGACCGACTACTTCCTCTACCTGCCCCTGCTGCCCCAGGTCGCCGCCGGAATCCTGGAACCGCGCCGGGTCAGCGTGTCCCTGTCGGGCACGCTGCCGCACGTCCGGCTGGTGCTCGGCGAGGCCGACGGCATCGACCTCGACGGGCGCACCGTGCACTACACCGGCCCGGAGGGCGAGGAGGGCACCCTGGCCTACGACCGGCTGGTGCTCGCCGCGGGCAGCGTCAACAAACTGCTGCCGATCCCCGGCGTCGCCGAGCACGCGCACGGCTTCCGCGGGCTGCCGGAGGCGCTCTACCTGCGCGACCATGTGACCCGGCAGGTGGAGCTGGCCGCCGCGGCCGACGACCGGGCGGAGTGCGCCGCGCGATGCACGTTCGTCGTGGTCGGCGCGGGATACACCGGCACCGAGGTCGCCGCGCACGGCGCGATGTACACCGACGCGCAGGTCCGCAGGCATCCGATGCGGACCGGCATGCGGCCGCGCTGGATGCTGCTCGACGTGGCGCCGCGGGTCATGCCCGAGATGGACGAACGGCTCTCCCGCACCGCCGAGCGGGTCCTGCGGCAGCGGGGCGTCGACGTGCGGATGGGGACCTCCGTGCAGGAGGCCACGCACGACGGGGTCGTCCTGACCGACGGGTCCACCGTCGACACCCGCACACTCGTGTGGTGCGTGGGCGTGCGGCCCGACCCGCTGGTGGAGTCCCTGGGGCTGCCCATGGAACGCGGCCGGCTGCTCGTCGACCCCCACCTCCAGGTGCCGGGCCGGCCCGAGCTGTTCGCCTGCGGTGACGTGGCGGCGGTGCCCGACCTGAACCAGCCGGGCCAGTACACGCCGATGACCGCACAGCACGCCTGGCGGCACGGCAAGGTCTGCGCCCACAACGTCGTCGCCTCGCTCGGCCGCGGGCAGCGGCGGGCCTACCGCCACCGTGACATGGGGTTCGTGGTGGACCTCGGCGGCGCCAAGGCCGCGGCCAATCCGCTCGGCCTGCCGATGTCCGGCCCGGCGGCGGGTGCGGTCACCCGCGGCTACCACCTCGCGGCGATGCCGGGCAACCGCGTGCGGGTCGCCGCCGACTGGCTGCTCGACGCGGTGCTGCCCCGCCAGGCCGTTCAGCTGGGCCTCGTACGGTCCTGGTCGGTGCCGCTGGAGTCGTCGTCTCCGGAGGTCGCGCGGGTGCCTGGGCGTCCTGAGCAGAGCGGGAAGGACGCCGTGGCCGCCGGGACTGCCGGGACTGCCGGGAAGCATGCCGACGGCGACGGCGCGAAGAAGCAGCCCGGCGGCGAGCCCGCGAAGGGGCAGCCGGGCGGTGAGCCCGGAAAGAACCAGCCGGGTGGTGAGCCCGGAAAGAACCAGCCGGGCGGCGAACCCGGAAAGAACCAGCCGGGCGGTGAGCCCGCGAAGAACCAGCCGGGCGGTGAGCCCGCGAAGAACCAGCCGGGCGGCGAACCGGCCAAGAGAGGGCCCGACGCCGCCTCCGCCGGGAGCCGGTCGCACGGTGAGCGGGCGAAGGGGAGCCAGTCCGGCTCGCCCCGTGCGTCCGGCAAGCCGCGCCGCGCCGTCGAGGCCGCCGGACCGCGCCCCGCCCGAGGAGGCTCGGGCAAGCCGGGCAAGTCCTCCCGCGCCTCCGGAGCGGGCTCCGCCGGTAGACGCCCCACCGCCCCGTCCGGACCGAGCCGGTCCGCGGGCCCGCCCACCGACCCCGGTCCCGAACCGCCGGCAAACCAGCCGCCCCCCGGACCCGACATCGCCCCCGGCCCCGTCAGGCGCACCGACGGACGTGCCGCGGAAGGAGACTCATGAACACCGGTGAACTCGTCGACCTCGGACAGCAGCTGCGCGTCGACAGCGTACGGGCGGCCGCCGCCGCCGGCTCCGGGCACCCGACGTCGTCGATGTCCGCCGCGGACCTGATGGCCGTACTGCTGGCCAACCACCTCCGCTACGACTTCGAACGCCCCGCCCACCCCGGCAACGACCGCTTCGTGCTCTCCAAGGGACACGCCTCGCCCCTGCTGTACTCCGCCTTCAAGGCGGCCGGCGCCATCGACGACGAGGAACTGCTCACCTTCCGCAAGCAGGGCAGCCGCCTGGAGGGGCATCCCACGCCGCAGCGGCTGCCGTGGGTCGAGACGGCCACCGGCTCGCTCGGCCAGGGGCTGCCCGTGGGCGTCGGCATCGCGCTGTCCGGCAAGCGGCTCGACCACACCGACTACCGCGTGTGGGTGCTGTGCGGCGACAGTGAGCTGGCCGAGGGGTCGATCTGGGAGGCCGCCGAGCACGCCGGGCACGAGCACCTCGACAACCTCACCGTGATCGTCGACGTCAACCGGCTCGGCCAGCGCGGCCCCACCCGGCACGGCCACGACCTCGACGCGTACGCGCGCCGGTTCCGGGCCTTCGAGTGGCACACCATCGAGATCGACGGCCACGACGTCGACGCCATCGACCGCGCCTACGGCGAGGCCCTGTCCACCAGGGGACAGCCCACCGCGATCATCGCCCGCACCCTCAAGGGCAAGGGCGTCAAGGCGGTGGAGGATCGCGAGGGGCAGCACGGCAAGCCGCTGCCCGAGGCCGAGGAGGCCGTCGCCGAACTCGGCGGCCCCCGTGACCTCACCGTGCGGGTGCACGCGCCCGAGGACGCCCGGTCGCTGCGCTCGACGGGCACCGGGCAGACCGAGCTGCCCCGCTACGACCAGGGCGACGAGGTCGCCACCCGCAACGCCTTCGGGGAGGCGCTCGCCGCGGTCGGCACGGCGCGCGGCGACGTCGTCGCCCTCGACGGCGAGGTCGGCGACTCCACCCGGGCCGAGTTCTTCGCCAAGGAACACCCCGAGCGCTACTTCGAGTGCTACATCGCCGAGCAGCAGATGGTCGCCGCCGCGGTGGGGATGGCGGCCCGCGGCTGGGTGCCGTTCGCCACCACCTTCGCCGCCTTCCTGACCCGCGCGTACGACTTCGTGCGCATGGCCTCGATCAGCGGCGCCGGCATCAACCTCGTCGGCTCCCACGCGGGCGTCGCCATCGGACAGGACGGGCCCAGCCAGATGGGCCTGGAGGACCTCGCCATGATGCGGGCCATCCACGGCTCGACCGTGCTGTACCCGTGCGACGCCAACCAGGCCGCGCGCCTCGTCGCCGAGATGGCCGGCCTGGAGGGCATCCGCTATCTGCGCACCTCGCGCGGCGAGAGCAAGGTGATCTACGGCCCCGACGAGGAGTTCCCCGTCGGCGGCAGCAAGGTGCTGCGCTCCTCCGACGCCGACCGGCTCACCGTCGTCGCGGCCGGCGTCACCCTGCACGAGGCGCTCGCCGCGGCCGACGCACTCGGAGCGGACGGCATCCCGGTCCGGGTGATCGACCTGTACTCGGTCAAGCCCGTCGACCGGGCGACCCTGCGCGCGGCCGCCGAGGAGACCGGCTGCCTGGTGACCGTGGAGGACCACCGGCGGGAGGGCGGCATCGGCGACGCCGTCCTGGACGCCTTCTCGGACGGGCGGCCCGTGCCCCGGCTGGTGCGGCTCGCGGTGACGACGATGCCGGGCTCCGCGACCCCGGCGGAGGAACTGCACGGCGCGGGGATCGACGCCGAGTCCATCGAGGCGGCCGCACGGATGCTCGTGGAGCAGGCGATCGTTCCGTGAGCGTGAGCGTGAGCGGGAGCGGCGGCAAGGGTGGTGGCGGCAGGGGTGGTGGCGGCAGGGGCGGCGGCGCCCGGACCGTGCGGGCCGGACGGCACACGGTGGAGGTCCACCGGCCGGACAAGGTGCTGTTCCCGGCCGGTGAGGGCGGTACGGAGGAGTACACCAAGGGCGATCTCGTCGACTACCACCGTGCCGCCGCCCCGTTCATGCTGCCGCATCTGCGGGGCCGCCCACTGATGCTGGAACGGCATCCGGACGGCGTCGACGGCCCGCGGTTCATGCAGAAGAACACCCCGGAGCACTACCCGGAGTGGATCGACCGCGTCGAGGTCGGCAAGGAGGGCGGCACCGTCTGCCACACCGTGTGCGACGACTCCGCCACCCTCGTGTACCTCGCCGACCAGGCCGCGCTCACCCTGCACCGCTGGCTCTCCCGGACCGGGCGGCTCGACCGGCCGGACCGCATGGTCTTCGACCTCGACCCGGCCGGAGACGACTTCGAGGCGGTGCGCGCGGCGGCCCGGCTGCTGGCCGATCTGCTCGACGAGCTGAAGCTGCCCTCCGCGCCGATGACCACCGGGTCCCGGGGGCTGCACGTGGTCGTGCCGCTGGACGGCCGCCAGGACTTCGACGACGTACGGGAGTTCGCGCGGGCCGTCGCCGACGTCCTGGCCGCCGCCCACCCCGACCGGCTCACCACGGCCGCCCGCAAGAAGGACCGCGGGGACCGGCTCTACCTCGACATCCAGCGCAACGCCTACGCGCAGACCGCCGTCGCCCCCCTCACCGTCCGTGCCCGCCCAGGCGCCCCCGTGGCCACGCCCATCTCCTGGGACCAGCTGGACGACCCGGCCCTGCACGCCCGCCGCTGGACCGTCGCCGACGCCGTGGAGCAGGCCCGCACCCGGCCCTGGGCCGGGATCATGAACCGGCCCCGTGCCCTGGGTCCCGCCCGGCGGCGCCTGAACGCCTTGCGCGGCTGAGCGGACTGCGCAACCCGGCGAGGTTTGGCGAACACACATGCGGCCACACGGAGGGGGAGGTGGCCATGTCGAACACGAAAAACACATCCGACTCGCAAGAATCACAACAGAGTTCACGAAAGCCACAGAGGTCTCAGGCATCTCAGACATCTCAAGAGTCTCAGAAGTCACATTCGTCACACGAGCCGCGCCGTCCCAAACCGATGGAGGTTCTGCGCGAGGCGCGCGCCCAGCTCGCGGAGCTCACCGGCATGACCGCCGAGTCCGTGTCGTCCTTCGAGCAGACGGAGGAGGGCTGGGTCCTTGAGGTCGAGGTCCTGGAACTGGAGCGGGTGCCCGACACCATGAGCCTGATGGCGAGCTACCAGGTGGAACTGGACGCCGAGGGACAGCTCACCGGCTACCGGCGCGCCCGGCGCTACGAGCGCGGACGGGCCGACTCCCGCGGCGGCCGCTAGGCCGGCGCACGGCTCCCGCCCGTACCCGCGAACACCACCCACACCACCGACAAGATGGAGGAACAGCAGGCATGACTGTCGTACCGGCACAACAGACCGGCGGCGGAGGCGGCAGCAGCGGCCTCTACGACGTGCTTGAGCTTGTTCTGGACAGGGGGCTCGTCATCGACGCATTCGTGCGCGTCTCCCTGGTCGGCATCGAGATCCTGAAGATCGACGTCCGCGTCGTCGTCGCCAGCGTGGACACCTATCTGCGCTTCGCCGAGGCGTGCAACCGGCTCGACCTGGAGGCCGGGCCGCGCAAGGACCCGGGGCTGCCCGACCTGGTCGGCGAGATGACCGAGTCCGGCGCCCGGGGCAAGTCCAAGGGGGCGCTGTCCGGCGCCGCCGAGACCATCTCGGACGCGTTCAAGCAGGCCCGTGAGGACGGCGGCTCCGAACGGGAGACGTCGTCGCGTCCGCGGACCCGCAAGGCCGCGCCCTCGCGCCGGAAGGAGGAGCAGGAGTGAGTACGTACGTCTACGGCATCACCGCCGCCACGCGTCCCTCGCTCCCCGAGGGCACGGGCGGGGTCGGCGACCCACCGCGCGAGGTGCGGATCCTCAAGGAGGGCGAGCTGGCGGCCGTCGTCAGTGACGCCCCCGAGGGGCTGCGCCCCAAGCGCAGGGAGCTCCTCGCCCACCAGAACGTGCTGAGCGAGATCGGTGCGGACGGCTGTGTGCTGCCCATGCGCTTCGGCAGCGTCGCCCCCGACGACCAGGCGGTCACCGGAGTCCTCGCCGAGCGCGCCGAGCACTACGCGGAACGCCTGGGGGCGCTGGACGGCCGCGTCGAGTACAACATCAAGGCCAACCACGTCGAAGAGGCCGTACTGCATCACGTGATGGCCGAGAACCCCGAGATCCGCGCCCTCGCCGAGTCCAACAGGCAGGCGGGTGGCGGGACGTACGAGACGAAGATCCAGCTCGGCGAGATGGTCGCGGCCGCGGTCAAGGACAAGGAGGCCGCGGACGCCACGGCGCTGGAGCGCGCCCTGGAGGCCGCCGCCGACGCCGTGAGCGTGGGCCCCGAGTCCACCGGCTGGCTGGCCAACGTCTCGTTCCTGGTGAAGCGGGAGGCGGCCGACGAGTTCTTGGCCGCCGTCGAGCGGGCCCGCGGCCGGATGCCGCACCTGGAGGTCCGCGTGAACGGCCCGCTGCCGCCGTACAGCTTCGTCGAGCCCGGGCCGGCCGAGCCCGCGGGCACGGCGGCCGGCGGGGCGGACGCCGGAGTGGGGTGACGACATGGGACTGATCTCGGAGGTCCTGCTGCTGCCGTTCGCACCGGTGCGCGGCAGCGGGTGGGCCATCAGACAGGTGCTGGAGGAGGCCGAGCGGATCTACTACGACCCGGCCACGGTAAGGGCCGAACTTGCCCGCCTGGAAGAGCAGTTGGAGGCCGGTGAGATCACGGAGGAGGAGTTCGACCGACAGGAGGACGAGCTCTTGGACCGGCTGGAGATCGCTACGCGCACGAGCGCGGGATTGGGCAACGGGACGGCACCATGAATCGAGTGGGACTGGGCCTCGCCATAGGGGCCGGATACCTGCTGGGACGCACGAAGAAGCTGAAGATGGCGGTCGCCGTGGGGACCATGGTGGCCGGCAAGAAGCTGAACCTGACCCCGAAGGGCATCGCCGAACTGGTCTCCGGCCAACTGCAGAACAACCCGCAGTTCAAGGAGATCGGGGACCAGTTGCGCACGGACCTGCGGGGCGTGGGCAAGGCGGCCTCGGGCGCCATGGTCGAGCGGCAGATCGACGCCCTCGCCGACCGGCTGCACGGGCGCACCGCCGAGGTGCGCGACCAGCTCTCCGGCGTGGCCTCCCGGGCACCCGGCACCGGATCCGACGACTCCCACGACTCCCGCGACTCCGAGGCCTCGGAGGACTCGGAGTACGAGGAGGCCGGAGAGCGAGCGGAACCCGAGCAGACCGAGGAGCCCGAGCAGGCCGAGGAGTCCGAGGAGTCCGAGGAGCGGCGGGCGCCGCGGCGCGCGCGGCCCGCGAAGAAGGCACCGCCCGAGGCGCGCGGCACGGCCAGGAAGGCGCCGGCGAAGAAGGCCGCCGCCAAGGCCCCCGCGAAGAAGGCGGCGGCCAAGCGTGCCCAACCCGCCAAGAAGGCGGCCGGAAAGAAGACGGCAGGGGCCAGGAACGCCGCCCGCGGCACCGGTGCCCGGCGGTCGAAGGACGGTGGTGAGCGATGAGCGACTCCCTGGGGTCCGCGGCCTCCACGGCGGGAAAGGCCGCGAAGAAGAACCCGCTGGCCGACGTGGCGCAGAGTGAGGCGGCCGACCGGCTCAAGGCCGAGGTGCAGGACTACCTCGCCGCCCAGGCGACCCGGCTGCTGACCGGGGTCGGCACCAAGCTCGGCGAGACCACCGGCAAACTGAACGACATCGCCGAGGGCAACAGCCCCGGATTCGCCAAGCTCGCCCTCGACGGCGGACGCAAGCTGGCCGAGGGCAAGAGCCCGATGCGGGCCGCCTTCGAGGTCGGCGCCGGCAAGGTGAAGGACAACGTGGTCGGCGCCTTCAAGAACCTCACCGGCGGCAAGGGCCGCAAGAAGGGCGGTGGGGGCCAGAAGCCGACCGTCATCATCGAGTACGTCGACGTGGGCGTGCCGCTGCGCACGGCCTACGACCAGTGGACCCAGTACCAGGACTTCAGCACCTTCGCGAAGGGCGTCAAGAGCGCGAACCGCGCCGACGACACGACCTCGGACTGGCAGCTGAAGGTCCTGTGGTCCAACCGCAGCTGGAAGGCGACGACCACCGAGCAGGTGCCCGACGACCGGATCTCCTGGACGTCGGAGGGCGCCAAGGGCTCGACCAAGGGTGTCGTCAGCTTCCACCGGCTCGCCGACAGCCTGACCCGCGTGGTCCTGGTCATCGAGTACTACCCGTCGGGCCTGTTCGAGAAGACCGGCAACATCTGGCGCGCCCAGGGCCGCCGCGCCCGGCTCGACCTCAAGAACTTCGTCCGCCACATCACCTTCAAGGGCGAGGCCGACGACGGCTGGCGCGGCGAGATCCGCGACGGCGAGGTGGTCCGCAGCCACGAGGACGCCGTCGCCGAGGAGGAAGAGGAGCGGCAGGGGGAGCAGGAGCAGGAGCCGGAGCAGGAGCCCGAGGGCGAGTACGACGAGGAGGCGGAGGGCGAGCCCGAAGAGGAGTACGAGGAAGAGGCGGAAAGCGAGTACGAGGACCCTGAGGAGGACGAGGCGCCCGAGGAGGACGAGGAGCACGAGGCGCCCGAGGAGGACAAGCAAGCCGGGGAGGACGAGTACGCGTCCGGTGACGAGTACGAGGACGAGGACGAGTACGAGGACGCCGAGGGCGGGAGCCGTCGATGACCACCCCCAGCCGGCTGCCCGATCCCTACGGCCAGGGACAGAGCGCCAACCTCGCCGACATCCTGGAGCGGGTGCTCGACAAGGGAGTCGTGATCGCGGGCGACATCAAGATCAACCTGCTCGACATCGAGTTGCTGACCATCAAGCTGCGGCTCGTCGTCGCCTCCGTCGACAAGGCCAAGGAGATGGGCATCGACTGGTGGGAGAGCGACCCCGCGCTGTCCTCGCGCGCCCGGCACGACGAGCTCACCCGGGAGAACGCGGCGCTCCGCGAACGCCTGCGTGAGCTGGACCCGGGCCGGGTGCCGAGGGAGGAGGCGCCGTGACCGGACTGCGCTACGTCTACGCCGTCTGCCGCCCCTTCGGCGCGGCCCTCCAGTCCCAGCTCGCGGGCGTGGCGGACGACCCGCCCCGGCTGCTGCCGCACGGAGACCTGGTCGCCGTCGTCAGCCATGTGCCCGAGGCCGACTTCGGCGAGGCGGCACTGCGCGACCACCTGGAGGACCTGGACTGGCTGACCGCCACCGCCCGCGCCCACCAGCAGGTGGTCGACGCGCTCACCGCCGTCACCACCCCGCTGCCGCTCCGGCTGGCCACCGTCTTCAGGGACGACAGCGGCGTACGCGTGATGCTGGAGGAGCGCGAGGCGGCCTTCCGGCGCACGCTCGACCGGCTGGACGGCCGGGTGGAGTGGGGCGTGAAGGTGTACGTCGAGGCGGATCCGGCGCAGCAGGCGCAGTCCGCGCGGCCGGCCGAGCCCGCGCCGAAGCCCGCCTCGGGCCGGGACTACCTTCGGCAGCGGCGCCGGCAGTCGCGGGCGAACGACGACCTGTGGAGCAGGGCCGAACAGTTCGCCACCGGTCTGCACGCGACGCTGTCCGACCGGGCCGACGCCGCCCGGCTGCACGCGCCGCAGAACCCCCGCCTTTCCGGTGCCGCCGGGCGGAACGTTCTCAATGCCGCCTATCTGGTGGCCCGCGACGCATCCGAGGAATTCGTCGAAATGGTGGACCGTACGAAGGACGACGCGCCCGGAATTCGCGTGGAACTCACCGGTCCGTGGGCGGCCTATTCCTTCGCCGGAGAGACAGAGGAGGAGGGATCGTGACCGTCGTGGAGCGCCGCGAGATCGCGTTGGTCGACCTGCTCGACCGGCTGCTGGCGGGCGGCGTCGTCATCACCGGTGACGTCACGCTGCGCATCGCGGACGTCGACCTGGTCCGCATCGATCTGAACGCGCTGATCAGCTCGGTCAACCGCAACGTTCCCTCACCGTTCGGGGACTGACGTGACCGAACCCGCCGAGCCCCGCAAGCGCCGCCTCGACCTCGAGCCGGACACGGTCGAGCGCGACCTGATGAAGCTGGTCCTGACGGTCGTCGAACTGCTGCGCCAGCTCATGGAACGCCAGGCCCTGCGCCGTGTCGACGAGGGCGACCTGAGCGAGGACCAGGAAGAGCGGATCGGGCTCACCCTGATGCTCCTCGACGACCGCATGACCGAGCTGCGTGACCGCTACGGACTGCGGCCCGAGGACCTGAACCTGGACCTCGGGCCGCTGGGACCGCTGCTGCCCCGGGAGTGAGCACTCCCGGGGCAGCGGCCTCGTCACCTCTTGTACGTCACCTGTTGCAGGTCACTTGTTGTACGTCATCCGTCGTGCGTCACCGGTCGTTCACCACCGGTACCAGCGGCCCCTGCCGCCGCCGGCCGTCGTCCCGCGGGCCAGGAAACCGATCAGCCACAGGACCAGAACCGCCAGAGCGATCCACCAGAGAATCTTCACCGCGAATCCGACACCGAAAAGGACGATCGCGAGAAGCAGTACGAGCAGAAGCGGAACCATGATGTTGAACCTCCTGTCGTACTGGTTTCCCGGATTTCACCGAACAGGCGTCGGTCACGCTTCCTTTCGGCACAGAATTTCTCCGTGCAGAACGCTGAACCAGCTTTCCGGGTGCTTTCCCCAGTCCCGCCAGGCCGCCGATACGGCGCGCAGTCGCTCCGGCGTCGCATGGCCGCCCTCGGTCGCCCGCTCCGCGTACGCGGACGCCAGGGTGCGGTCCGCCCACAGGCCGCTCCACCACTCCCGCTCCTCGGGCGTGGTGAAGGTCCAGGTGGCCGAGGTCGCCGTGATGTCGGTGAACCCCGCCTCCAGCGCCCAGGCCTTCAGCCGGCGCCCGGCGTCCGGCTCGCCGCCGTTGGCGCGGGCCACCCGGTGGTACAGGTCCAGCCAGTCGTCCATGCCCGAGGACGCGGGGTACCAGGTCATGGCCCCGTAGTCGGAGTCGCGGACGGCGATGAACCCGCCCGGCCGCGCGACCCGCCTCATCTCGCGCAGCGCCCGCACCGGGTCACCCACGTGCTGGAGCACCTGGTGGGCGTGGACCACGCAGAAGGTGTCGTCCGGGTAGTCCAGCGCGTGCACGTCCGCGACCGCGAAGCCGGTGTTCTCCAGCCCCCGCGCGGCGGCCGTGGCCCTGGCCCGCTCCACGATCTCCGGCGACCGGTCCACGCCGGTGACGTGGCCGTCCGGGACCAGCTCCGCCAGGTCGGCGGTGATGGTGCCCGGCCCGCAGCCGATGTCCAGGATCCGCATGTGGGGCCGCAGGGAGCCGAGCAGGTAGGCGGCGGAGTTCTCGGCGGTGCGCCAGGTGTGCGAACGCAGCACGGACTCGTGGTGCCCGTGCGTGTATACGGCGGTCTCATGCGGCTTCGGCATGGTCGATCCCCTCTCCCGACAGTGTGATCACGGTACGCCCGTCAGCCGCATGGTGAGATCACCGTTTTGCCATGTGGACTGACAGGGTGTCAGGGAAGGGTGTCAGGGAGGGGTGTGGCGTCAGGAGAACAGGCCGCCACCGGGCAGCGGCCGGTACACCGTGAGCGCCTCGGGCAGCTTCTCCAGCGTGAGGTCGCCCTCGGTCTCGGTCAGCTCGCCGTCGTACGCCATCAGCGTGCCCGGCGCGACCCCCGACAGGCGCAGCCGGGGCACCTGCACCGCCGCATGGGCGGGGGAGCGGGTCAGCGGTCCGGCGAGGGCCGCCGACAGCAGCCGCAGGGCCGGCCGGCGGCCCCCGTGCACCACCCGCACGTCCAGCTGTCCGTCGGCCAGGTCGAGCCGGCGCCCCGAGGCGAGCCCGCGGCGGTGGTAGGTGCCGTTGCCCGCGAACAGCATCCACAGCGGGCGCCGGCGGCCCCGCACCTCGGCCTCCAGCGGGTGCCGGTCGGCGCGCAGCACCCGCACGGCGGCGAGCACCCCGGCCGGCCAGCCGCCGATCCGGGACGACCAGCGCTCCCGCTCGTTGACCAGCTCCGGGTACACGCCGAGGCTGAAGGTGTTCAGGAAGACACCGCGCCGCCCGCCGGAGGCGAACCGGCCCACGTCCACCCGCACCCCCTCGCCCCGCTCCAGCGCCCCGCACAGATCCCTTACGTCCTCCACGCCCAGGTCGTAGGCGAAGTGGTTGAGCGTGCCGCCGGGCAGCACCGCGAGCGGCAGGCCGTGGCGGAGCGCGATCTCGGCCGCCGCGTTCACGGTGCCGTCGCCGCCGCACACACCGAGCGCCCGGGCGTGGCCGGCCGCCTTCTCGAGTTCGGCCCGGACGTCCCCGGGCTCGCATTCCACGACCTCCGCGTCGGGCAGCGCGTCGCACAGGGCCCGCACCCGGTCCGAGGTGCCCGAGCCGACGTTGGCGACCATCACCAGCCCCTCGCCCCCCGGCAGCGCGGGCACCTCGGCACGCGGCCGGGCCGGCGGGGTGTGCTGGGCCCGGGTCGGCACCAGGCCCCGTACCGCGAACGCGGCCCCCGCACCGAGGGCCGCACCGGCCACGACGTCGCTCGGGAAGTGGACACCGGTGTAGACCCGGGACAGGGCCACCGCGGCGGCCACCGGGGCCACCGCCGCGCCCCACGCCGGTGACTCCAGCGCGACCCCGGTCGCGAACGCGGCGGCCGACGCGGCGTGCCCCGAGGGGAAGGACGTCGTGATCGGCTGCCGCTTCAGCTGCCGCACCAGCGGCACCGGGTCCAGTACCGGACGGGGGCGCCGCACCGAGCGCTTGCCCAGCGTGTTGATCGCCAGCGAGGCCAGGCCCAGCGAGGCGAGCCCCCGGGCGGCCGCGCGCCGGGCCCTCGGGGTGCGCGACGCGGCCAGGGCGGCGCCCACCGCGAACCACAGCACTCCGTGATTGGCGCCGCGGCTCAACCGGGGCAGCAGCGGGTCCGCGCCCGGCCAGGTGCGGGAGGCGACGGCCTCGAACGCCCGCTGGTCCAGCCGCAGGAAGCCGTTGCGGAGGGGGTGCGGGCCGGGCGTGGCGGCGGTGAGGTCTACGTCGGGACTCATGGATCCCGCCTACCCTGCGGACGGCGTTTCCTGCCGGTGGTCCGCGCCACATGCCCGGGGCTCGGACGCCGCGGCGGAAATGGGTTTGCCCGGGGAGCCGCCGGAGCCGCAGAATCCCGTCCCATGGGTCACCTCGAAGCCGCGCACCTGGAGTACTACCTTCCCGACGGGAGGGCGCTCCTCGGCGACGTCTCCTTCCGGGTGGGGGAGGGGGCCGTCGTGGCCCTCGTCGGACCCAACGGCGCGGGCAAGACCACCCTGCTGCGACTGCTGGCCGGTGAGCTGAAGCCGCACGGCGGGACCGTGGCCGTCGGTGGCGGCCTCGGCGTGATGCGCCAGTTCGTGGGCTCCGTACGCGACGAGACCACCGTGCGCGACCTGCTGGTGTCCGTCGCGCCGCCCCGGATCCGCGAGGCCGCACGCGCCGTCGACGCCGCCGAGCACGCGATCATGACGGTGGACGACGAGGCCGCCCAGCTGACCTACGCGCAGGCGCTCTCCGACTGGGCCGAGGCACGGGGGTACGAGGCGGAGACCCTGTGGGACATGTGCACCACGGCCGCGCTGGGGATGCCGTACGACAAGGCGCAGTGGCGGCAGGTGCGCACCCTGTCCGGAGGTGAACAGAAACGCCTCGTCCTGGAGGCGCTGCTGCGCGGCACCGACGAGGTGCTGCTGCTCGACGAGCCGGACAACTACCTCGACGTGCCCGGCAAGCGCTGGCTGGAGGAGCGGCTCGCCGAGACCCGCAAGACCGTACTGTTCGTCTCCCACGACCGGGAGCTGCTGGCCCGCGCCGCCGAGAAGATCGTCTCGGTCGAGCCGGGGCCCGCGGGCGCCGACGCCTGGGTGCACGGCGGTGGCTTCACCACCTTCCACGAGGCCCGCCGCGAACGCTTCGCCCGCTTCGAGGAACTGCGCCGCCGCTGGGACGAGAAGCACGCCCAGCTGAAGAAGCTGGTGCTGACGCTGCGCCAGGCCGCGGAGAACAGTCACGACATGGCGTCCCGCTACCGCGCCGCCCAGACCAGGCTGCGCAAGTTCGAGGAGGCCGGACCGCCGCCCGAGCCGCCGCGCGAGCAGGACATCAGGATGCGCCTGAAGGGCGGCCGCACCGGCGTCCGCGCCGTCACCTGCGGGCAACTGGAACTCACCGGCCTGATGAAACCCTTCGACCTGGAGGTCTTCTACGGCGAACGGGTCGCCGTCCTCGGCTCCAACGGCTCCGGCAAGTCGCACTTCCTGCGGCTGCTGGCCGGCGAAGACGTGGCGCACACCGGGGACTGGAAGCTCGGGGCGCGCGTGGTGCCCGGCCACTTCGCGCAGACCCACGCCCACCCCGAGCTGCTGGGCCGCACCCTCCTGGACATCCTGTGGACCGAGCACGCCCAGGACCGGGGCGCCGCCATGTCCCGGCTGCGCCGCTACGAACTGACCCAGCAGGCCGAGCAGGCCTTCGACCGGCTCTCCGGCGGCCAGCAGGCCCGCTTCCAGATCCTGCTGCTGGAACTCCAGGGCGTCACCGCCCTGCTCCTCGACGAGCCCACCGACAACCTCGACCTGGAATCGGCCGAAGCCCTCCAGGAGGGCCTGGAGGGCTTCGAGGGCACGGTCCTCTCGGTCACCCACGACCGGTGGTTCGCCCGCTCCTTCGACCGGTACCTGGTCTTCGGCAGCGACGGCCGGGTGCGCGAGACGGCGGAGCCGGTCTGGGACGAACGGCGGGTGGAGCGGGCCCGCTGACCTCCGGACTCCGGGGGGACCCGGAAGACCCGGGGGAGATCACTTCCAGCGCAGCAGCGCCCCCAGGCCGCCCACCGGCGCCTTCTGGGAGGTCTCCGGCGGCAGCACCGGCGTCACCGAGATCGCGGGCGCGCCCGTCATCACCGCCGACCGCAGCAGGGCGTCGTCCGCCCGCGCCGACCAGGAGTTCTGCTCACCGAGCGTCTTCAGCTCCGTACGGCGCACCGCCACCTGGTCGGCGTCCTCGCCGATCCACACCTCGCGGTGCGTGTCGGGGGCGTCCGGAATGACCAGCAGCTCGTCGATGCGGTGCTCCCGGGCGGCCTCGACCAGCGCGGGCACGCCCTCCGCCGCGCCGGCCCGGCCCTCGTCGTCCGGCGACCGGGCGGCCAGGAACCGGTCCAGGTCCTCCCGGGCACGGGCCCGGACGTGGTCGTCGCGCAGCCCCTCCACCTCGTCGTCCAGCAGCCTGCTCCCGGCGCCCCGGGAGGCCTCGGCGACGCGGTCCTGAAGACGCGCGGGCAGCCGCTCGTGCACCGAGCGCCGCTCCCGGTCGTCACCGACCAGGATCAGCAGGTCGGCGCCGGTCTCCTCCTGGCACACGGCGAGCGCGTCCGCGATCTCCGCCGCGTTGTGCTCCCAGGTGTTCTCCACCCGGAGCTGAAAGTGGCGCTCCGACCAGTCCGCGCTGCTCGTGCGGTGCACCGGCCACTGCCTGCCGGTCACGCCGCCCGCGTCGGAGCTGCCCAGCGCGCTGCGCAGCTCGAAGTCGGCACCCTTGCGGTCGACGTACGCCACCACGCACACCGGGTCCTCGCCGGCCAGGTCGAGCAGCGGCGTGACGTGCGGCAGCGGGGCCCAGTCGGCGGTGGTCCCGCCGTACGGGGGCCGGGCCAGCGCCGGATCGAGGACCACCTGTCCCGCACACGCGAACAGGGCCCGCCCGTGCGGATCGGTGGCGTGCCGCAGCTCGTCCACCGCCTCCCGCACCGCCCGGCAGGTGGCGTCGTCCGCGCCCTGCTCCGCCAGCTCCCGGGCCACCGCGGCGGCCGTCAGCTCACGCTCGTGGGGGGTGTCCTCCGTGTGCCGGGAGAGGTCGACGTAGACGGAGGCCCAGGGGCCCTGGTGTTCGTAGAGGGGGTGCAGAAACGCGAGATCCATGTGGCTGCCCTCCCGGGTGCCGCTCGGGGGTGGTAGTGCTGCGGGGCGGGTACCCGGGACGCATGAACGAACACGACACGCGGGACGACACCATGACCGGAGTGGACCCGGGCCGCCTGGACGACCAGCAGCTGATGAAAGAGCTGGAGACCATCCACCGCACGCGCCACGACACCCTGCTGTACGGGTCGAACGACGCGCTGCGGGCCCACAACGACCGCATGGCCCGGCTGGAGGGCGAGTGGCTGCGCCGCAACCCCCGGCGCCCGGTGGCCCCCGGCCGCACCCGCGAGGGCGCCCGGGAACGCGGCTGCGGCCAGGCCGCCGCGCCCGGTGGCTGAGCGCGGCGGCGGGCCACCGACGATCCTCGCCGGTGGCCCGTCCGCCCGTCGCCCGTCCGCCCGCCTCAGTCGGCCGCCTTGGCGAACTCCGCGAGGTAGGTCTCGCAGAACGCCTCGAGGTCGTCCGGCTTGCGGCTGGTGATCAGGACGTTGTCGCCCGCGTCGCAGACCTTGACCTGTTCGTCGACCCAGGTGGCGCCCGCGTTGCGCAGGTCCGTTCGCAGACTGGGCCACGAGGTCATGGTGCGGCCGCGCACCACGTCCGCCTCCACGAGCGTCCACGGCGCGTGACAGATGGCGGCCACCGGCCGGCCCTGCGTGAAGAAGTCCTTGACGAACGCCACGGCCTTCTCGTCCATTCGCAGGAAGTCCGGATTGGCCACCCCGCCGGGCAGGACGAGACCGCCGAACGTGTCGGCGGAGGTCTCGCCCACCACCTCGTCGACGGGGAACGTGTCCGCCTTGTCGAGGTGGTCGAAGCCTTGGATCTCGCCGGACTGCGTGGAGACGAGCACCGGGTCGTGCCCCGCGTCCTTCGCCGCCCGCCACGGCTCGGTCAGTTCCACCTGCTCCACGCCCTCGGGCGCGGTCAGAAATGCGATGCGCATGGAGTTTCGGTATCCCTTCCGGCGCCTATGCGCCCTGCGGACCGGGCCGGCCGCTCTCGGTGAGGGCCACCGCCAGCTCCTGGACGTTGTCGTAGCGCGCCTTGTGCGGCAGTCGGTCCAGCTCCTCGACGAGGGCGTCCGGCGCGTCGCCGCGGCGCAGTGTGCGGGTCAGTTCCCGCGGTCCCGCGGGGAAGCTGCCCCGGGTCAGGTTCCGGGCCAGCTCGAGCCGCAGGGCCTCCAGGTACGTCGGTCCGCGGCCCGGTGTCACCGGTCCGTACATGACGTCCGGATCGTCCTCGGCGGCCGGTTCCGGGTCGTTCCACTCCTCGCTGCGGGTGGGGTGCCCGGACCTGAGCAGACCCTGCAGTTCATGCTTCATCTCGTCGTCGCGGTGGACGCTCATCCGGTCGCTGCCTCGCTGCATGTCTCCCTCCAGATCCTCAGGGGGTGCCGACCGCGTACCCGGACACCGCGGACCGACACGGATTCGTCCGGACGGGTCCGCTCCGATTTCCGCGGCCCGGGAGCGGATCAGTAATCGAGAAGCGCGGGCCGCCGGGCGCCCTCTAGCGTGTGACCACCGAGGCACTGAGGGCGTCACCTTCACCGAGCCCCCGACAGATGGAGACACGATGAGCAGCGCCAAGAGGCCGGGCCCGCAGGGACCCGAGTCGCACGTCGCCGACAGCCACGACCTGATCCGTGTGCACGGCGCCCGCGAGAACAACCTCAAGGACGTCAGCATCGACATTCCCAAGCGCCGGCTGACCGTGTTCACCGGCGTCTCCGGCTCGGGCAAGAGCTCGCTGGTGTTCAACACGATCGCCGCCGAGTCGCAGCGGCTGATCAACGAGACCTACAGCGCGTTCGTCCAGGGCTTCATGCCCACGCTCGCCCGCCCCGAGGTGGACGTCCTGGACGGCCTCACCACCGCCATCATCGTGGACCAGCAGCGGATGGGCGCCGACCCCCGCTCCACCGTCGGCACCGCCACCGACGTCAACGCGATGCTGCGCATCCTCTTCAGCCGCCTCGGCGAGCCCCGCATCGGCCCGCCCAGCGCGTACTCCTTCAACACCGCCTCGGTCCGGGCCAGCGGCGCGATCACCGTCGAGCGGGGCAACAAGAAGGCGGTCAGGGCGACCTTCGAGCGCACCGGCGGCATGTGCACCCACTGCGAGGGCCGCGGCACCGTCTCCGACATCGACCTCACCCAGCTCTACGACGACTCCAAGTCGCTCGCCGAGGGCGCCTTCACCATCCCCGGCTGGAAGTCGGACAGCCAGTGGACCGTGCAGGTGTACGCCCAGTCCGGCTTCGTCGACCCGGACAGGCCGATCCGCGAGTACACCGACAAGGAGCTGCGGGACTTCCTGTACGGCGAGCCGGTCAAGGTGAAGGTCAACGGCGTCAACCTCACCTACGAAGGCCTGATCCCCAAGATCCAGAAGTCCTTCCTGTCCAAGGACAAGGAGGCCATGCAGCCGCACATCAGGGCCTTCGTGGAACGGGCCGTCACCTTCACCACCTGTCCCGAGTGCGAGGGCACCCGGCTCAGCGAGGGCGCCCGCTCGTCGAAGATCAAGAAGATCAGCATCGCGGACGCCTGCGCGATGGAGATCCGGGACCTCGCCGAGTGGGTCCGCGACCTCGACGAACCCTCGGTGGCGCCGCTGCTCACCGCGCTGCGCGACACCCTCGACTCCTTCGTGGAGATCGGCCTCGGCTACCTCTCCCTCGACCGGCCCGCGGGCACCCTGTCCGGCGGCGAGGCGCAGCGCGTCAAGATGATCCGCCACCTCGGCTCGTCGCTCACCGACACCACGTACGTCTTCGACGAGCCCACCGTCGGTCTGCACCCGCACGACATCCAGCGGATGAACGACCTGCTGCTGCGCCTGCGGGACAAGGGCAACACGGTCCTCGTCGTCGAGCACAAGCCGGAGGCGATCGCGATCGCCGACCACGTGGTCGACCTCGGCCCCGGCGCCGGCACCGCGGGCGGCACCGTCTGCTTCGAGGGCACCGTCGAGGAGCTGCGGGCCGCCGACACCGTCACCGGCCGCCACCTCGACGACCGGGCCGTCCTCAAGGAGTCGGTCCGCAAGCCCACCGGCGCCCTGGAGATCCGCGACGCGCGGACGCACAACCTCCAGGGCGTCGACGTCGACGTCCCGCTCGGCGTGCTCTGCGTGGTCACCGGCGTGGCGGGTTCCGGCAAGAGCTCCCTGATCCACGGCTCGGTCCCGGCCGGTGCCGACGTCGTGTCGGTCGACCAGAGCCCCATCAAGGGCTCGCGGCGCAGCAACCCGGCGACGTACACCGGACTGCTCGACCCGATCCGCAAGGCCTTCGCCAAGGCCAACGGCGTCAAGCCCGCCCTGTTCAGCGCCAACTCCGAGGGCGCCTGCCCCACCTGCAACGGCGCCGGGGTCATCTACACCGACCTGGCGATGATGGCCGGCGTCGCCGCGCCCTGCGAGGACTGCGAGGGCAAGCGGTTCCAGCCCGCCGTGCTGGAGTACCGTTTCGGCGGCCGGGACATCAGCGAGGTGCTCGCGATGTCGGTGGACCGGGCCGAGGAGTTCTTCGGCGCCGGTGAGGCGCGCACTCCGGCCGCGCACAAGATCCTCCAGCGGCTCTCCGACGTCGGGCTCGGCTACCTCACCCTCGGCCAGCCGCTGACCACCCTCTCCGGCGGCGAGCGGCAGCGCCTGAAGCTGGCCACCCACATGGGCGAGAAGGGCGGCGTGTACGTCCTCGACGAGCCCACCACGGGACTGCACCTCGCCGACGTCGAGCAGCTGCTCGGCCTGCTCGACCGCCTCGTCGACGCCGGGAAGTCGGTCATCGTCATCGAGCACCACCAGGCCGTCATGGCCCACGCCGACTGGATCATCGACCTCGGCCCCGGCGCCGGGCACGACGGCGGCCGGATCGTCTTCGAGGGCACCCCCGCCGACCTCGTCGCCGACCGCTCCACTCTCACCGGCGAGCACCTCGCCGCCTACGTCGGCGCCTGAGCGTGCCCCCCCGCCCACGGCGCCGGAAACGCTACCTGGGGTGTCCGGCGCTGTGGGATCGTGGTCGGGTGACGACGCTGGAGGATCTGGCCCGGCTGCGCCGGGCCCGCGACCTGATGGACCGCGAGTACGCCGAGCCGCTCGACGTGCCCGCGCTGGCCCGCGTCGCCCTCATGTCGGCGGGCCACTTCTCCCGCAGCTTCCGCGCCGCCTACGGGGAGACGCCGTACAGCTACCTGATGACGCGCCGCATCGAGCGGGCCATGGCGCTGCTGCGGCGCGGCGACATGAGCGTCACCGAGGTCTGCTTCGCGGTCGGCTGTACCTCGCTGGGGTCGTTCAGCTCGCGGTTCACCGAACTGGTCGGCGAGAGCCCGAGCGCCTACCGGGAGCGCGATCACGCCGACGGGGCCGCCCTCCCGGCCTGCGTCGCCAAGGTCTACACCCGGCCGGTCAGGCACGGCGAGTCGGCCAGGAGCGGGACGCCGGCCGGGAAGAGCGAGTCGGCCGGGAGCGGGACGCCGGCCGGCAGGGGCGAGTCGGTCAGGAACGGAGAAGCGGCGCCCGCGCCACCGCCCGTAGCGTGACGCGCATGGACATCAGCCTCTCGCAGTGCTTCATAGCCGTCGACGACCACGACAGGGCGCTCGCCTTCTACCGGGACGTGCTCGGCCTGGAGGTCCGCAACGACGTCGGGTACGAGGGAATGCGCTGGGTGACCCTCGGTTCCCCGGCGCAGCCCGACGTGGACATCGTTCTCGAACCCCCGCTGGCGGACCCCAACGCCTCGGCCGCCGACAAGCAGGCGATGGCCGACCTGCTGGCCAAGGGCCACCTGCGCGGCGTCATCCTCGCCACCGACGACGTCGACGCCGCCTTCGAACACGTCCGCGCCGCGGGCGCCGAGGTCCTCCAGGAACCGGTCGACCAGCCCTACGGCGTCCGCGACTGCGCCTTCCGCGACCCGGCCGGCAACATGGTGCGCCTGCACCGTCCGCGCAAGGGCTGAGAAGCGGGGGGTTTGCCGCGGGGGACACGGGGCATGCGCAAGTTCAGTGCTTCGGACAGGAGGCACGTCCGTGGGAGCGGCGCGACGCCGCCACGGATGCGTCCGTCCGGGGGCCGGACGCCCTCCCACGGTGACCGCCCGACCAAGGGCCCCGTCGTCGTCACGGTGCAGCCGCCCCTTCGAGCCGCAGGTCCCGGACCTCCGGCCGCGATCCGCGGGGCCGCACCGACCGGGCTGCCGCCCGGTGCGACGACGGGACCCCGCGCTCCGAGGGAGTTGCGACGCACCATGCCGATCCACGCCAGCGTGAAGCACCCGCACGACGACGCCCCCGACACCGCCGACGCCTTCCGCCGGCTCGCCACCCTTCCCGACGGTCCCGAGCACGACGCGCTGCGCGACCGGATCGTCGAGGCCTGGCTGCCCATGGCCGAACGGCTGGCGGGACGATTCCGCAGCCGCGGCGAGAGCTACGAGGACCTGCGCCAGGTCGCGGCCCTCGGCCTGGTCAAGGCCGTCGACCGGTACGACCCCGAGCGCGGCAACGCCTTCGAGAGCTACGCCGTACCGACCATCACCGGGGAGATCAAGCGCCACTTCCGCGACCACATGTGGACCCTGCACGTGCCGCGCCGGGTCCAGGAACTGCGCAACCGCGTGCGCTTCGCCGGCCAGGACCTGTCCCAGACCATTCCGGGCCGCAGGCCCACCGTCGCCGAGATCGCCGAGCGCGCCGAACTGAGCGAGGAGGACGTCCGGGTCGGGCTCGAGGCGCTGGAGAGCTTCACCGCCCTGTCCCTGGACGCCGAACTCCCCGGCAGCGAGGACGGCTACTCGCTGGGCGACGCGCTCGGCGCCCCCGACCCGGCCCTCGACACGGTCGTCGACCGCGAGGCGGTCAAGGGCCGGCTGGCCGCCCTGCCCCCGCGCGAGCGCGCCATCCTGTACATGCGCTTCTTCGACGACATGACCCAGAGCCGTATCGCCGAACAGCTCGGCATCTCCCAGATGCACGTCTCCCGCCTGATCACCCGCTGCTGCGACCGGGTGCGGGAGCAGGTCCTGCGGGATCCGGGTCCGGAGGCGTGAAACCCGGGACTCACCCGCCCGGACGCCGCGTTCGCGCGAACGGAGCACGGTGACGGGCGTGGCCGTGCCGGGCGGGCTGTGATGGCCGAGGGGCGCGAGTGCAGTGCCCCGCAAGCCGTCGCTCGAAGGAGCCCGTCCCATGCGCCGCACCGCCCGCGCCCTGTCCGTCGCCGTGCTGGCCAGTGCCGCCCTCGGTCTCTCAGCGGGGGTGGGCTCGGCCGACCCGGGTGTCCCGCCGCCTCCCTCCGGCGCGGGGGAACCCGCCGTCCCTCCGCCTGCCGACGACTCGGCGGCCGTGCCCCCGGCGTCCGCCGAGGAGGCCCCGCCGCCGTCCGCCGGGCAGGCCGCGGCGCAGGTCAGCCCGGCGGACGCCGGCCCCGGAGACACCGTCACGGTCTCGGTCTCGTGCGGTCCGACCGGCGGGTCCGCGCCCGCGAGCCTCGACGCCACCTCGGCGGCCTTCGAGGAGGGCACCGTCGCGCTGCGCAAGGTGGCGGACGACGCGGGAACGGCGTCCGGGCCGGCCTACCGCGGCACCGCGCGCATAGCCGCCGCCGAGGACTTCGCGGCCGAGCGGCCCGCAGCGGACACCGCGGACCCGGAGGGCGCGGCGAACCCGGAGGCCGCGGCCGACCCGGGGGGAGCCACGGACCCGGGAGGCGTCACGAACCCGGGAGGGGCCACGGACAGCGAGCCCTCGGCGGGGACCGAGGGCTGGGCCGAGACCGGCGACGCCGCTGAGGCCGCCGGCGACTGGACCGTCGACGGCGCCTGCCCGGACGCCTCGGGCGGCGAGGGCGGCGACCCCTGGAGCGCGACGATGAGCGTGCCGGAGGAGAGCGGTGCCGGTGCCGGTGCGGACGCCGCTCAGCCCGCGTGCCGGGAATCCGCCGCCCCGCGCGCGGGGACCTCCGCGCACGGCACGCCCTGCGGTGGTGCGACGGCGGAGCACGGGGTGCGGGCCGGTGCCGGCGGGACCTTCGGCGACTCGGTGCCCGCCCTGGTCGCGGGCGGTGTCCTGATCGCGGGCGCGTGCGGGGCGGCCGCACACCGGCTGCGGCTGCGCCTGCGCGGGGAGGACGGGGAACGCTGACCCCGCGCGGCCGCCGGCCAGGCTGTGACACGCGCAACCGGAGCTGGAGCCTTGGCGGGGCGCCACGGTGGGTACTGGGATCAACGAGCGGCGAGCGAAGCACAGGACCGACGGGAACGGAAAGGGACCGACGGGAACGGGACCGACGGGACCAGGGCACGGCACGGACAGGCGGCACGGACCGCGCGGAGGTACGGCATGCGGCGCACGGACCCCGAGGGCCTGGTCACGAAACCCGCAGGCCACGACACCGCGGGCCACGACCCCGCAGGCCGCCACGGCGCGGGACCCGGTGCCGTGGGACACGGTCCCGTGCGTTACGGCCCGCACTTCCCCGACGACGGCCTGCCGGTGCTGCCCGAACTGTCCGCCGTGCTCGCCGCCGCCGCGGGCCGCGCACGCGGTGAACCGGCGGGCGGCGCCCCCGCCCTCCTGGACGCGGCGAGCGGCTACTGGGACCGGCGCGGCCTGACCACCGACCCCGGTCACCTCGCCGCCGCCCCCGGCGCGGGCGCCCTGCTCCTGGCGCTGACCGCCGCGCTGGGCGGCGACGTCCTGGTGCCCCGCCCCTGCGCCGCCTGGTGGGCACCGTACGCACGACTGCTGGGCCGACCCGTCTTCCACGTACCGACGCCCGCCGAGTCCGGCGGCGTACCGGACCCGTACGCCCTCCTGGAGACCGTCCGCCGGGTCCGCGCGGAGGGCGGCGACCCCCGACTGCTGGTGCTGTCCGTCGCCGACGACCCCACCGGCACCGTCGCGCCGCCCGAGCTGCTGCACGAGACCGTCGAGGCCGCCACCGGCGAGGGACTGCACCTGGTCAGCGACGAGACCTGGCGCGACACCCTGCACGACCCGCACGCCACCGTGCTCCTCAGCCCCGCCGAGATGCTGCCCGAGCGGGTCACCGTCGTCACCGACCTGGCCGGCGCGCTGCTCCCGCCCGCCTGGCCGGCCGCCGTGGCCCGCTTCCCCGCCTCCGCCGCCGGGAACGGACTGCACGCGCGCGTGCTGGACGTACTCACCGCGCTGGGCGCCCGGGTCGCCGCGCCCGTCGCCGCCGCGGCCGGGTACGCGCTCGGCGAACCCGAGCCGGTCACCGCACGCCGGGCGGCCGCCGTACGCCTGCACGCGCGCGTGGCCGCCGCCGCGCACGCGGCCGTCGTCGCCTCGGGCGCCACCGCCCGGCCCCCGCAGGCAGGGCGCCACCTCTACGCCGACCTCGGCCCGCTGCGGGACGCGCTCGGTGCCGAGGGCGTCGGCGACGCGCAGGAGCTGGAGGACTTCCTCACCGCCCGGCTCGGCCTGCCCGCCCCCGGCGGACACCGCTTCGGCGACGACCTGCCCGCCCTGCGGGTCCGGCTCGCCACCGGCCCCCTGCTCGACGCGGGCACCGACGAGCGGCGGGCGGAATGCCTCCTGTCCCCGGACCCGTTGGAACTGCCACACGTGCAACGCGCGTTGACCGGTCTGAAGTCGGTCTTCGACGGTCTCCGCGACGCTCAGCGATGGGAGCCCCCTCGATGACGCAGCAGCCCCGGTCGGCCACGAGCACCCCCGCCTCCGCCGAGAACACCCCCGCCTCCGCCGAGGCCGCCGCCCACCCGCCGCTCGCCGCCCCCCGGCCGCCGGCCGAGCGCCGGGTGTGGCCGCGGACCTTCCACGACCGGCTGACCGCACCGCTGCCCGGTCTGAAGGCCTTCGCCAGATTCGCCCGGGAGGGGGCGGTCAGACCCGGCCCGGCCGGACTCGCCGACGTCCCCCGGCTGCCGTGCGCCCCCGGCCCGCTGCCCCGGGTGGACGCGCGCACCGTCGCCGTCACCTGGGCCGGACACGCCAGCTGGGTGGTGCGGATCGGCGGCCTCACCGTGCTCACCGACCCGGTCTGGTCCCGACGGATCCTCGGCACCCCGCCCCGGGTCACGCCCGTCGGCGTCCCCTGGAGCGCCCTGCCCCGCGTCGACGCCGTCGTCATCAGCCACAACCACTACGACCACCTGGACGCCCCCACCCTGCGCCGGCTCCCGCGCGACACCCCCGTACTCGTCCCGGCCGGTCTCGGCCGCTGGTTCCACCGCCGCCGCTTCACCCACGTCACCGAGCTGGACTGGTGGGAGGCGACCGAGCTGAACGGCGTCCGGTTCGACTTCGTCCCGGCCCACCACTGGTCCAAGCGCTCCCTGACCGACACCTGCCGCACCCTGTGGGGCGGCTGGGTGCTCACCGACCCCGACGGCCGGCGCGTCTACTTCGCCGGTGACACCGGGTACGGCCACTGGTTCACCCGGATCGGCCGCCGCTACCCCGGCATCGACCTCGCCCTGCTCCCCATCGGCGCCTACGACCCGCGCTGGTGGCTGAGCGACGTGCACTGCGATCCGGAGGAGGCGGTGCGGGCCGCCCAGGACGTCGGCGCGCGCCACATGGCGCCGATGCACTGGGGCACGTTCGTGCTCTCCGCGGAGCCGGTACTGGAACCGCTCAACCGCGTACGCGCCGCCTGGCAGCAGGCCGGCCTGCCCCGCGAACGCCTGTGGGACCTGCCGATCGGCGCCTCCCGCGTGCTGGAGTGACGCTCCCCGTTCCCGTGCCCGTACCCGTCGGCGCGGACCGCCGGACGCCTACGCCTTCGCCGGGCCCCGGAACCGACGCCACATCCCCGGCGCCACGCTGACCAGCACGGTCAGTGCGATCGCCGCGGCCACGCCCTCCCACGGCCTGCTGAACAGGGCGCCGCTGAGGATCCCGATCAGCTGGTACGTCACCGCCCAGGCCAGACAGGCCGGCAGGTTGCCCCGGGCGAAGCGGCGCAGCGGCCACTCGGCCAGCAGACAGGCCAGCATCACCGGTATCCGGCCGGCCGGCACCAGCCGGGAGAGCACCAGCACCGCGACGTCGTGCTCGGCGAGCTTGTCCTGCGCCTGCTCCAGCCGGTCCTCCGGCGCCCGGGACCGGATCGCCTCCAGCCAGCGCGAGCCGTTCTTCGAGCCCACCCCGCGCCGGCCCAGCCAGTACAGCGCCATGTCCCCGCAGAACGCCGCCAGCGACGCCGTCGCGAACACCATCAGCATGGCGAACGGCAGCGTCTGGTGCATCGCCACCACCGCCGCCGAACTCACCAGCGCCCCCGTCGGCACCACCGGCACCAGCGCCCCGATCAGGACCAGCAGGAACAGCGACGGGTAGCCGAGCGCCTGCTGCGTCGGCTCCGTCGGTATGTCCAGCGTCGCGGCCGCCAGCCAGCTCACCGCGCGACCTCCACCCGCACACTCTCGCCGTGCCCCAGCCGATGCACCGCCACGCCCGGCGCGCGCAGCGCCGACAGGCGCACGAACTCCTCGCCCGGCGTGTGGAACTCGTGGGGGCGCACGGCGTCCATCCCGATCGGCCAGTACGTGCCGTAGTGCACCGGCACCGCCGTGCGCGGCGCCAGCCGGGCCAGCGCCTCGGCCGCCCGCCCCGCGTCCAGGTGCTCGGCACCCAGGTAGGGGCCCCAGCCGCCCACCGGGAGCAGCGCCGCGTCGACCGGCCCGACCTCCTGCTCCATGCCGTCGAACAGACCGGTGTCCCCGGCGAAGTACGTCCGCGCCTCGCCCTCGACGACGTAGCCGAGCGCGGGGGCACGGTGCCGTCCGACCGGCAGCCGTCGCCCGTCGTGCCGCGCGGGGACCGCCCGTATCCGCAGGTCACCGACGGTCGTCTCGTCACCCGGCGCCACCTCGGTCAGCTCCAGGTGACCGAGCCGCCGCAGCCCCGGCACCGCCCGGCGTGCGCCCCGGGGCACGAGCAGGCGCGTGCCCGGCGCGAGCCGCGCGAGCGACGGCACATGCAGGTGGTCGGCGTGCAGATGGGAGACCAGCGCCACGTCCGCGCGCCACGCCTCGGGCGGCGGCACCGCGCCCCGCCTGCGACGCAGGTGGGCCAGCCGGCGGACGAACAGAGGATCGGTGAGCACGCGGATGCCCGAATCCTCGACCGTGCAGGTGGCGTGACCCCACCATGTGAGCTCCACCGGCACTCCTTTGCCTCCTTCGCGCGACTCCCCGAAGCCTACGTCCAGGAGTAGGGTCGGCGGCGAAAACGGGAGGTGACGGGAGGTGAGGGGGGACACCATGGGGCCGGTGCGGGTGACGGCGATCGCGAGTCTGACGCCATTGGAACAGCTGGACGACGACCCCTTCCTGGTCGACTCCCGCAGCCAGCACGCCATGTGCGCCCGCTGGGCCGCGGAGCACGGCTACGTCGTCGCCAGACAGCTGCTGGTGCGCGGTCTGCGGCCCGACCACGACGCTCTGTGGGACGGAGTGCGCCCCGGCCAGGACCTGTTCGTGGCACCCAGCCGACGGGTGCTGGAGAGCGCGCTGTCCTCCGTCGACGACTTCAGCGCGGAGTGCGCGCGGCGCGGCGTCCGCGTCGAGACGGTCGGCCACGCCGAACCGTCCTACGACGCCCGGATGAAGGCGTGCGTGCACCGCAGGCTGTCTATGCCGACCGCCGGGTACGACGGCCGCTGACCGCTGCCGCGGGGTGTGAACCGGACCCGGGGGGACAAACGGGCACTCCGGAGCGTTGTGGCAGGGTGGGGAAGGCCCGCACGGACGACGGGCCGGGGACGTGAGGTGTGCGGAGCGTGGGTGCAGGGCGTTGGCGCCGGGTCGCCAGTCAGGTCGGGCGGAGCGTCACGGTGTGGGCCGTGTCCACGCTCACCATGCTCGTGCTCGCCGGGATCCTGCCGGACTTCCGGCTCCAGTCGCCCGACGGGGACAGTGCCACCGACATCGCCATGACCGCCGCGGTCGGCGCCGGTGCCTTCGGCCTGCTCTCCGCCCTGGTCTGGCCGCTCCTGGTCCGCCTGCTGCTCCTGGTGCCGGCCCTCGTCCTCGGCCTGCTGGTCTTCTTCCTCAACGGCGGACTGCTGCTCCTCGCGATCGACGTCAACCCGGCCGGGCGCGGCGGCGTCGCCCCCGAGACGGCGGTCGTGGTGGCCGCCGTCATGTCCGCCGTCGCCTCCGCCACCGGCGGTGCCCTGGCCGTGCGCGACGACGACGCCTACCGGCGCCGCCTCTACCGCCTCGCCGACCGACGCCGCAGATCGGGACCGCCCTGCCCGGCCGACCCCGGCACCGTCTTCCTGCAACTGGACGGCGTCGGCCACGACGTCCTGCTCGACGCCGTCGACCGGGGCGCCATGCCCACCGTCGCCCGCTGGCTCGGCCGAGACGGCTCCTCGGCGACCCACCGGCTCGCCCAGTGGCGCACCGACTGGTCCAGCCAGACCGGCGCCAGCCAGCTGGGCATCCTGCACGGCAGCAACCACGACGTCCCCGCCTTCCGCTGGTACGAGAAGGACAGCGGCGAGGTCATGGTCTGCAACCGCCCGACCAGCGCCGCCGAACTCCAGTACCGCGCCGTGCGGCGCACCGGCGACGGCGGACTGCTCAGCCTCGACGGCGCCAGCCGCGGCAACCTGTTCGGCGGCGGCGCCGACGAACAGGCCCTCGTGCTGTCCATAGCCACCCGCCGCCGCAGCCGGGAGACCCGCTCCAGATCCGGCTACTTCGCCTACTTCTCCGACCCCGCCAACGCCGTGCGTACCGCGATGTCCTTCGTCGCCGAGGTGTGCCGGGAGATCGGCCAGTCCACCCGCGCCCGCGTCCACAAGGTCCGACCGCGCGTCTCCCGCGGCGGCCTCTACCCCTTCGTGCGCGCCTTCGCGACCGTCGTCGAACGCGACGTCGTCGTCGCCGCGGTCATGGGCGACATGCTGGCCGGCCGCACCGCCGTCTACGCCGACCTGGTGGCCTACGACGAGGTCGCCCACCACTCCGGGCCGGTCGGCCGGGACGCCGCCAAGGTCCTCGGGCGGCTCGACCGGTCCCTCGCCCTGATCGAGAACGTCGCCGAGCACGCGCCCCGCCCGTACCGGATCGTGCTCCTGTCCGACCACGGCCAGAGCCCCGGCGAGACCTTCCGCGCCCGCTACGGCCTGACCCTCGCCGACCTGGTGCGGGCCGGCTGCGGGCTGCCCGTGCCGCGCAGCGCCCGGCGCACCCGCAGCGGCGCCGAGGCGCGCAACACCGTACGCGCCGCCCTGCACCGACCCGTGGAGGAGGGCGCCGAGCAGCAGCGGCCCGCCGACACCCCCACCGGGCGCCGATCCGAGCCGATCGTGCTGGCCTCCGGCAACCTGGGCCTGGTCTCCTTCCCGGACGTGCCGCACCGGATGACCCGCGAGGAGATCGACGCCCGCCACCCCGCCCTGCTGCCCACCCTCGCCAACCACCCCGGCATCGGCTTCCTGCTGGTGCGCAGCGAGGAACACGGCGGTGTGGTGCTCGGCGCGCGCGGCGCCGAGGTGCCCCTGGACCGGCTCGACCAGGACCCCGGGCCGCTCGCCCCCTTCGGCCCCGGCGCCGCCGACGCCGTCCGCCGCACGCACTCCTTCCCGCACACCGCCGACATCATGGTCAACTCCTTCCACGACCCGGTCGACGGCGAGGTCCTCGCCTTCGAGGAGCAGATCGGCTCGCACGGCGGCCTCGGCGGCGCCCAGTCGCGCGCCTTCCTGCTGTCGCCGGTCGTGCTGTCCGCGCCCGTCGACGAGGGCGCGGAGGTCGTCGGCGCCGAACACGTCCACCGGGTGCTGCGCCGCTGGCTGCGCGAGTCGAACGGTCCGCAGGTACCCGTGGACCCGGTGGACGATTCGCGGTCGAACGCCGCGGAGGGCGCATCTTTTCCCGTTGCGGACGGGTTCGTACGGGACAAAAGCGCCTGATTTGGAGCGGTGCCGGACCGTGCCCGACCATGGGCGCGTCCGGCGATCCCGGGCCCCGTTCCATGAGAGGCGCACCACCCCATGCACGTCACCGGGACCGTCCCCCCACCGGCTCCGGAACCGCGGGAGACCCCCGCGGCCCCCGTATCCGAGAGCACCCGGCACGCCCGCCGCTTCGGGCTTCCCGTCGCCACCGCCCTGGTCATGGGCAACATCATCGGCGGCGGCATCTTCCTGCTCCCGGCCTCCGTCGCGCCCTTCGGCACCATCAGCCTGCTCGCCTTCGGCGTCCTGACCGTCGGCGCCATCGCGCTCGCCCTGGTCTTCGGCCGCCTCGCCGCCCGCGACCCGCGCACCGGCGGCCCCTACGTCTACGCCCGCGGCGCCTTCGGCGACTTCGCCGGGTTCCTCGCCGCCTGGGCGTACTGGATCACCACCTGGGTGTCCAACGCGGCCCTCGCCGTCGCCGCCGTCGGCTACCTCGACGTCCTGATCCCGGTGAACGACCACCGCTGGACCGCGTGCCTGGCCGCCCTCGTCATCCAGTGGCTGCCCGCGCTCGCCAACTTCGCCGGCACCCGCTGGGTCGGCGCGGTCCAGCTGGTCTCCACCGTGCTGAAGTTCGCTCCGCTGCTGCTCGTCGCCGTCGGCGGGCTGTTCTTCTTCGACGCCGACAACCTCGGCCCGTTCAACGCGAGCGGCTCCGGCGGCATCGGCGCGGTCTCCGCCGCCGCCGCGATCCTGCTCTTCTCCTACCTCGGTGTGGAGTCCGCCGCCGTCAGCGCCGGCGAGGTCAAGGACCCCCGCCGCACGGTCGGCCGCGCCACCGTCATCGGCACCGCGGGCGCCGCCCTCGTCTACCTGCTCGGCACCCTCTCGGTCTTCGGCACCGTCGCCCACGAGCGCCTGGTCACCTCGGACGCGCCCTTCTCGGACGCCGTGAACGCCATGTTCGGCGGCGCCTGGGGCGGCTGGGCCGTCGCACTGGCCGCCCTGGTCTCGATGACCGGCTGCCTCAACGGCTGGACCCTGCTCAGCGCCCAGACCCCGTACGCGGCGGCCAGGGACGGCCTCTTCCCGGCCGCGTTCGCGCGCAAGCGGCGCGGGGTGCCCACGGTGGGCGTCGGCGTCACGGTCGTCCTCGCCTCCCTCCTCACCGTCTACAACTACACGTCCGGCTCGGCGAAGGTCTTCGAGGTCCTCGTCCTGGTCACCACCTTCACCGCCACCGTGCCGTACCTGCTGGCCACGGCCGCCCAGATCTTCCACCTGGTCTCCGGACAGGGCGAGAAGGTGGACCGGGCCCGCCTGGTCCGGGACGGCGTCGTCGCGGCGGTCGCGGCGGCCTTCTCCCTGTGGCTGGTCGCGGGCGCCGGGTACGCGGCGGTCTACCAGGGCGTGCTGTTCCTGTTCGCGGGCGTCCTCGTGTACGCGGTGATGGCGGCCCGCAGGCGGCGCGCGGAGGGGCCCACCGCACCGTAATTCGGCTGCGCGGGGACCCAGGGGGCACGCACACTGGGCCGGTCACCTCCCGACCCCCTCCCGCCAAGGAGCCCCTGCGTGCAGGCAGCCGTCACCGTCACTCCCGCCCGTCTCCCGGAACTGCTGCTCGGCCTCGCCACCGTGCGGCCGGTGTTCCTGTGGGGCGCACCCGGCATCGGCAAGTCCTCCCTGGTGAGGAACTTCGCCGACTCGCTGGGCCTGGAGTGCGTGAGCCTGCTCGGCACCCAGCTGGCGCCCGAGGACCTGATCGGCGTCCCGCAGATCCGGGACGGCCGGTCGGTGTTCTGCCCGCCGGAGTCCATCGCCCGCGACGAGCCGTACTGCCTCTTCCTGGACGAGCTGAACGCGGCCACCCCGGACGTGCAGAAGGCGTTCTACTCGCTGATCCTCGACCGCCGCATCGGGAACTACGAACTCCCCATGGGCTCCATCGTCATCGGCGCCGGAAACCGGGCCACCGACAACGCACTCGCCCGCCCCATCGCCTCCGCGCTGGTCAACCGTCTCACCCACGTCCACCTGGACGCCTCCGCGACGGACTGGCTGGTGTGGGCCGGTGAGAACGGCATCCACCCGTGGATCACCGACCACCTCACCGACCGCCCCGACCACCTGTGGTCCAAGCCGCCCAAGACCGAGGAGCCGTTCTCCACCCCGCGCTCCTGGCACATGCTCTCCGACGCCCTGCACTCCTTCGGCCAGCACCTCGACGAGGAGACCCTGAAGGTTCTCGCGCACGGCACGCTCACCCCGGCCCACGCGACCGCCTTCTGCGGCTACGTCAAGATCGTCCGCAGCCGGTTCGGCATCGAGGCGATCCTGAAGGGCGAGGCCCGCTGGCCCAGCCGCCTCCAGGACCGCGACCTGCTCTACTACCTCGCCGAGTCCTTCCGCGGCCGCCTGGTCAAGGAACTGCCCGCGAGCAAGGAGCACATGTCGGCGAACGGCCGCCAGACCGCCTACCGCGCCAAGTCGCTGCTCGTACAGCTCGCCGAGATCTCCGTCGAGGTCGCCCAGAGCGTCATCGCCTCCGACGCCGACGGCAACCCGCTGCTGCCCGCCTGGTTCCTCGTCGAGGCCGCCCGCGACATGCCCCGGCTGGTGGAGGCCCGCCGGTGAGCCGCACCCGCAAGCAGAAGCAGCAGCAGAAGAAGAAGGACCCGGCCGCCGAGGACTGCGCCAAGGGCGTGCAACTGGTGTGGGCCAACCCCGCGCTCGCGGCCATGGAGGTCAAGCTGTGCCGGGAGGAGGAGTGCGAGGTCGCGCCCCGCCACGGACTCGCCCGCGTCAGCTCCAACGGCCGGGTCCACCTGAACCCCACCCGCCACGCCGAGCCCGCCGACTGGGCCTGGGCCATCGCCCACGCCCTGATCCACCTCGGCTTCGGCCACGTACCCGCCGCCACCGGCGAGCGCGTCCAGCCCGACCGCTACGACCTGGCCGCCCGCTGCACCGTCGTCAACCGCTTCCTGCTGACCTTCCCGGTCGGCCGCACCCCGGACCACCTGCCGCCGACGTACCCCGACGGCGACGAGGAGCGCATCGCTGCCGCCTGGCGCCGCGAGGGCGGCATCCCCGCCGCCTACGAGCACTGCGGCACCGCGGACGGCGACCCCGACCAGCTGCTCGTCCCCTGGGACGGCTGGAACCTCCAGGTCCCCGACTGGCAACAGGCCTTCGCCCACGCCCTCACCCGCACCATGTCCACCGCCCTCGACCTCGCGGGCGGCCGCCGCGACGCCATGCTCGGCGGCCCCACCCGGCTTCAGCCCTGGCAGCAGGCCCTGAGCTGGTTCGTCTCCTCCTACCCGCTGCTCGGCGGCATCGCCTCCGGCATCACCCTCGTCGCCGACGCCGAACTGGCCCGCGCCCACGGCATATCCGTCGCCGCCGTCAACGCCGAGACGGGGGAGATCTACGTCAACCCGCTGCGCCGCTACGACGACGAGGAATGGCGCTTCATCCTCGCCCACGAGATGCTGCACGCCGCCCTGCGCCACGGCGACCGCTGCGGCACCCGCGACCCGTACCTCTTCAACGTGGCCTGCGACTACGTCATCAACGGCTGGCTCGTCGAGATGCAGGTCGGCACCATGCCCGAGGGCCTGCTGCACGACCCGGAGCTGGCCGGGCTCTCCGCCGAGGAGGTCTACGACCGCATCGCCGTCGACCTGCGCCGCCTGCGCCGTCTGTCCACCCCGCGCGGCAAGGGCGTCGGCGACGTACTCGGCGGTCCGCTCCGCCCGCCCCGCGACCACGTCGACCTCGACGGCTTCTACCGCCGGGGCCTCACCCAGGGCCTCGACCTGCACCAGCAGCAGGAACGCGGCTTCCTGCCCGCCGGCCTGGCCGAGGAGATCCGCGTCCTCAGCCACCCGCCGCTGCCCTGGGACGCGCGGCTGGCCCGCTGGTTCGACGAGTACGTGCCCCGCCCCGAGCCCGTACGGTCCTACGCCCGCCCCTCGCGGCGCCAGGCCGCCACCCCCGACATCCCGCGCGCCGGACGGTACTTCCCCCCGGAGGAGATCGCCCGCTGCACCTTCGGCGTCGTTCTGGACACCTCCGGCTCCATGGACCGCACCCTGCTCGGCAAGGCGCTCGGCGCCATCGCCTCCTACGCCGAGGCCCGCGACGTGCCCGCCGCCCGCGTCGTGTTCTGCGACGCGGCGCCGCACGACGCCGGGTACCTCCCGGTGACGGACATCGCCGGCAGGGTGCGGGTGCACGGCCGGGGCGGCACCGTCCTCCAGCCCGGCATCGACCTGCTGCTGCGCGCCGAGGACTTCCCGCCCACCGCGCCGGTCCTCGTCGTCACCGACGGCTGGTGCGACGTCCTGCGGGTACGGCGCGAGCACGCCTACCTGATTCCCCAGGGCGCGCGGCTGCCGTTCACCGCCCGGGGGCCGGTCTTCCGGGTGAGCTGAGCCGGAGTGTGATCGGATGGGGGGTGGGAGCCCGTCCGCCGGTCTCCCACCGCCCAGCTACAGCAAGAGAATTCGAGAGGAACCGCCGTGGCAACCACGCGCTCCGCACACACCGTCTGGGAAGGCAACCTGCTCGAGGGCAACGGTGTCGTCACCTTCGACTCGTCCGGCATCGGCGAGCAGCCGGTGTCGTGGCCGTCGCGCGCCGAGCAGGCGAACGGCAAGACCAGCCCGGAGGAGCTGATCGCCGCCGCCCACTCCAGCTGCTTCTCCATGGCGCTGTCGCACGGCCTGGCCGGCGCCGGCACCCCGCCCACCAAGCTCACCACCTCCGCCGACGTCACCTTCCAGCCCGGCGAGGGCATCAAGGGCATCCACCTCACCGTGGAGGGCACCGTCCCCGGCCTCGACAACGACGCCTTCGTCGCCGCCGCCGAGGACGCCAAGAAGAACTGCCCGGTCAGCCAGGCCCTGACCGGCACGACCATCACCCTGTCGGCCAAGCTCGCCTGACCTGGACGCCCCGCGCCCTCCGGCACGTTCACGTCCGGTGCCGGAGGGTGCGGGCGGCCCGGCGTGGGCGGCCCGGCGTGGGCGGCCCGGAGCGGCCGGGAGTCAGCGCCCGCCGGTCAGCAGCAACGGGCTGGGGAGGCCCGTCGTCCCCTCCTCGTAGCCGACGGCGGTGACGCCCCGCGGGGTCCAGGCCACCGAGGTCAGGTACCGGCTGCCGTCCGTACCGCCCGGCGGCACCGGCGGCTGGGACCACCGGCCGTGGCGCATCCGCATCACGTACGGCGTGCCGTCCGGCTGTTCCCCGGCGGCCACCACACCGGCGGGTGCGAGGGTCAGGTCGTTCACGCGACCGGCGTCGGCGGGGGTCGGCACCTGCTTCCAGGAGCGGCCGTCCCAGTGCGCGAGCAGCGCGTGCCCCGGGTCCTCGTCGTCGACCAGCTTCCGGCCCGCGGCCCATATATCGTTCGGCCCGCGGGCCTCCAGGTCCGTCAGTTCGCCGTTGACCCCGTCGTAGGGGACCGGTACGCGGGACCAGGAAGAGCCGTCGTAGTGCAGCATCGCGGGCCGGTCGTCCAAGGTGTACCCGGAGACCCACACGTCGTCGTCGGCGAGTGCGGTGACGGAGTACGTCCACAGCGAGGCGGCGTCCGGTACGGGCACGAGATGCCACGCCTCGCCGTCCCAGTGCTGGAGCATCGCCTCGGCGTGCGTCTCCTGGATCGTCCCCCCGGGCTTGTCCGGGTTGGGCACCTCGCTGTCGACGACGATGAGCCAGCCGACCGCCCACACGTCGTCGGAGGCCCGTGCCGACACGTCCAGCAGTCCCGCACCGGCGAGCCGGATCCCCTCCGGCGCCGGCGCGTCGACCACCCGCCACTCGGTGCCGTCCCAGTGCTGGGTGAGGAAGGCCCCGCGCGACTCCTCGTACAGACCGACCGCCCAGGCGTCCTCCTGGGACACGGCGTCGATCGAGCTGATCTGGTTGGCGCGGTCGGCGAACGCCGGCATGGGGATCTCCCGCCAGGACCTCTCGTCGTCGTCGCGGGCCAGCAGCAGGGGCGTCCTGGGCTGGACTTTGCCCTCCTGGCGGACCTTGACCCCGTAAGCCCAGGTGGTGTCGCCGTCCACCCTGGTGACGCCGGTGAGCGCCGCGTGGCCCACGCCCGTCAGGTCGGCGGCGGACCACCGGGCACCGGCGTGCGCCGTGGCGGCCGGTACGGTGACCGCGGCCAGGGCCAGGACCGCGGCGGCGGTTCTCGTGCGTACGCGTATTCCACTCATGGTGGGCTCTCCCGCTGTGTTCTCGTGTCGGACGTCCGTACTCCCTCTCAATGCGGTGGCCTGGGCGAGACGTTGCGGAGTCCGCCGCCTTTTCCGTCCCCGGATTCGGCCGGGCGGGCCGCAACCGGGAGGGCGGGCCACCGCACTTGAACGGTGAGACCGTCCGCGCGGGCGGGTGGGGAAAGGGGGGTGGGGTGGATCACGGTGAGGACGCGCTGCACGACTTCGTCCGGGACAGACGCCTGGCGCTCTTCAGGAGCGCCTACCTGATGTGCGGCAACCGCCACGAGGCGGAGGACCTGGTGCAGACGACCTTGGTCAAGGTGGTGCTCGGCTGGCGGCGCCTGCAGAAGCTGGACAACGTCGAGGCGTACGCGCGCAAGACGCTGTTCAACACCTTCATCGAGGGCAGACGCCGGTTCTGGCGGCGTGAGCACGCGTACGGGGAGCTGCCCGAACGCGCCGCTCCCGACACCGACTCGGAGACCGGGATGGTGGTGCGGGAGGCGCTGGCCCGCATCACACCGCGGCAGCGGGCCGTGCTGGTGCTGCGCTACTGGGAGGACCAGAGCGTCGAGGCGACCGCCGCGGTGCTCGGAATGCGGGAGAACACGGTGAAGAGCCACACGGCCCGCGGGCTGGCGGCGCTCCGCGCCCAGGTGGGGAAGGAGTTCGTATGAGCGACGCCAGGGACGACGAGGTGCGCGACCTGCTCGCCCGGGCCGCCGAGGGGGCCGGCGGTCCCTCGTTCGACGCGGCGGCGGTGTTCGCCGAGGCGGCCAGGGTGCGCCGAAGGCGCCGCGCGGCGGTGGCCGGCGGGGCGCTGGCCGTCATGGCCGGCGCGCTGTTCACCGTGTCCGCCGTGCCCTCGGGCGGGGCGGACCGGGCGTCCGCCACAGCCTCCCCTTCCGCCTCCGCTCCGGCGCACACCGAGCTGACCGGTGGCTCGGGGCGGGCGCAGCGGCTCGCGGGGCTGCTGCCGGCCGGTGCCGGGGAGGTCGAGGAGATCTCCCTGGCCGTGCTGCTGAAGGACGCGGATCTGGACGCCGCCACCAGCGGGGAGTCCCACGGCGCTCTGGACGGCTGGTACGCCGTCCGCCGCGGGGACGGCGTCGGTTACCTCGGGGTCGCCCTGCACGACCGGAAGTACCTGGAGGCCAAGTTCCCCGACGGGTTGGACCCCGCCCACGACCTCTGCGCGCCGAGCGGGACCGAGCCGCCGCGCACCGACTGCGTGCGCGAGGAACTGACCGGCGGCCGGGTGCTCACCATCTGGCGGCAGCCGCGGGAGCGGAACGAGGACGGCCCGGAGTGGGGCGAGGAACTCACGGGCCGGCTCGTACTGCCCGACGGCCGGGCCCTGTTCGTCCGCGACAGCGCGGGTCACCGCGGCCACGGGCAGCTCGGCCCCCTGCTGCCGACCACGCCCCTGAGCCGTGAGCAGCTCCGCGCCCTGATGCTGCGCCCGGAGGTGGTGGCGGACAGGTAGCCGGGCGGGTCAGGAGCCCGCGCGCTCCCAGCCCCGCCGGTCCGGGCGCGGCCCCAGCTGCCGGGGGTCGCGCGACCGGTAGACCACGTACGGGCGGGTCAGGTACTGCAGGGGCGCGCTGAACATGTGCACCAGGCGGGTGTAGGGCACCAGGGCGATCAGCACCATGCCGACCACCGCGTGCACGTGGTACAGCACCGGGACGCCCGCCATCAGCTCCGTCTTCGGGTTCAGCGTGAACAGGCTGCGCGACCAGGGGGCGATGGTGCTCCGGTAGTCGTAGCCGTTGCCGGAGGTGTCCGACAGCTTGGCGATCATGCCCAGGAGCAGGGCGCCGAGCAGGAAGACGTACATGAGCTTGTCGTTGGCCGTGGTGGCCCGGAAGACCGGCGCGTTGGTGCGGCGCCGGTAGATCAGGATGCCGATCCCGGCGACCGCGAGGACCCCGGAGACCGTGCCGCCGTAGAGCGAGAACAGGTGGTACGCGTGCTCGCTGATGCCGATCGACTGCGTCCAGGACGCCGGGATGAACAGGCCGATCAGATGGCCGGCGAGCACGAACAGGATGCCGTAGTGGAAGACCGGCGACGCGATGTTCAGCAGCTTGGACTCGTAGACCTGCGAGGAGCGGGTCGTCCAGCCGAAGCGGTCGTAGCGGTGCCGCCAGACCAGGCCCGCGATCAGCAGCGCGAAGGCGGCGTAGGGCAGCACGCCCCACAGGAAGACGTTCATCGGCGGGCTCCGGTGGGTGCGGGCGGCAGGGTGGCGCACACGGCGTCCAGGACGCAGGCGTAGGGCGTGCCGAAGGCGGTGAGCCGGGAGCGCAACTGGTCCAGGGCGTCGCGGTGCTCGGTGAGCATGGTCATGTCCCCGGTGCGGGAGACGAACTCGAGGACCGCCGGCAGGAAGTCCGGCAGTTCCTCGCCGGTGAACTCCAGGCCGTGCGCGCGGTACAGCTCCTTGAAGCGGACCAGGGACATCCCGCGGTTGCGGGTGTCGCCGTCGGTCCACCAGCTCAGGTACAGGCTGTGCCGGTTCCTGAAGTCGAAGACCTCCACGTAGTGCGCCTGGAGTTCGCCCTGCCCGGTCGCCGCCGCGTGGTCGGTGAAACCGCGCAGCTGCGGCGCCGCCTCGCGCAGCAGGGGCAGCCTGGCGCGGAAGTCGTCGTCGGGATACGTCAGACAGAGCGCCGCCGCCTGGTGGAGCACCTCGAAGCCGGGCATCGGTTCAGACCTCCCTCTCGTCGTCCGCGGTCTGCCGCCTGCGCAGGATGTGGAAGTTCTCCACCGGCACCAGCGGCAGCCGCTTGCGTCCCGAGTCCTGGCCGAAGGGCCCGTCGCCGCCCATGCCGGGGCCGCCGTCGGTGTCCAGGCTGCACGTGTCCGGCAGCGCGGACGCCTCCAGCCGGTGCGCGTCCCCCACGGCCGCCGTCGGGATCACGTACCGCTCCTCGTACTTGGCGATCGCCAGCAGCCGGTACATCTCCTGGACCTCCTCGGGGCGCATGCCGACGCCCGCGCAGACGGCCGGGTCCGGATCCTCGCCGAGGTTGACCGACCGCATGTGGGCCCGCATCGCCGCCAGCTTCTCCAGCGAGGCCCGTACGGGCCCGGTGTCACCGGCCGTGAACAGCTCGGCCAGGTACTCCAGCGGGATGCGCAGCGTGTCGATCGCGCCGAACAGGTTGTCCGCGTCCTCGCCGTCGTGCCCGGTCTCCGTCAGCGCGTCCACGACCGGCGACAGCGGCGGGATGTACCAGACCATCGGCATGGTGCGGTACTCCGGATGCAGCGGCAGCGCGACCTTGTACTTGCTGACCAGCGCGTGCACGGGGGAGCGCCGGGCCGCCTCGATCCAGTCGAACGGGATCCCCGCCTCCTCGGCGGCCCGCCGCACCCCGGGGTCCTCCGGATCGAGGAAGACACCCAACTGCGCTTCGTACAGATCGCGTTCGTTCGGTGTCTCGGCGGCCGCGGTCACCTTGTCGGCGTCGTACAGGACGACCCCCAGGTATCTGAGCCGCCCCACGCAGGTCTCCGAGCAGACGGTGGGCTGGCCCACCTCGATGCGCGGATAGCAGAAGGTGCACTTCTCCGCCTTGCCGGTGCGGTGGTTGAAGTACACCTTCTTGTACGGGCAGCCGGTCACGCACATCCGCCAGCCCCGGCAGCGGTCCTGGTCGACCAGGACGATGCCGTCCTCCGAGCGCTTGTACATCGCCCCCGACGGACACGACGCCACGCATGACGGGTTCAGGCAGTGCTCGCAGATGCGCGGCAGGTAGAACATGAACGTCTCTTCGTACGCGAACCGCACCTTCTCCGAAGCCTGCTGCCGGGTGCGCTCCACCATCGGGTCCAGGTCGCCGTAGGCGGGCGCGCCGCCCAGGCTGTCGTCCCAGTTCGAGGACCAGCCGATCTTCATCGGCTTGCCGTCGAGCTGCGAGACGGGCCGCGCGACCGGGTAGTCGGTGCCGAGCGGGGCGTCGGTGAGGTTCTTGTAGTCGTACGTCCAGGGCTCGTAGTAGTCCTTGATCTCCGGAAGCCGGGGGTTGGAGAAGATGCCTGCGAGCTTCTTGAACCGGCCGCCCGCCTTCAGCCGCAGCGCTCCGCGCCGGTTCAGCTCCCAGCCGCCCCGCCACTTCTCCTGGTCCTCGTAGCGGCGCGGGTAGCCCTGTCCGGGACGGGTCTCCACGTTGTTGAACCAGACGTACTCCATGCCCCGCCGGTTGGTCCACGCCTGTTTGCAGGTGACCGAACAGGTGTGGCAGCCGATGCACTTGTCGAGGTTCATGACCATCGCGACCTGGGCCATCGGGCGCATCAGTACTCGACCTCCTGGGAGCGGCCGCGGATCACGGTCACCTCGTCGCGCTGGTTGCCCGTCGGGCCCAGGTAGTTGAACGCCCAGGACAACTGGGCGTAGCCGCCGATGAGATGGGTCGGTTTGAGGAGGAGCCGGGTGAGTGAGTTGTGGACGCCGCCGCGTTTCCCGGTCGTCTCCGTGAGCGGGACGTTGACCGTGCGTTCCTGGGCGTGGTGCATGAAGACCGTGCCGGGCGGCATGCGGTGCGAGACGATCGCGCGGGCCACGACGACGCCGTTGCGGTTGACCGCCTCGATCCAGTCGTCGTCGGCGACCCCGATCGCCGCCGCGTCCTCGGCGGACATCCAGATGGTCTGACCGCCCCGGGACAGTGCCAGCATGAACAGGTTGTCCTGGTACTCGGAGTGGATGGACCACTTGTTGTGCGGGGTGAGGTACCGGACCGTCACCTCGCGGTGCCCGTCGGGGCCCAACTGCGGTTCGCCGAACAGCCGGTGCATGTCCAGCGGCGGCCGGTACACGGGCAGCGCCTCGCCCAGCTCGTGCATCCAGTCGTGGTCGACGAAGAAGTGCTGGCGCCCGGTGAGGGTGTGCCAGGGCTTGAGGTGCTCGGTGTTGAGCGTGAACGCCGTGTAGCGCCGCCCGCCCGCCTCGCTCCCGGACCACTCCGGCGAGGTGATCACCGGCACGGGCGCCGCCTGGGTGTCCGCGTAGGTGATCCGCTTGCCCTCGTGCTCGGCGGCCAGGTGGGCCATCTCCTGCCCGGTCTTCGCCTCCAGGGTGTGGAAGCCCTGGGTGGCCAGGCGGCCGTTGGTGGTGCCGGACAGGGACAGGATGGTGTTGGCCGCCTTGACCGCCGTGTCCAGCGCCGGACGCCCGTCGGCCGGGCCGCCGCGCACCGTGCCGTTGAGGTCCCGCAGCCGCGCCACCTCCTCGTCCGGCTTCAGGGTGATGCCCTTGGCGGGCAGGCCCTTGGCCTCCACCAGCGGTCCCAGCGCCGCGAACTTCGCCCCGATCGCCGTGTAGTCGCGCTCCACGACGACGAGGTTCGGCATGGTCTTGCCCGGCTCCGGCTCGCACTCCCCGCGCCGCCAGTCCCGTACGACACCGCCCGGCTGGGCGATCTCGCCCGGGGTGTCGTGCTGGAGCGGGGCCGCCACCAGGTCCTTGCGGACACCGAGGTGGTCCTCGGCCAGTTCGCTCAGCTTCTCCGCGAGCACCTTGAAGGTGTCGAAGTCGGTGCGCGCCTGCCAGGGCGGGTCCACCGCCGGGGAGAAGGCGTGCACGTAGGGGTGCATGTCCGTGCTGGACAGGTCGTGCTTCTCGTACCAGGTCGCGGCGGGCAGCACCACGTCGGACAGCAGCGTGGACGAGGTGTGCCGGAAGTCCAGCGACAGCAGCAGGTCGACCTTCCCCTCGGGCGCCTCCTCGTGCCAGACCACGTCCCGGGGCCGCTCGCCGGGCGCCGCCTCCTCGGCGCGCAGCGAGGACTGGGTGCCCAGCAGGTGCTTGGTGAAGTACTCGGCGCCCTTGCCGGACGAGCCCAGCAGGTTGGCCCGCCACAGGGTCACGATCCGCGGCCAGTTCTCCGGCGCGTCCGGGTCCTCGCCCGCGAACTTGAGCGTCCCCGCCCGCAGTTCGGCCACCACGTTCGCCACCGGGTCGCCGAAGGTCTCGCCCAGCTCCAGCGGGTTGCGGTCGAAGGTCGGGTACGAGGGCATCCAGCCCGTCCGCGCCGACAGGGCGAGGCAGTCCGCGCCCGCCATCCCGGCCAGCCGCCCCTCGCCCAGCGGCGAGGCGAGGACGTCGGCGCGGAACCGGTCGTAGCGCCACTGGTCGGTGTGCAGGTACCAGTACCCGGTGCCGATCGCCTGGCGCGGCGGGCGCGACCAGTCCGACGCGGCGGCCAGCGACGCCCAGCCGGTCACCGGACGGCACTTCTCCTGGCCCACGTAGTGCGCCCAGCCGCCGCCGTTGCGGCCCTGGCAGCCGGTGAGCTGGAGCAGGGCCAGGAAGCCCCGGTAGATCGTCTCGGAGTGGAACCAGTGGTTGGTGCCCGCGCCCATCAGGATCATGCAGCGGCCCTTGGAGCGTTCGGCGGTGCGCGCGAACTCGCGGGCGATGCGGACGCAGGCCGCCGCCGGGACCGAGGTGTGCGTCTCCTGCCAGGCCGGGGTGGCGGGCGCGTCGGCGTCCTCGTACGACGCCGGCCAGTCGCCCGGCAGGTCCGGCCGGGCCACGCCGTACTGGGCCAGCATCAGGTCGAAGACCGTCGTCACCAGCGGCCCGGTCGCCCCGCCGAGGCGCGTCGCCGGCACCCCGCGGCGCAGGACGTCGCCGCGTCCCTGCCCGTGTGTGCCGCCCTCGGTGTCGAAGCGGGGGAGGAGCATCTCCACGCCCGAGGCCATCTCGTGGCCGTGCAGGCTCAGCCGGGGGCGCACGTCGCCCAGGTCCAGGTTCCACTTCCCCTGGTCGGCCTCGTTCCAGCGGAAGCCCAGCGAGCCGTTCGGGACCACCGCGCGGCCCGTCGCCTCGTCCAGGACCACCGTCTTCCAGCGGGCGTCGTCGCCGCCCTGCCCCAGGTCGGCGGCGCGCAGGAACTTGTCCGGGACGTACGCCCCGTCCCGTTCGGTCAGCGTCACCAGGAACGGCAGGTCGGTGAAGCGGCGCACGTAGTCGTCGAAGAACGGGGTCGTCCGGTCGACGAAGAACTCCTTGAGCACCACGTGCCCCATCGCCATGGCGAGTGCCGCGTCCGTCCCGGGGTGCGGGTGCAGCCACTGGTCGGCGAACTTGGTGTTGTCGGCGTAGTCGGGCGAGACAACGACCACCTTCTGCCCCCGGTAGCGGGCCTCCGCCATCCAGTGCGCGTCCGGCGTGCGGGTCACCGGCACGTTCGTACCCCACATGATCAGGTACGCCGCGTCCCACCAGTCACCCGACTCCGGCACGTCCGTCTGGTCGCCGAAGACCTGCGGAGAGGCCACCGGCAGGTCGGCGTACCAGTCGTAGAACGACAGCATCGGGGCGCCGATCAGCGAGTGGAAGCGGGCGCCCGCCGCGTGCGACACCATCGACATCGCGGGGATGGGGGAGAAGCCCGCGATGCGGTCGGGACCGTGGGTGCGGATCGTGTGCACGTGCGCGGCGGCGATCATCTCGACCGCCTCGTCCCAGCTCGCCCGGACCAGGCCGCCCTTGCCGCGCGCCCGCTGGTATCGCGTGCGGCGCTCCGGGTCGCCCTGGATGTCGGCCCACGCCAGCACCGGGTCCGTCAGCCGCGCCTTCGCCTCCCGGTACATCTCCAGGAGCACCCCGCGCACGTACGGGTAGCGCACCCGGGTGGGGGAGTAGGTGTACCAGGAGAACGCGGCGCCCCGGGGGCAGCCGCGCGGCTCGTACTCGGGGCGGTCGGGGCCGACCGACGGATAGTCCGTGGCCTGGGTCTCCCAGGTGATGATGCCGTCCTTGACGAACACGTTCCACCGGCACGAACCCGTGCAGTTCACGCCGTGCGTCGACGTCACGACCTTGTCGTGGCTCCAGCGGTCCCGGTAGAAGGCGTCCGACTCCCGCCCGCCGACCAGTCCGATGCTGTGCAGGTCGGGTGCGGCGGTGCCCGGCCGGAAGAACCGTCCCGCGCGCAGCAGCGCCGCGCCCGGCTCGGTGGGCGGTGTCCGCGTGTCGGTCACGTGCGCTCCCTTGCTCACCCGGTGCCGGGTGCTCGCCAGGCCCTGGTTCACGAACCTAGGGCCGGACACGGGAGCGCACCTGTTCGCGGCGCCCGTACGGGTCAGGGGGCGGGTCGCCGGACGTACGGACCGGGGGCCGGTGCGCGGAGCGGGTCAGAGCTTGCGGGCCACCCCCGCGTACACCGGCACGATGCCCTCCGTCTGGGCCGCCACGTCCTCGGGGTCCGGCCGCCAGCCGGTGACCGGGATGATGCCGGGGCCCAGCAGTTCCAGACCGTCGAAGAAGCGCGCGAACTCGGTGAGGGAACGCGGGTGGAACGGCGTGCCGCCACGGGCGAACAGCTCCGCGGCCTTCCCCACCGCCGCCGGGTTCAGATCGGGCGTGACCTGCGAGAGGACCAGGTGGCTGCCCGGTGCGAGCACGTCCTTGTACCGCTTGAGCAGGCCGTGCACGTCGTCGCCGTCGGCGGCGTCGCCGAGGTAGTGGGTCAGGGCCACCAGCGACAGGGCGACGGGCCGGTCGAAGTCCAGGGACTCGCCCGCCAGCCGCAGGATCCGCTCCGGGTCCCGGACGTCCGCGTGGACGTACTCGGTGGCGCCCTCCGCCGAGCCGTGCAGCAGCGCCTCGGCGTGCCGGAGGACGATCGGGTCGTTGTCGGCGTAGACGACCCGCGACTCGGGGGCCACCGCCTGGGCCACCTGGTGCAGGTTCGGCTCGGTGGGGATGCCGGTGCCTATGTCCAGGAACTGCCGGATCCCGGCCTCGGCGAGGGTACGGACCGCCCGGTGCATGAACCGCCGGTTCGCGCGGGCCCCGCGCACCGCCGTGCCGTCCGCCGCGAGGATCCTGCGGGCCAGCTCCTCGTCCACCGGGTAGTTGTCCTTGCCGCCCAGCCACCAGTCGTAGACGCGGGCCGGGTGCGGCCGGCTGGTGTCGAGGGGCGCGGAGGCGGGCTCGGGTCCGGTCATGCGGTGTCGTCTCCTCAGGTGCCGGGTGGCGGGTGCCGGGGTCGTCGCCGGTCAGAAGTTCTCGCGGTACTCGCGCAGGACCTTCTCGGTGCGCTGGGTCGAGGCGGCGCGCGCCGTCATGTGGTCCAGGACCTCCAGGTGCGCGGAGACCTCGGTGCGGGAGTCCAGGTACAGGGCGCCCGTCAGGTACTCGGTGAAGACCATGTCGGGCAGCTCCGGCTCCGCGAAGCGGAACAGGGTGAACGGCGCGTACGTCCCGGGGTGCGGCCCGTCCTCGAACTCGGCGACCTGGAGCGTCACCCGGTCCCGGGCGGCGAACTCCAGCAGCTTGTCGAGCTGCTCGCGCATCACCCGGCCGTGGATGCTCACCGGTCGGCGCAGCACCGTCTCGTCCATCACCACCCACAGGTGGGGCGGGTCCGGACGGTCGAGGAGCCGCTGCCGCTCCATGCGCAGGGACACGTGCCGCTCCACCGCGTCCGCGCCCGCGTTGCCGATCGTCCCGGCCTCCAGGACCGAGCGCGCGTAGTCCTCGGTCTGCAGCAGCCCGGGGACGAAGTGCGGCTCGTAGGACCGGACGATCCGTGCGGCGCCCTCCAGGCTCACGTACAGGCTGAACCAGTCCGGCAGCACGTCGTGGTAACGCTGCCACCAGCCCGGCTGGTTCGCCTCCTCGGCGAGCGCGACGAACGCCGCGACCTCGTCGGAGGCGACTCCGTACGCCGTCAGCAGTATCTGGACATACGGTATTTTCAGCGAGACCTCGGCCATCTCCATGCGCCGCACGGTCGCCGGGGCCACGCGAAGCACCTTGGCGGCCTCCTCGCGCTTGAGTCCCGCCGTCTCCCGCAGTTCCTGCAGCCGTCTGCCGAGGACCACCTGGCCCACGGTGGGTGCGGCCCGTCGCTCGCTCACGCCACGCCTCCCCAACGCGCCCAAGTCTCGTCGCAGTCTGTCATGTTCCTCTGTCAGTCTCACAGGGGTGTTCGTGGATCATTCTCGGACCGGACGCATTACCCGGCGGGTAATCGACCGTCCCCGTGCGGCGCGGGATCGTGGAGCCACCGGGTTCCGGTCCGGCGCACTCCGGCCCGGGGCCCGGCCCGACCCCAGCGTCTCCGACCCGACGGAGGGTGACACGTCATGTCCACGCACCAGCTTGCCGCACTCGCCCGTACGGCCGAACCGCGGCTGATGCTCCGCCGCTTCCTGGCCCTCGACGCGGCGGTGACCGGCGCCAACGCGCTCGCCTACCTCGTACTGTCCGGCCCGCTCGGCCGCTACCTCGGCGCCGGTTCCGGGCTGCTGCTCGCCCTCGGGGCCTTCCTCGCGGTGTACGCCGGGTGCGTGGGCCTGCTGGCCGCCCGCTCCCGGCCCCCGGCGCTCGCCGTCCGGGGCGTCGTCGAGGCCAACCTCGCCTGGGCGGCCGTCAGCTTCGCAGCCCTCGCCCTGTGGCTCACGCCCACCACGGCCGGGGCGGTGTGGACGGTGCTCCAGGCCCTCGTCGTCGCCGCGTTCGCGCTGCTCCAGCACGCGGCCCTGAGGCAGGATCAGGGCAGCAGCGTCTGAAGGTACTTGACCGTCGCCGGGTCGGCCGGGAGCAGCGTCTCGATGGCCAGCTCGGCGACCGTCACGTCCATCGGGGTGTTGAAGGTGGAGATGGACGAGATGAACGACAGGACGTGTCCCTCGTGCTCGATCTGCATCGGCAGCGCGAAGTACGGCACCGGCTCGTCCGGCTCGGCGCCCGGCGCGCTCTCCGGCACCGGATAGGCGGCCACCTCGTCGTACAGCTCCCGCAGCGGCCGCGAGCGGTGCAGGGCGATCTGCCGCTGCATCTGCTCCAGCAGGTGTCCGCGCCACTCGCGCAGGTTGCGGATGCGCGGCGCCAGGCCGTCCGGGTGCAGCGTCAGCCGGATGGCGTTCAGCGGCGGCGTGAGCAGGTGCTCCGCGACGCCGTCCATCAGCATCGCGATCCCCCGGTTGGCCGCCAGCACCTGGTACGTCGCGTCGACGACCAGCGCCGGATACGGCTCGTAGCCCCGGATCAGCCGCTCCATGCCCGCGCGCAGGGCGCCCAGCGCGGGGTCGTCCAGCGGGGTCTCCGGGTAGTGCGGGGCGTAACCGGCCGCGAGCAGCAGCGCGTTGCGCTCGCGCACCGGGACGTCCAGGTGCTCGGCGAGGCGCAGCACCATCTCCTCGCTCGGCCGGGAACGGCCCGTCTCGACGAAACTGATGTGCCGGGCGGAGGAGTCGGCGCGCAACGCCAGCTCCAGCTGGCTGACCCGCCGCCGCTCCCGCCAGGCACGCAGCATCGGGCCCACGCCCCGGTCGGTGGCGGGGGAAGTGCCGGACACGAGTGCGGTCATACCCGGAACGGTAGTCGACGCCGGGGCGCGCCGGAGCGGCCGCGCTGTGGCAGGCTGAGGCGAACCCGCCCAGGAGAGGAGCGCAGCCCATGCCCGTCGAACCGCTGTCGCCGCAGGAGGTCGAGGAGCGGCTGGCCACCCTGCCCGGCTGGTCCCTCGAGGCCGGCCGCCTCACCCGCTCCTACCGGCTCGGCTCGCACTTCGCGGCGGCCGCGATGGTCGTCCACGTCGCCCAGGTGCAGGAGGAGCTCGACCACCACTCCGACCTGACCCTCGGCTACAACACGGTCGCCCTCGCCGTACACACCCACAGTGCGGGCGGCGCCGTCACCGAGAAGGACGTGGAGCTCGCCCGCAGGGTGGAGGACCTGGCCGCCGGTCACGGGGCACACTGACGGTGTGCTCGACTACGACAAGGAAGCGGAACGCTACGACGACTCCCGCGGCGGCGAGCCCCGGGCCGCGGCGGCCGCGGAGGGCGTGCTGAGTCTGGTGCCGCGGCAGGCCCGCCGGCTGCTCGACGTGGCCTGCGGCACCGGCATCGTCACCCGGCGGATCGTCGCCGGACGGGACGACCTGCGGGTGGTGGGCGTCGACCTCGCCCCCGCCATGGCGCGCCGAGCCGCGGCCCGGCTGCCCGGCGCCGTCGTCCTCGCCGACAGTCGCCGACTCCCCTTCGCCGACGGGGAGTTCGACGCCGTCGCCAGCGTGTGGCTGCTGCACCTCGCAGGCGGCGCCGAGAACGTGCGGGCGATCGTCGCCGAGTGCGCCCGCGTGCTGCGGCCCGGCGGGACCTATGTGACCACGGTGGACAAGGGCGCCTCGCACAACGTGGGCAGCGACATCGACGCCGTGCTCGCCGCCCGGCCGCCCAGCGTCGCGCACGACGCCGCCCACCTGGTCGAGGAATACGCCCGCGACCACGGCCTGGTCCCCGCGGGCACGGCCCGCTTCACCGGCCACGGCCAGGGCCGCAGCCCCCGCCGGACCGTCGCCGACCTGCGGCGCGGCTGGTTCGTCACGCTGCCGCCGGGCGAGCCGCTCGCCGAGGAGTTCGCCGCGCGCCTCGCGGCCCTGCCGGACCAGGACCGGCCCCGGCCCGACCCGGTCTTCACCCTCGCGGCGTTCAGGAAGTCCCCGGCGAAGGGCGGCAACCCGGCCGCCCCGGGCGGCGACTGAGAGGCGGAATCCATCCGCCCCTCAGGAGGTTCGTCCCGTGAGGCACCCCCACACCCGCCCCCACGCCCCCACCCGCACCGCAGACGCCCACTCGCCCTGGCCGCGGCCCTCGCCGCCGCCGGGCTCCTCGCCGCGGGCCTGACCGCGCTGGCCCCCGACACCGCCGAGGCCGCCACGGCACGCCAGGTCGAAGCCCTGGACCGGGGCGTCGTCAGCGTCCACACCGGCGACGGGAACCTGGTCGGCTGGCGCTGGCTGGGCACCGACCCGGACAACGTCGCGTTCAACGTCTACCGGGCCGGCACGAAGGTCAACTCCAGCCCCGTCACCGGCTCCACCACCTACTTCCACTCCGGCGCCCCCTCCCACGCCGACTACACCGTCCGCGCGGTCGTGAACGGCACGGAGCAGGGCGACTCCGTCCACGCGATCCAGTTCCGCGCGGGCTACAAGGACGTACCGATCAGCCCGCCCTCCGGCGGCACCACCCCCGACGGTGTCTCCTACACCTACGAGGCCAACGACGCCTCCGTCGGCGACCTCGACGGCGACGGCGCCCTCGACATCGTCCTCAAGTGGCAGCCGACCAACGCCAAGGACAACTCCCAGTCCGGCTACACCGGCAACACGATCGTCGACGGCATCAAGCTCGACGGCACCCGCCTGTGGCGCGTCGACCTGGGCCGCAACATCCGCTCCGGCGCCCATTACACCCAGTTCCAGGTGTACGACTACGACGGCGACGGCCTGGCCGAGGTCGCCATGAAGACCGCCGACGGCACCACGGACGGCAGCGGCGCGGTCATCGGCAGTTCGTCGGCGGACCACCGCAACTCGAGCGGCTACGTCCTCTCGGGCCCCGAATACCTCACCATGTTCAACGGCCGGACCGGCAGGGCCATGGGCACCGTCGACTACGTGCCGGCCCGCGGCTCGGTCTCCTCCTGGGGCGACTCCTACGGCAACCGCGTCGACCGGTTCCTGGCGGGCACGGCGTACCTGGACGGCTCCCGCCCCTCCGTGATCATGGCGCGCGGCTACTACACGCGCACGGTGATCGCCGCCTGGGACTGGCGGAACGGGCAGTTCACCCGCCGCTGGACCTTCGACACCAACTCCTCCACCAACAGCGGCAAGGGCTACGACGGCCAGGGCAACCACCAGCTCTCCGTCGCGGACGTGGACGGCGACGGCCGGGACGAGATCGTCTACGGCGCGATGGCCGTCGACGACAACGGCTACGCCCTGTGGACCACCCGGAACGGCCACGGCGACGCCATGCACGTCGGCGACCTCGACCCGTCCCGTGCGGGCCTGGAGGAGTTCAAGGTCGACGAGGACGGCTCGAAGCCCTCGTCGTACATGGCGGACGCCCGCACGGGCCAGATCCTCTGGTCCACCGGCGCGAGCGGCGACAACGGCCGCGGCGTCTCCGGGGACATCTGGTCGGGCAGTGCGGGCGCCGAGTCCTGGTCGTCCGCCGAGAGCGGCATCCGCAACCCCAAGGGCACCGTCGTCAGCAGCCGCAAACCCTCCAGCGCCAACTTCCTGTCCTGGTGGGACGGCGACACCGGCCGCGAACTCCTCGACGGCACCCACGTCGACAAGTACGGCACCTCGGGCGACACCCGCCTGCTCACCGGCTCCGGCGTCGCCTCCAACAACGGCACCAAGGCCACCCCGGTCCTGGCCGGCGACATCCTCGGCGACTGGCGCGAGGAGGTCGTCTGGCGCACGTCGAACAACACGGCCCTGCGCATCTACTCCACCCCCTACGACACGGACACCCGCATCACGACCCTTCTCCACGACACCCAGTACCGCACCGCCCTGTCCTGGCAGAACACCGCCTACAACCAGCCGCCGCACCCGAGCTTCTTCCTCGGAAGCGGGATGCCGACGGCCCCGCGGCCGTCGGTCTACACGCCCTGACCCTCATGCGGCCTCGTCCACCGGCGGGGGCTTCCCGCCGGTGACCACCGTCCTGACCCACCTCTGCGTCAGCCGCGTCCGGGAGGCGAGCACCCCGACCGGCACGCCCCGCCGGTACGCGGCGCGCAGAGCGGCGTTGCGCCAGTGTTCTAGTCTTCTCTTCGCGGCCCGGTCCGTGACCGTCCGGTGCAGCAGCACCGCAAGTCCGAGCAGCAGCCGCCCCGCCGGTCCCTCCCAGGTTCGTGCCATGCGGTTCCCCCAGTCCTCGCCACCACTCCCGCCCACTCAACGGTCGAAGAAGGGCGGCAGAGCCACAAGGGCGTGAAACGGGCACATGGGGCACGGGCGCGTGAGGGGGCGCCGTCGGCACGCGCCCTCCCGGACGGTCGCGTCGGCCCGCGACCCTACCGGCCGAAAGGCCCCGCCCGACGATCATGGACACGATTCCATCACATGATCTCCACAGGACGGCCTCCCGGGAGATGATGCACCACGCAACAGCACCATCTCCCGGGGGGAACCATGAGCAACGACTTCACACCACCGCCCATGCCGTCCTACGGGCCGCCACCGGTGCCTCCGCCCCCGCCGCCGAGGAAGAACCGCACGGTGCTCGTCGCCGTGGCCGCCGCGGTGGTGGCCGCGGCCGTGTCGGCGGCCGTCACCGCGGGAGTCGGCGGTGACGACGAGGCGGGACCCGCGCCCACGGTCACCGTCACCGAGACGGCGTCCGTGAACGGGGGCGACACCCCCGCGGCCGAGGAGGAGGCCGCGGAGGAAGCCCCTGCGGCCTCCGAGGACACCGACGACGGTGTCCACGCGCTCGACGAGACGGTCACCTACGAGTCCGACGTCGAGGTCACCCTGTCCGGCTTCGAACGCACGGTGTCGAGCGAGTACGCCATGCCCGAGAAGACCCCCTACGCGCGGTTCACGGTCAAGGTCAAGAACAGCGGCACCAAGACCCTCGACACCACGCTGCTCACCGTCAACTGCTCCTACGGCAAGGACGGCCGGAGCAGCGAGTCCGTCTTCGACTCCGACACAGGTCTCGACGGCACTCCCCAGACCAAGCTCCTCGCCGGCCGGTCGATCAGCGTGCCCTGGGGCTGCGAACTCCCCAAGGGCGAGAAGCTGATCCAGATCGAGGTCGCCCCCGACTTCGACTCGGAGACGGCGATCTTCACCGGTCCCGTCACGTAGCGGCCGGGCACGCGCGTCCGGCGACGGCGAACCCTTCCGGTTCCGCGTTGGTCCCCGACCAGCTCCCGGTGAACCCGAAGCCGACCGAGGCACCGGGGGCCACACCGGCGTTCCAGCCGACGTTCCTGGCAGTCACCGCCGTACCGGACTGGGTGTGCTCGGCGTTCCACATCTGGGTGACCTTCTGGTCGCCGGGGAACGACCAGTCGACGGTCCAACCGTTCCAGGCCGACGTGCCGGTGTTGGTGAGGCGGACGTCCGCCTGGAAGCCGCCCGACCACTGGTTCGTGACCGTGTACGTCACCTCGCAGGCTCCGGTGGGCGTCGGGTCGGGACCCGGATCGGTGCCCCCGCCCGTGTCCGAGGTGTCGCCGTAGATCACGCCGCGTCCGTTGGTCGCCACGTACACCCGGCCGTACACCCGCGGGTCGCCGGTGATGGCGGCGCCGGTCCAGCCCCACTGGTGGGCGTCGTCGTTGACGCGGGTCCAGGTCGCGCCCGCGTCGGTGGAGCGGAAGATGCCGCGCACCCCGCCGATCTCCGCGCTGGTGAACAGGGTCTGGTACGAGGCTCCGGGGGCCGCCTTGCCGAAGCCGACGGTGTCCGCCGCGTCGACGCCCGGCAGCTTGGTGAAGGTCTCGCCGCCGTCCGTGGAGTGCCACAGGCCGTACGGGCCGTCCGCCGCCCCGCCGGCCAGCCAGACGTCGCCCTCCCCACCAGGCAGTGCCTTGAAGCGGACGCTGTCACCGGCGGGCAGCCCGGTCGCGGCCGACGCGGTGAAGGTAGCGCCGCCGTCCGAACTGACGTAGAACTTCCCGGACTTGAAGCCGTAGAAGGTCTTCGGGTTCACCCGGTCGGACTCGACGATCGCGCCCGCCGGGATACCGGTCGACGCCTGCCAGGACGTACCGAAGCCGGTGGTGTACTGCACGCCGGTGCCGTCCGGGCTCCACACGAAGCGGCTGCCGTCCGCGCCCGCCGCGACCGTGCCGCCGCCGCTCACCCCGGACGGGTCGGTGCCGCCGAACCAGTTGGCCCCGTTGTCCGTGGAGAACGCGACGTGCGGGCCGGAGTCGAGGTTGCCCGCCCGGACCACGACGTCCGGCTTCGTCTCCGCGAAGTCCAGGCTCGTCGTCGAGGTGAAGTTCGGCGAGGTGTACATCATCGACGGGACCTCGGTCAGGCTGGTGTGCCGGAAGCCGCCGACGTCGCCCAGCGCGCTGAGCAGTGGGGCACCCGACGGCGGAGAGGCCAGGTCGTTGACGGCCGTCTCCTCCAAGCCCCGCACCATCGGCTCGATGGCGAACGTGCCGCCCGCCTCGTCCCAGTTCGTCAGGTTCTCCGTGCCGTAGATCGTGGCGCCCGTGCCGTACATCATGCGGTCCGAGTCGAACGGGTCGATCTCCAGCGCCTCCGTCATCCAGCCCAGCTTCGGCGTCTGCTCGGGCGGCGTCGGGTTCGCGCCCCAGGTGAGCCACGGGGAGGAGGAGACGTCCATCGTGTAGCGGTTCTCACGGTTCGGGTACGAGGTGTAGCTCCACGCCTGGGACCACGTCGCACCGCTGTCCGTCGAGCGGAAGATCTGCGTGTCCGGCCACCACGAGCTGTACGCGGTCGCCATCACCGTCCCCGGGTGCTGACGGTCGACGGTCAGGCCGCTGAAGCCGTAGTAGGTGTCCGCCTCCGCGGCCGGGCTGATGTCCGTCCAGGTGCCGGTCGCCGTCGCGTACCGGTACAGCCGGCCCTTGCCGCCGTCGTACGGGCCACCCGTGTCGCTGTACGCCAGGTACAGGTAGCCGTTCTCGGCGTCCAGCACGCCCTTGTGGGCCAGGTAGCCCGTCGGCTGCCCGGCGAGCCGCTCCCAGGTCGCGCCCGCGTCGGTCGAGCGGTAGACCGCGTTCTCCTTGTCCGCGACCCCGACGTAGACGGTCCCCGTCGCTGTGCCCGCGCCGCCGCCCGTCGACTCGTCGAAGGTGACCCAGGTGATGCCCTGGTTGTCGGAGGCGTAGCCGGACGTGTCGCTCGGGTCCTGGGCGTAGTTGCCGGGGTTGGGGAAGGCCGTCACCTCGGACCAGGTGACGCCCGCGTCGGTGGACCGCCACAGTCCGTGGCCGCTGGGGGCGCCCAGGTACAGCACGTCGTTGTCGTGCGGGTCGACGGCCAGGCGCTCGCCCATGCCGCGGCCCGGCATGTTGCCGCCCAGCTTGAAGGGCAGGTCCGTCTTCTCCCAGCTCGCGCCCCGGTCGGCGGAGCGCAGCACGGCGCCGTTCGTCGGGTCCCAGTCGTTGGTGTACGTGCCGACCGCCGCGTACACCCGGTCGGGGTCGACCGGGTCGGAGGCGACACTGACCACGCCCGTGTGCCCCCAGTCGTCCCAGCCGACGTGGTCCAGGAGCGGCGTCCAGGTGTGGGACTCCTCCTGCCAGCGGTAGGCGCCGCCGATGTCGGTGCGGGCGTAGGCCAGGTCCTTCTCGGTCCGGTTGAAGACGATGCCGGGGACGAAGCCGCCCCCGTCGACGCGGGCGTTCTTCCACGTGTAGCTGTCGGCGGCGACCGCCGCCTCCGAGGTCTCGGCGGCCAGCGCGCCGGGCGGACTGCCCGCGAGCAGGCCGGCCGCGAGGGCCAGCAGCACGGTGAGGATTCGGGTTCTTCGCACGGTGGGGAACCGTCCTTCCGTCAGGAACAGAACACATGCGAGGACCGGGCGGCCCCAGGCGTGGGCAGGGGCCGCCCGGTCGGTTGGTCCCGTCGTCCGGTGACGAGACCGATTACGCGGAGCCGTCAAGCGCCCCGCAGGGGCGCGGGGAACTGCGCGACCAGCCACACACAGCCCGCAGCCAAAGAACCGCGCACCCCGCGGAGCGCTTCGCGGGGGCTATTCCAGTAGCTCCGCGTACGAACCCATGGCGAGGGCTATGTCCGCCTGGGCCCAGAACCGGTGGTACGTGAACGTGGGCGCGGCACCGCCCTGGAGATAGCTCTCGATCTTCGACCAGGCAGGGTCGTCCTGGTAGAAGGAGCGGATCGAGGCGAAGGTCGACGACGCGTCGATCGTGTCGCCGTTCGGCATGGTGCCGCTCCAGCCGCTCGGGACGTAGATGCCGTCGTCGAAGCGGTTGTAGTCGGCGCGGGTCTCCGGGACGGCGATGCCGAGCGCGTCCTGGTTGTTCTCCCACATGCCGTCGAGCAGCGCCTTGGCGGTCGAGGCCGCCTCGGTGTCGCCCGAGCGGTCGGCGTAGTACGTCAGGGTCTTGGCGTACGCCGCCGCCACACCGACGTCGTTGGTGTAGTCCGCCACCTCGACGTGCAGGCCGCCGTTGTCCCCCGGCGACGAGGCGTTCCAGGTGTCGGGCTGCCCCGACCACTGGAGCGTCGAGGGGATCCGGAAGGTGCCGTCCGGGTTCACGGTCGTCTCCGACAGCGCCCAGTCGACCCACTTGTCCAGGACGGCCTTGGCGTCGGCGTCACCGCTCTGCTGGTAGTACTCGGCGACCCGCTCCATGGACCACGCCTGGAAGCCGAACCACTGGTTGGACGGCGGGTCGTGGTACACCGGCTTCTCGTCGTAGTACATGCCGTAGAAGGTCGGCGTACCGGCCGGCGGCGTCGCGTACCGGCCCGCCCAGCTGTTGGTCGCACCGCCCGCGATGGCACCCTCGTCGGACTGCAGCCAGCGGTAGAACTCCACCTGCCGGTCAAGGGACTTGGCCCAGTCGGACTGGCCCGTCGCCGACTTCGGCTTCAGGTCGGCGTCGGTGCTCAGCGCGTACGCGGCCAGCGGGTTCTGGTAGCCGCCGTGGGTGTGGCTGGAGCCGATGCGCCAGGCCCAGCCCGCCGAGGTGTCGACCGCGCCGCCCCAGGCGTAGTACCAGGACAGCAGGTAGTGCGAGGAGTCCTTGCCGGTGCCGGCCGGGCAGGCCGACGGCCCGACGCAGTTGCCGACCTTCTTGAAGTACTTGTCGAACATGGCGTAGCGCAGGTAGTCGCCCATCTTCGCGGCCTTGTCGAGGGTCGCGGAGATCTCGTCGCTCCTGCCCTGCTCCCCGGCCCAGATGTCCGCCCAGTACGCGGCCTGCACGGCGCGCGCGTCGGCGTCCGGGGCGTTGGTGAACTTCCACTGCTTGGCGTAGGAGGCGTCACCGGTGAACAGGTCCAGGTAGCCGTTCCTGCCGCCGTACTTGAAGGCGTCGCAGGTCGGCTGCGGCACCGTCTCCCACACCGACTCCTGCGCACCGCGCTGGAACGTGTTGATGTAGGAGGGGCCGGTGTCGGAGGGGCCCGCCTCGCACTTGCCGGGCGAGTTGCCGTAGCCGTAGGTGTTGTCGACGTCCTGGAGCCAGTGCATGCCGTAGACGTCGTCCGTGCCGTACGCCGACTTCAGCTCACCGGCGATCGGGTCGGAGCCCACCGACACGGTGCCGTCCAGCGGCGCCGGGTACTCGTTCGGCGTGTCCAGCTCGGGCGCGTAGGTCGCCGGCTTGGAGGCGTTGTAGGAGGAGTTGGTCGGCTGGTCGGCGTGGGTGGGGATCATGTACGTCTCCATGATCTCCCAGGCGTTGTTGAACCTGGTCCAGTCGCCGGTCACCTTGCCGTACATGGCCTGGAGCCACAGCAGGTAGCTGTACGCCTCCGACGTGGTCTCGTGACCGTGGTCGGGCGCCTCGACGATGAGGGTCTCCACCGAGTGGTAGGGGATGCCCTCCGGTGAGAAGTAACCGTTCGCCGGGTCGGTGATCTTGCCGTACAGCTCCAGGAAGCGGGCGTCGTAGTCCTTCGCCGCCGCCAGCTGGGTGACGGTGACCGCCGCCTTGCCGTGGCCGGGGGCCGTCGACTCGAAGACCGCCGAGCCGCTGCCGGAGGCGTCCGCCGAGACGGTCACCCGCTGGGCGGTGTCCCAGTTCGACGGGGTGAAGGTGAGGCTCGCGCCGCCGGTCAGGGTGAGGCCCGTGTTGCCGCTCGCGCGGGAGGTCGTGACGGTCACGTTCGCCGTCGGCTGCTCCGACAGCTTGACCTCGTACGTCCCCGACTCACCCTGCTGCACGCCCAGTTGGCCCGGTGAGGCGACCACGGTCGGTCCCGCGGCCACCGTGACGCCGACCGGGGTCGAGTCCGCGGAGGCGCCCATGCTGTCGTAGGCCTTCGCCACCAGGGAATGACTGCCCACGGTCAAGCCAGAGGCGGAGTACGTGTAGGGCGAGCTGGTGTCGGTGCCCAGCAGGGTGGCGTCGTCGTAGAACTCCACCTTGCTGATCGTGGCGCCGTCGGCGGCGGCCGCCGTGGCCGCCAGTGGCACGGCCTCGCCCCGCGAGTACACAGCGCCCGCCTCGGGGCTGGTCAGCACGGTGATCGGCGGCTGGTGCGCGCCCGCGCAGGAGGTGCCGTTGACCGCGAAGTTCGTCGGCGCCGCGTTGCTGCCGCTGTAGGTGAACTGTCCGCCGGTGGAGACGGCGGCCCCGGCGGCGATCCGCGCGTTGTACGACGCGTTCTTCACGGTGACGTTCGGCCCGGACTGGGACCAGGTTCCGTTCCAGCCGTTCGTGAGGTTCTGGTTGCCCGCGTAGGAGTAGGTCAGCGTCCAGCCGTCGATGGCGTCGGTGCCGTGGTTGGTCAGCGTCAGCTCCGCGGTGAAGCCGGCGCCCCAGTCGTTGGTCTTGTAGTCGACGCTGCACTGGAGTGCGGCCGCCTGGGCCGGAGTTGAACCTGTGCCCAGCATCGTGAGAGGGAGTGCGAGCGCCGCCAGCGCGGCGGTCCACCAGCGCCGCGCGGTGCGGCGTCTGGGTCTGTGTCCTGAGTGCATGGTGCTGGTTCCTCCTTGCGGCTCGGGGAGGGGGTGGGGGGAGGAGCAACAAGCCTTGAACCAGTGGGAGCGCTCCCATAGTGGAGAGGGCACCTGGTGCGGTCAAGATGTGTGAACAGTCGAAAAGATTCGACAGATTCGGCGGGGAGAAAGTCGGTAACTCCTCTGTTCTTTGCCGTCACTTGGCGCTACCTTCGCTGCACCAGTGGGAGCGGTTCCACCAGTCGACGCGTCCGTCACGGCGCGCCCGAACTGCAAGGAGTCGCTCATGCGCCACCCCCCGTTCCACCCCCCGCGTTCAGGACTTTTAGCCGTTGCCGCAGCCGTGGCCGCTACGTGTCCGACGCCTTGCCGGCCCGTGTGCCGGATCGCTCACCCCTCGGGCCGTTCCACCGTGCCCGGGGGCCGTTCCTGACCTCCGATCACGACGGCACCCCCATGCCGATCGGCAGCGGGCCGCACCGGCACGGGCGCGGCCCGGGACGACAGCAGCACCCCCACGAAAGAAGGAACCCGCACTCATGACCCGTACCAGAACCGCGATGCTCGCCGCCCTCACCCTGGTCGCCGGCGCCTCGGGCACGGCACTGGCCGCCCACTCGGCGAGCGCCGGGGCCGCGGCCGCCGCCTGCACCGTCGACTACCAGGTGCAGAACGACTGGGGAAGCGGATTCACCGCTGCCGTGACCGTCACCAACAACGGCGCCGCCACGTCCAACTGGTCGCTGGGATGGACCTACGCAGGCAGCCAGAAGGTCACCAACAGCTGGAACGCGAAGGTCACGCAGAGCGGTGCCGCCGTCACCGCGGCCAACGAGTCCTACAACGGCACCCTGTCCACGGGCGGTTCGGCGAGCTTCGGCTTCCAGGGCACCTACAGCGGCAGCAACGCGATCCCGGCCACCTTCACCCTCAACGGCGTGACCTGCAACGTCGACGGCGGGACCGACCCGACCGACCCGCCCACCGACCCGACCGACCCGCCGACCGATCCCACCGGCCCGGGCGACCGGGTGGACAACCCCTACGACGGCGCCCAGGTCTACGTGAACCCCGAGTGGTCCGCCCACGCCGCCGCCGAGCCCGGAGGCGACCGCATCGCCGACGAGCCGACCGGGGTGTGGCTCGACCGGATCGCCGCCATCGAGGGCGCGAACGGCGGCATGGGACTGCGTGACCACTTGGACGCCGCGCTGGAGCAGAAGGGCTCCGGCGAGATGGTCGTCCAGCTCGTCATCTACAACCTGCCGGGACGCGACTGCTCCGCCCTCGCTTCCAACGGCGAGCTGGGCCCGACCGAGATCGACCGCTACAAGACCGAGTACATCGACCCGATCGCCGAGATCCTCTCCGACTCGAAGTACGCGGACCTCCGGATCGTCACCACGGTCGAGATCGACTCGCTGCCCAACCTGGTCACCAACGTCTCCGGGCGGCCGACCGCCACGGAGAACTGCGACGTGATGAAGGCCAACGGCAACTACCAGAAGGGTGTCGGCTACGCCCTGAACAAGCTCGGCGCCGTCGGCAACGTCTACAACTACGTCGACGCGGGCCACCACGGCTGGCTCGGCTGGGACAGCAACTTCGGCCCCTCCGCCGAGATCTTCAAGACCGCCGCCACCACCGAGGGCGCGACCCTCGACGACGTGCACGGCTTCATCGTCAACACCGCCAACTACAGCGCCCTGAAGGAGGAGAACTTCAAGATCACGGACTCGGTGAACGGGACCTCCGTGCGCCAGTCCGACTGGGTCGACTGGAACCAGTACACCGACGAGCTGTCCTACGCCCAGGCCATGCGCGACAAGCTGGTCTCGCTCGGCTTCGACCAGAACCTCGGCATGCTGATCGACACCTCCCGCAACGGCTGGGGCGGCGCCGACCGGCCCACCGGACCGGGCGCGACGACCGACGTGAACACCTACGTGAACGGCGGGCGCTACGACCGCCGCATCCACCTCGGCAACTGGTGCAACCAGTCCGGAGCAGGTCTCGGCGAGCGCCCGCAGGCCAGCCCCGCCGCCGGGATCGACGCGTACGTGTGGATGAAGCCCCCGGGCGAGTCCGACGGCTCCAGCAAGCTGATCGACAACCCGGACGGCAAGGGCTTCGACCGGATGTGCGACCCCACCTACACGGGCAACGAGCGCAACGGCAACAGCATGTCGGGGGCCCTGCCCGACGCCCCGATCTCGGGGGCCTGGTTCTCCGCGCAGTTCCAGGAGCTGATGAAGAACGCCTACCCGCCCCTGTCGTAAGCGGTTCCCGCGCGCGGCGCGGGTGAGCCACCGGGGTCCGGTCCTTGCGGGCCGGGCCCCGGCGGCCTCCTCTTTTTTGCGGGAGCGGCAACACCGGTTGCACCGGGCCGGTGAGTCGACGCACGCTGGCGGCACCGCGAACGGGAGGCTACCGGCATGGCGCACGACCACCATCACGACACACACGACCCCGCCCACGAGCAGGGACACGGGCATGGACACGGGCACGGACACGGGCACCCGCACGACCACGCCGACATCGACTGGTCCGAGATGGCCCCCCACCTGGAGGCGCAGGCCGAGCTGTACACGCCGCTGTACCGGCAGGCCCTGTCCTGGCTGGCCGGGGAGGTCACGGAGCCCGGTCTGATCGTCGACGTCGGCAGCGGACCCGGCGTCGTCTCGGCGCTGTTCGCCGACACCTTCCCCGGCGCCCGCGTGGTCGCCGCGGACGGCGCCGGACCGCTCCTGGACCGGGCCCGCGCCCGCGCCGAGCGGCTCGGATTCGGCGACCGCTTCGGCACTCTCACCGGAGACCTGCCCGGCGCACTGGCCGAGCTGGACTACCCCGCCGACCTGATGTGGGCCAGCCAGAGCCTGCACCACCTCCCCGACCAGCGGGCCGCCCTCGCCGCACTCGGCGGGCACCTCGCGCCCGGCGGCACCCTGGCGATCCTGGAGGGCGGACTGCCCGCCCGGTTCCTGCCCCGCGACATCGGGACCGGACGCCCCGGGCTCCAGGCCAGGATCCGCGCCGTCGAGGAGGACGCGTTCGCCGAGATGCGCGCGGACCTGCCGGACGCCGTGGCCGAGACCGAGGACTGGCCCGCGATGCTGACAGCCGCGGGACTGAAGCACACCGGCACCCGCAGCTTCCTGCTCGACCTGCCCGCGCCCCTCTCCGACGCGGCCCGCGACTACGTCACCACGTCACTGTCCCGGTTGCGCGAGCGGATCGGCGAGCGCCTGGACGCCGAGGACCGCGCCACCCTGGACCGGCTGCTCGACCCCGCCGACGAGGCGGGCCTGCACCGCCGCCAGGACGTGTTCCTGCTGGTGGCGCACACCGTGTACACGGCGGTACGGCCGGTCTGAGGCCGTCGCCGCCGACGCTCGCGCTTGACTTCGAGAGCGCTCCAAGTGATGGATTCCCCGCTGTCCGTGCGAGAAGCAGGAACAGACACAGGGGGACTCATGACCGACACACCGGTCACGCTCATCACCGGTGGCGATGGGGGTCCCCCGGCCTGAGCGAAGCCGAGAGTGGGGGGAGGGCGGTGACCGGCCTCGCCGAGACCACCCGGCGCGAGGTGACGCAGTGGGGCGTGGGCGTGATCCTGATCGCGCCCGGCCGGGTGGAGACCCCGTTCTGGGACGGCACCTGCGGGCTGCCGCCCGGCGAGCTCCTCACCGCCGAGCAGATCGCCGACTCGGTCGTCTGGGCCATGACCCAGCCCGCCGGGGTCGACGGCAACACCGTGGTCGTACGGCCGCTGGGGCAGCCCAACTGACCCGCGCGAGACGCGGGAGGGGCCCGGCCGCACGCGCGGTCGGGCCCCTCCCGTGTGCGGCACCGCTCAGGAGTTGACGTCCGCCGGGTCCGGGCCCAGCCGACGGTCCTCGTTCAGCGCGCTGATCGCCGCGAGGTCCTCGGTGTCCAGGGTGAAGCCGAACACGTCGAGGTTCTCCTTGATCCGGGACGGCGTCACGGACTTCGGAATCACCACGTTGCCCAGCTGGAGGTGCCAGCGCAGCACGACCTGGGCCGGGGTGCGCCCGTGCTTCTGGGCGATCGCGACGATCGCCGGGATGTCCAGGATGCCCTTGCCGGAGCCGAGCGGGGACCAGGCCTCGGTGGCGATGCCCTGCTCCGCGTGCGCCTCGCGGGCGGCGTGCTGCTGGAGGTGCGGGTGCAGCTCGATCTGGTTGACGGCCGGGATCACCGACGTCTCGGCGGTCAGCCGCTCCAGGTGCTCCGGCAGGAAGTTGGACACGCCGATGGCGCGGACCCGTCCGTCGGCCAGGAGCTTCTCGAACGCCTTGTAGGTGTCGACGTACTTCTCCCTGGCCGGCATGGGCCAGTGGATCAGGTAGAGGTCGAGGTACTCCAGGCCGAGCTTCGCCATCGAGGTGTCGAAGGCGCGGAGGGTGGAGTCGTACCCCTGGTCGCTGTTCCAGAGCTTGGTGGTGACGAAGAGGTCCTCGCGGGCCAGGCCGGAGGCGGCGATCGCCCTGCCGGTGCCCTCTTCATTGCCGTAGATCGCCGCTGTGTCGATGCTGCGGTACCCGGCCTCCAGGGCCAGGGCGACGGCGGTCTGCGCCTCGTCGTCCGGCACCTGCCAGACGCCGAAGCCCAGCTGGGGCATCTCGACGCCGTTGTTCAGGATGATCGGGGGGACCTTGCTGCTCACGAGCTCTTGATCCTTCGGTTGTGGTCAGGTGGTACTCATATCGTCAACGATCACGAGCCCGGACGCATTCCTGACCGTGGAACTCACGCTGTGTAAAGGGCCTCGACCTCGGTGCCGTAGGCGTTCTCGATGGCCTTGCGCTTCAGTTTCAGCGAGGGGGTGAGCAGCCCGTGCTCCTCGGTGAACGGCTGGGCGAGGATGCGGAAGGTGCGGATCGACTCGGCCTGGGACACCAGCGTGTTGGCCGCGACGACCGCGCGCCGCACCTCCGTCTCCAGGTCGGCGTCGTGCACCAGGTCGGCCGCGGACAGCTGCGGCTTGTTGCGCATCGTCAGCCAGTGCTCGACCGCCTCCTGGTCGAGGGTGATGAGCGCGGCCACGTAGGGCCGGTCGTTGCCGACGACGATGCACTGGTTGACCAGCGGATGGTCGCGCACCCGCTCCTCGAGGAGCCCCGGGGAGACGCTCTTGCCGCCGGAGGTCACCAGGATCTCCTTCTTGCGGCCGGTGATGGTGAGGTAGCCGTCCTCGTCCAGGGCGCCGAGGTCGCCGGTGGCCAGCCAGCCGTCGTGCAGGGTCTCGTCGGTGGCCTTGGGGTTGTTCAGGTAGCCCTCGAAGACGTTCTCGCCGTTGAGCCAGATCTCGCCGTCGTCCGCGATGTGCACGGTCATGCCCGGAATCGGCTGCCCGACGGTGCCGTAGCGGGTGCGCTCCGGCGGGTTGGCGGTGGCGGCCGCCGTGGACTCGGTCAGGCCGTAGCCCTCGTAGATCTGCACGCCCGCGCCCGCGAAGAACAGCCCGAGGCGCCGGTCCATCGCCGAGCCGCCCGACATGGCGTTGCGGATGCGTCCGCCCATCGCGGCCCGGACCTTGGAGTAGACGAGCTTGTCGAAGAACTGGTGCTGCATGCGCAGGCCCGCCGACGGGCCGGGGCCGTCGCCCCAGGCCTTCGCCTCCACCGCCTCCGCGTACTTCACGGCCACGTCGACGGCCTTCTCGAAGGGCCCCGCCTTCCCGTCCTTCTCGGCCTTGCGCCGCGCCGCGTTGAACACCTTCTCGAAGATGTACGGCACCGCCAGGATGAAGGTCGGCCGGAAGGCGGCCAGGTCGGGCAGCAGGGCCGCGGCGTTGAGCTGCGGCTGGTGGCCGAAGCGGACCCGGCCGCGGATCGCCGCGACCTCCACCATCCGCCCGAAGACGTGCGCGAGCGGCAGGAACAGCAGCGTCGCCGCCTCGTCGCCCCGCTTGGAGTGGAACACCGGCTCCCAGCGCGCGATGACGGTGTCCGCCTCGTACATGAAGTTGCCGTGGGTCAGGACGCAGCCCTTGGGGCGGCCGGTCGTGCCGGAGGTGTAGATGACGGTGGCGACCGACTCAGGTGTGACCGCCTTGCGGTGCCGGTGGACCACCTCGTCGTCGAGGTGCGCGCCCGCGTCGTACAGCTCCTGCACGGCTCCGGAGTCCAGCTGCCACAGGCCGCGCAGGTGCGGCAGCCGGTCGATGACGGTGGCGATCGTCATGGCGTGGTCCTCGTGCTCCACGACCGCGGCCGTCACCTCGGCGTCGTAGAGCATCCACATGCACTGCTCGGCCGAGGAGGTCGGGTAGATCGGCACCACCTGGGCGCCGATCGTCCACAGGGCGAAGTCGAACAGGGTCCACTCGTAGCGGGTGCGGGACATGATGGCGACCCGGTCGCCGAAGCGGATGCCCTGGGCCAGCAGTCCCTTGGCGAGTGCCAGCACCTCGTCGCGGAAGGCAGCGGCGGTGACGTCCCGCCACTGCCCGGCCTCGTCCTTGCGGCCGAGGGCGATGTGCCGCGGATCCTCGTCGGCATGTTCGAAGACGACGTCGGCCAGACCGCCCACCGGTGGTGGCAACGTCAACGGAGGACTGGTGAACTCGCGCAAACCCCGCTCCCCGCTTTTCGATCCCCGCTTTTCGATGACGCCCCCGCACAGCGCGGTGAAAGCTACCCCACCCGGCGCGGGGACGGGAGGGGCGCCAAAATCGAACAGGGCTCAGGTTCGCGCTGGTCAGCGAGAGGAAATGCGCTCACATGGGGAAGGGTCGGACAGTTTCCTGACGGTTGAGTAAGGTTCGGTGCCGTAATCTCCACCGAATCTGTACGACCCGCTTACCGCCGGTACGGGGGTGCCGGAACGGCCTCCTCCTCTTTCAGCGCGGGCGGCGCGGAATCCGTCACACCGGCATTCCGGCCGCCGCGTTCGGCCCTGACCAGGGCGAGCACCAGCACCCCGGCGACGGCCGCGACCGCGCCCGCGGCCACCGCGGCCGCGTTCAGTCCGGAGGCGAACGAGGCCCGCAGCGCGTGCTCGCCGAACACACCCCGCAGGGCGCCCGCCGCACCGCCCGCCAGGCCGTGCGCCGCGTCGTGCGGAAGCGTGTCCTCCATCCGCGAGGTCAGCACCGTGCCGAACACGGCGATGCCGAGCGCGTACCCGAGCTGGCGGAAGGTGTTGACCGCACCCCCGGCCATGCCGGACCGCTCCGCCGGGACCGCGGCCAGTGCCGCGCCCGCGATGCCGGGCGACACCAGGCCCGTGCCCACACCCACCAGGAGCAGCCCCGGCACCAGGGCGGACCCGCCGGAGCCCGCGTCCAGGAACGCCATGCAGAACTGCCCCGCCGCGATCAGCAGCAGTCCGCCCCCGATGGTCAGCCGGGCCGGCACCCCGTGCAGCAGCCGCCCGCCCGCCGCGGCCACCACGAACGACGCCAGCGACAGCCACACGAACACCAGACCGCCCCGCACCGGGCTCATCCCCAGCATCGTCTGGAGCCATATGGAGGTGTACGCCATCACACCGAACGCCGCCGCGTTGAAGGCCAGCCCGCCCAGCATCACGCCCGAGAACGCGGGCCGCAGGAACAGCCGCGGGTCCAGCAGCGGATCGGCGACCCGGCGCTCCACGGCGACGAACGCGCCCAGCGCCACCACCGCGAGCACGAAGGAGGCGAGGGTGCCGCCCTCCGTCCACCCGTGCGACCCGGCCCGTACCGCCCCGTACGTCACCGCCCCGGCGAACGCCGCGAACGTGGCCGTGCCCGCCCAGTCCACGCGGCGCCCGCTCGCCCCGCGCGACTCCGGCACCACGCGCAGGGTCAGCCAGACCGCCGCCACGCTCACCGGCAGGTTCACCCAGAAGATCCAGCGCCAGCCCGGACCGTCGGTGAGCAGTCCGCCCAGCACCGGGCCCACCGCCGCCGCCGCGCCGCTGACCGCGCCCCACACCCCGAGCGCCATCGACCGCCGGCGCCCCTGGTAGACCGAACCGAGCAGCGGCAGCGTGGTGGCGAACATCGCCGCCGCGCCCAGCCCCTGCAGCCCGCGCGCGGCGACCAGCATGCCCGGCCCGGTGGCCAGCCCGCACAGCAGCGACGCCAGCGCGAACAGCACCACGCCCGCCACGTGCACCCGACGCCGTCCCAGGACGTCGGCCGCCGCCCCCAGTCCCAGCAGCAGCGCGGCCAGCGCCAGCGCGTAGCCGTCCATCACCCACTGCAGATCGCTCAGCGAGGCGTGCAGCCCCCGGGCCATGTCCGGCAGCGCGACGACCGCGATCGTCACGTCCAGCAACAGCATGAACGTCCCCAGGCACACCGCGGTGAGCGGCCCCCATGTACGCATGTTCCGTCTTCTCTCCCGTGTCGTACGTGATGTCCGTGCCCTCGTACGATGGGGCTCGCCCGGCCGATCGCACGGGTTCACGGCGGCACCGGGACGGAATCCGACAGGAGTGGCCGACATGCGGATGGAATCCGACACCTTCGACGAACTGGACCTACGTGTACTGGACGCGCTGGAGGTGAACGGCCGCGCCTCCTTCAGCCGCATCGGGGCGGTGCTCGGCGTCTCCGACCAGACCGTCGCCCGCCGCTACCGCAGACTGTGCGCCGAGGGCGGGCTGCGGGTGGTCGCCGTCCGGGACGCCGAGCGGCTCGGCCAGGACTACTGGACGCTTCGGCTGCGCTGCGTCCCCGACAGCGCGCCGGCCATCGCCGACGCCCTCGCCAAGCGCCCCGACACCAACTGGATCGGGCTGGCCGCGGGGGGCACGGAGATCATCTTCGGCACCCGGCCGCGCAGTCCCGGCGACCGGGACGACCTGCTCCTCGGCAAGCTGCCGCGCACCCCGAGTGTGCTGGAGATCCACGCCCACCAGATCCTGCACCGCTTCTACGGCGGCCCCAGCGGCTGGCTCCGCAAGTTCGGCGTCCTCAGCGCCGACCAGGTCGCGGCGCTGCGGCCGGAGACCGGCCCGCCCCCGTCGGGGCCGGCCCGTATCGACCCCGAGGACGAACCGCTGCTCGACGTCCTGGAACGCGACGGGCGCGCCGGACACCCCGAACTCCAGCGCGCCACCGGCCGCTCCGAGTCCGCGGTCAAGCGCCGCCTGGCCGCGCTGCTCGGCTCCGGCGCCGTGTACATCGACGTGGAGTACCACTCGGAGATCCTCGGATACCCGACCGCCGCCGTCCTGTGGCTCACCACCAGCCCGGCCGCCCTGCACCGGGTCGGCGAGGCGCTCGCCGCACACGACGAGATCGCCCACGCCGCCGCCACCGCGGGCCCGTCCAACATCGTGGCCACCGCGGTCGTCCGCAGCACGGCCGACCTCTACGCCTACCTGAGCGGCCCGCTCGGCCGCCTGGAGGGCGTCCAGCACGTGGAGGCGTCACCGTACCTGCGCCGGGTCAAGCAGCTGACCTATCCGAGGCCCGTGCGCTGAGGCCGGTGCAGCCGGTCGCCGCCCGCCAGGATCGCCGCCGCCAGCGCGTCGGCCGCGCCCTGCGCCGAGGGCGGCGGCCGCCGTGCACCAGCACGAAGTCGACGCCGCCCAGCTCGGGCAGCCCGGCCCGGTCCGGCACCCGTACCAGACCGGGCGGGACGAGGCCGCGGGAGTGCGCCATCACGCCCAGGCCCGCCCGGGCGGCGGCGATCAGGCCGTTGAGGCTGCCGCTGGTGCACGCGATGTGCCACGCGCGACCCTCCCGCTGCAGGGCGTCCAGGGCGAGCGCGCGGGTGATGCCGGGCGGCGGGTAGACGATGAGCGGCACCGGGCGGTCCGGTTCGAGGCGCAGCCGCTCCGCGCCGATCCACACCAGCCGGTCGCTCCACACCGGCTCGCCGCGCGGGTCCTCGGGCCGCCGCTTGGCGAGCACCAGGTCCAGCTTCCCGGCCGCCAGCTGCTCGTGCAGGGTGCCCGACAGCTCCACCGTCAGCTCCAGGTCGACCTCGGGGTGGTCGTGCCGGAAGGCCTCCAGGATCTCCGGCAGCCGGGTCAGCACGAAGTCCTCGGAGGCCCCGAACCGCAGCCGCCCGCGCAGCCGGGTGCCCGTGAAGAAGGCCGTCGCCTGCTCGTGCACCTCCAGGATCCGGCGCGCGAACCCGAGCATCGCCTCCCCGTCCTCCGTCAGCTCCACGGAGTGCGTGTCCCGGCTGAACAGCTGGCGCCCGGTGGCGTCCTCCAGCCGCCGTACGTGCTGGCTCACCGTCGACTGACGCAGCCCGAGCCGCCGGGCGGCCTGCGTGAAGCTCAGCGTCTGGGCCACCGACAGGAAGGTGCGCAGGTGGGAGGGGTCGTACATGCCGCCAGCCTAGCGGGGTCATCGGTGATCGTGATGACAGTCAGAGCGGTATGCCGGATTCCCGATCGCCGGACGGGGGAGCACGATGGAGCGGGGACCCGTGATCCCGCCGAACGAGCAGTACGAGCAAGCAGCGAGCAAGTGGAGCACCGTGAAACGCCTGCGTTGGCCGCGTCGGATGCCGATCGACCCGTACATCCTGCTGCTGCTCGGCACCGTGGGCCTCGCGGCGCTGCTGCCGGCCCGCGGCACGGGCGCGGACGTCGCCTCCGGCGCCTCCACCGGCGCGATCGCGTTCCTCTTCTTCCTCTACGGCGCCCGGCTCTCCACCCGTGAGGCGATGGACGGCGTACGGCACTGGCGGCTCCACGTCACCGTGCTGGCCTGCACCTTCGTCGTCTTCCCGCTGCTCGGCCTCGCGTCGCGCGGTCTGGTCCCGGTGTTCCTGACCGACCCCCTCTACCAGGGCCTGCTCTTCCTCACCCTGGTCCCGTCGACCATCCAGTCCTCGATCGCCTTCACCTCCATGGCCCGCGGCAACGTGCCCGCCGCCATCTGCGCCGGGTCCTTCTCCTCACTGGTCGGCATCGTCGTCACACCGCTGCTGGCCGCCGCCCTGCTGGGCGGCGGCGGGGGCGGGTTCTCCGCCGACTCGGTGGTGAAGATCGTGCTGCAACTGCTGGTGCCGTTCGTGGCCGGGCAACTGCTGCGCCGGTGGATCGGAGGCTTCGTCGCCCGGCACAAGAAGGTGCTCGGGCTCGTCGACCGCGGCTCCATCCTCCTGGTCGTCTACACCGCGTTCAGCGAGGGCATGGTCGAGGGCATCTGGCACCAGGTGAGCCCGGCGCGGCTGGCCGGGCTGCTGGCCGTCCAGGCAGTGCTCCTGGCCGTGATGCTGGCCCTGACCTGGTACGGGGCGAAGGGGCTCGGCTTCGGGCGGGAGGACCGGATCGCGATCCAGTTCGCCGGGTCCAAGAAGTCGCTGGCCGCCGGACTGCCCATGGCGAGCGTCCTGTTCGGCGCCCAGGCCTCGCTGGCGGTGCTGCCGCTGATGCTCTTCCACCAGATGCAGCTGATGGTGTGCGCGGTGATCGCCAAACGCCGGTCGCACGACCCGGAGGCGGTCGCGTCCGAGGAGCCGGCCACCCCGGCGCGGACCGCCGTCGGCACCGGGAGCCGCTCCGGCTGAGGCCCCCGCGGTCCGGCGCGATGACGGTCAGCCGCCCGTGGCCGCGCTCCCGCCCGTGGCCGTGGCCGCCTCGTCCACCCGGTCCAGGGGGAGGTGCAGGACGGTGCTCCCGCCGGCGGCGGGCGGGTCACCGGCGGCGATCTCCGAGTCCGTCAGGGCCCTGTTCCACACCTGTACGTCGTCGACGGCGCCGGTGAAGCGGGCCCGGCCGTCCATCCGTTCGCCGATGTGCACCCCGAAGGGTGAGTTCCGGCTGACCGAACCCCGCACGTCCGCCGCGTCGTCCGCCGCCGAACCGTCGACGAACAGCGTGAGCCGCCCCCCGCCCCGGCGCAGCGTCAGACGGTGCCATCGCCCGTCGTCGTACGCGCGGTCCGTGCGCACCCACGCCGAGCGCGGGGCCGTCGCTCCGTCCCGCGCGGTGATCAGCCCCTGCACCCGCCCGGCGTCCGGTTCGGCGCGCAGCCACACCTGGGGCTGGGTGGTGCCGGTGCCGCCCATCCACAGCAGCGGCTGCTCCCCGTCGGCCGCCGAGTACCGGAACCACAGCGACGCCGTGAAGTCCCCCTCCCCGAGCGTCAGCCGCCCGTCGTAGGGCAGCCGTACGGCGTCGTCCGCGCCGTCGAACGCGAGCGCGCCGCCCACCGCGCCGTCCGTGGTCGGCGCGGCGCCGCCGAGCACCACCGCGGGGGCGGCACCGGCGGCGAGGTCGGGGGTGGTGGGGTCGGGGGCCCGGGGCGGAGCGAGCCGGTCCGCGGTGAGGCGGGCGAAGCGGATCTCGTCGCGGGCGTCGGTCTTCCCGCCCTCGTACAGCAGGCCCACGGTGTCGTCGTCGACCGGCACCAGGTCCGAGTAGCCGGACCAGTCCCGGGTGACGACCGTGCCGCGGTCCGCGCTGTCCCAGGTCGCGCCGCCGTCCCGGGAGGAGCGGACCGTCATCGTCCGGCGGCGGTCGGGGTCGGCGGGCGCCGACAGCAGGATGCGGTCGCCGACACGCAGCACCGCACCCTGCGCCTGCGGGGCGTACAGGTCGGGCAGGGCCCGGAAGGGCGCCGCGAAACTGTCGCCGCCGTCCCGGCTGAGTGCCTGGGTGCGGTGGCCCAGGTCGGTGCCGTTCTCCTCCCGGCCGCTGACCAGGAGGGCGCCGTCGGCGCGTTCGGTGAGGGTCAGTTCGGAGGGCTTCTGCCGGAAGGTGCCGTCGGCGGCGACGGGCCAGGTGTCGGTGGCGCCGGTCCTCCAGTGCTCGCCGCCGTCGTCGCTGACGACGAGGGCCGCGTGGTTGGCGGTGACCCTCCCCCAGCCTCCGGCCGGGGGGACCCCCGTCCCGCTTCGCCCGCCGTCCCAGGTCTCGGCGTTGACGCCGACGACGAGCCGGCCGGGGTGGGCGCCGCCGGTGAGCTGGACGCCGTGCACGGGGCCGGTGGCGTACCAGGAGTCCCAGTCGGGCGGCAGGATCTCGACGCTCAGGTCGCGGGGAGTGGACCAGGTGCGGCCGTCGTCGTCGCTGTGCTGGAGGTGCGGCGTGCGCGCGCAGGGCACCGGGCAGTTGGCGCCGTCCGTGCGGCCCGCGTTGTACGTCTCCAGCAGCAGGACGCGGCCGGTGGCACGGTCGACGACCGGGGCCGGGTTGCCGTGGGTGTCGCCGCCGCCGTCGTTGACGACCCGCAGCGGGCCCCAGGTGAGTCCGCCGTCGGTGGAGCGCTTGAGGACGACGTCGATGTCACCGGCGTCCCCGCAGTCCAGGACGCGGCCCTCGGCGAAGGCGAGCAGCGTGCCGTCCCTCGTGCGCACGATCGCCGGGATGCGGAAGCAGGCGTATCCGCCGGGGTCGCGGGCCGCGTCGAAGAGCACCTGCTCCTCGGAGCCGGGTGCGCGGTCGCCGGGTCGCGCGTGTGCCGGGAAGGGAGAGGACACGGCGAGCGCGCAGGACGTGGCGAGCGCGAGCCAGAAGGGACGGCGGGTTCGAGGGGGCATGGCGCGGTCTGCCCTTCGGGCGGCTGGTGGAGGGGACCCATTCGTCCGGACATCAGTACAAGAGACGTCCGGTGTCCGCGGGGACCGCGCCGTCCCCCGCGTGTCGGACACCGGAGCGGTCGAGGCGGGGCCCCCGGGGGCGCAGGGGGCGCTCCCCGCCCGGCAGGAGCCCCGCCGCCGTGCCGCGGGGAGGGGGGTCAGCCCTGGGCGACCGCGGCCCGCAGGGCGACCCGGTCCTCACCCGCGTACACGTTCATGGAGCTGCCGCGCAGGAAGCCCACCAGGGTCAGTCCGGTCTCGGCGGCCAGGTCCACGGCCAGCGAGGACGGCGCGGAGACCGCGGCCAGCACCGGGATGCCGGCCATCACGGCCTTCTGCGCCAGCTCGAAGGAGGCCCGGCCCGACACCAGCAGCACGGACCGGGACAGCGGCAGGTCCCCGTTCTGCAGGGCGCGCCCGACCAGCTTGTCGACCGCGTTGTGCCGGCCCACGTCCTCCCGTACGTCCACCAGCTCGCCGTCCTCGGTGAACAGCGCCGCCGCGTGCAGCCCGCCCGTGCGGTCGAAGACCCGCTGGGAGGCGCGCAGCCGGTCGGGGAGGTCCGCGAGGAGTTCCGGGGTGACGCGGACCGGGGGTGTGTCGGCGATGGGCCAGCGGGCCGTCGTACGCACCGCGTCCAGGCTCGCCTTGCCGCACAGGCCGCAGGAGGAGGTGGTGTAGACGTTCCGCTCCAGCGTGATGTCGGGGACCCGCACACCGGGGGCGGTCTTCACGTCGACCACGTTGTAGGTGTTGGAGCCGTCGACCGTCGCACCCGCGCAGTACACGATGTTCTGCAGGTCACCCTGCTCGGCCAGCACGCCCTCGCTCACCAGGAAGCCCGCCGCCAGCGCGAAGTCGTCGCCGGGGGTGCGCATCGTGATGGCGAGCGGTTTGCCGTTCAGCCGGATCTCCAGCGGCTCCTCGGCGACGAGCGTGTCCGGCCGGGTGGAGACCGCCCCGTCCCTGATGCGGATGACCTTGCGTCGTTCCGTGACTCGTCCCATGTCGTGCCCCTTGCGCCGGTCGGTGTGCCGGTCAGTCCCGGTTCTGTACGTGCTGGTAGCCGAAGCGGCCCTTGATGCACAGGTTGCCGTGGGTCACCGGATTGTCGTGCGGAGAGGTGACCTTGACGATCTCATTGTCCTGCACATGGAGCGTGAGGTTGCAGCCCACGCCGCAGTACGCGCACACCGTCGTCGTCTCGGTCTGCCGCTCCTCGTCCCAGGTGCCCGCCGCCCGCATGTCGAACTCGGACTTGAAGGACAGGGCCCCGGTGGGGCACACCTCGATGCAGTTGCCGCAGTAGACGCACGCCGAGTCGGTCAGCGGGCCGTCGTGCTCGACCGAGATCCGGGCGTCGAAGCCGCGGCCGGAGACGGAGATGGCGAAGCTGTTCTGCCACTGGTCGCCGCAGGCGTCCACGCACTTGTAGCAGAGGATGCACTTGCCGTAGTCGCGCACGTAGAGGTCGTTGTCGACACGTGGTTCCTCGTCGACGCGCGCCGCGTCCGGGCCGAAGCGGTCGGGCTTCGCCTCGTACTCCTTGATCCACTGGGCGACCGAAGGGGTGGTGGAGAGATCGACCGAGGAGGCGAGGAGTTCGAGGACGACCTTGCGGCTGTGCCGGGCGCGCTCGGTGTCCGTGCGCACCACCATGCCGGGCTCCGCCTTGCGCGAGCAGGCCGGCGCGAGGGTCCTGGCGCCCTCCACGTCCACCACGCAGACCCGGCAGGCGTTCTTCGGGGTCAGCGTGTCGCCCTCGCACAGGGTCGGGACGTCCTTCCCGGCGGCCCGGCAGGCGTCGAGGATCGTGGACCCTTCGGGAACCCGGGCCTCCTGCCCGTCCAGGGTGAACTCCACCAGGCGGCGCGGCACTCCGAGCGGTATCGCGGTCATTCGTACGCCCCCAGACGGTCGATGGCGGATTCCACGGCGTTCCACGCGGTCTGCCCCAGACCGCAGATCGAGGCGTCCCGCATCGCGCGGCCCACCTCGCGGAGCAGGGCGATGTCGTCGGCCGCCGCGGCGCCCGTGCGGTCGGCGATCCGGTGCAGCGCCTCCTCCTGGCGGACGGTCCCGACCCGGCACGGCACGCACTGACCGCACGACTCGTCGCGGAAGAACTCGGCGATCCGCAGCAGCAGGCGGGGGAGCGGGACCGTGTCGTCGAAGGCCATGACGACGCCGGAGCCCAGGGTCGTGCCCGCCTCGCGGGTGCCTTCGAAGGTGAGCGGGATGTCCAGTTCGTCGGGGCGGACGAAGCCGCCGGCGGCGCCGCCGAGCAGGACCGCGCGGAGGTTGTCGCGGACCCCGGCGAGGGTGAGCAGCTCGCCCAGCGTGGCGCCGAAGGGGAGTTCGTAGACGCCGGGGCGGGCCACGGAGCCGGACACGCAGAACAGCTTGGGGCCGGTGGACGTCGGAGTGCCGATCGCGGCGTACGCCTCGGCGCCCATCGTCAGGATGGGCAGGACGTTGACCAGGGTCTCCACGTTGTTCTCGACCGTGGGCTTGCCGAACAGGCCCTTCTCGACCGGGAACGGCGGCTTGGAGCGCGGCTCGCCGCGGTGGCCCTCGATGGAGTTGAACAGGGCCGTCTCCTCGCCGCAGATGTACGCGCCCGCGCCGCGCCGGATCTCGATGTCGAAGGCGTAGCCCTGGCCGAGGACGTCGTCGCCGAGGAGGCCGCGGGTGCGGGCCTGCTCGATGGCGTGGGTGAGGCGGGCCAGCGCGCGCGGGTACTCGCCGCGGAGGTAGAGGTAACCCCGGTGGGCGCCGGTCGCGTAGGCCGCGATCGTCATGGCTTCGACCAGGGCGTACGGGTCGCCCTCCATCAGGACGCGGTCCTTGAAGGTGCCCGGTTCGGATTCGTCGGCGTTGCAGACCAGGTAGTGCGGGTGGTCGGGCTGGGCGGCCGTCGCCTGCCACTTGCGGCCGGTGGGGAAGGCGGCGCCGCCGCGGCCGACCAGACCGGCGTCGGTGACCTCGCGGATGACGGCGGCGGGGCCGAGGGCGAAGGCGCGGCGGAGGGCGGTGTAGCCGCCGTGGGCGCGGTAGTCGTCCAGGGAGGTGGGGTCGACGGTGCCGATGCGGCTGAGGAGGGTGAGGGTGGGGTCGCCGGACTGGGGGACCGCGGCTTCGGGGGCCGGTTCGGTGGGGGCGGATTCGGGGGCGGTGGCCGCCGTGACCGCCCGGTCGGGGGTCGCGGGGGCGCATACCGCCGTCGCGTGGAGAGCTTTTCGCCCCCGCCGCCCCTTCCCGTTCCCGTCCCCGGCGGCTGCCGCCCCCGGACCCCCGCCTTCGGCCTGGACGGCCTCGCCCTCAAGCGCCGGACGGGCTGGGTGGCCCGCCCGGATCGTCAAAGTCGCCGGGGCCCGTTCGCACAGGCCCAAGCAGGGAGATCGCTCGACCTTCACGCCGCTCTCCGGGCCCAGGCGCGCCTCCACCGCCGCACACAGCTCACCCGAGCCCGCCGCCGTGCACGCCAGGTCGGTGCAGACGTGCAGGACCGTGGCCGGGCGGGGGCGGACGGAGAACATGGCGTAGAAGGTCGCCACGCCGTAGGCCTCGGCCGGGGGGACGGTCAGACGGCGGCACACGTAGTCCAGGGCGCCCTCGCTGATCCAGCCGACGCGGTCGTTGAGCGCGTGCAGGGCCGGCAGGAGCTGGTCGCGGCGGTCCCGGGCCTCCCGGCCGCCGCGCGCCCACCTGAGGTCCGCGTCGGAGCGGTCCGCGCCCTCCCAGGAGGACTCGGGCGGGCCGAGCAGGGCGTCCACGGCCGCGCGTTCCTCGTCCGTGGGCTTGCTGTCACCGAAGCGCAGGTCCACCGGTGCTCACCTTCTCGATCCGGATCGCCGAGGCCTTGAACTCCGCCGTCCCGGCGATGGGACAGTTCGCCTCGATGGTCAGCTGGTTGGTGTCCACCTCGTCGGGAAAGTGGAAGCTCATGAAGGCCAGGCCCGGGCGCAGGGCCGTGTCGACCCAGACGGGGGCCAGCAACGAGCCGCGTCGTGAGGTCACCCGCACCTCCTCGCCGACCACCACGCCGTAGCGTTCGGCGTCCTCCGGGCAGAGTTCGACGGACTCGACGCGGCGCAGCGGGGAGGCGTAACCGCCGCTCTGCACCCCCGTGTTGTAGGAGTCGAGGCGGCGTCCCGTGGTCAGCCGGATCGGGTACTGCTCGTCGGTGAGGTCCACCGGCGGGTCGTGCCGGACGAGTCCGAAGGGAGCGAGGCGGCCGCGGTCGGCAGGGTCCGCAGACCACAACCTGCCGTGCAGGTACGTGGGTTCCAGGCCCTCCGTGCTCGGGCACGGCCACTGGATGCCCTGGTGCTCATCGAGGCGGGCGTACGTCATCCCGTGGTGGTCGGGGGAGAGGGAGCGCAGCTCGTTCCAGACCGCCTCCGCGTCGTCGTACTTCCAGTCGTGGCCGAGGCGGGCCGCGAGGTCGCAGAGGATGTCGATGTCCTCGCGGGCCTCGCCGGGCGGGGTCACGGCCCTGCGGACGCGTTGTACACGTCGTTCGCTGTTGGTGGTGGTGCCCTCCGTCTCCGCCCAGCCGGCCGTGGCCGGCAGGACCACGTCCGCCAGTTCGGCGGTCTTGGTGAGGAAGATGTCCTGGACCACCAGGAAATCCAGGGCGCGCAGACGGCGTACCGCCTGTTCGGCGTCCGCCTCCGACTGGGCCGGGTTCTCGCCGATGCAGTAGACGGCGCGGAGCGTGCCCTCGTCCATCGCCTCGAACATCTCCGTCAGCGTGAGGCCGTGGCGCGGCTCGACCACCGTGTCCCACGCCGTCTCGAACTTCCGGCGGACCTCCGGGTCGAGGACGTCCTGGAAGCCGGGGAGGCGATTGGGGATGGCGCCCATGTCGCCGCCGCCCTGCACGTTGTTCTGGCCGCGCAGCGGTTGCAGACCGGAGCCGTAGCGGCCGACGTGGCCGGTGAGCAGGGAGAGGTTGATCAGGGCGCGGACGTTGTCCGTGCCGTTGTGGTGCTCGGTGATGCCGAGGGTCCAGCACAGCTGGGCGCGCTCGGCGCGGGCGTAGGCGTGTGCCAGTTCGCGGATGGCGGCGGCCGGTACGCCGGTCACCTTCTCGGCGAGGGACAGGGTCCAGGGTTCGACCAGGGCCTTGTAGTCGTCGTAGCCCGTCGTCGCGCGTTCGATGAACGCCTCGTTGGCCAGGCCCGCGTGGATGATCTCCCGGCCGACCGCGTGCGCCAGCGGGATGTCCGTGCCGACGTTCGGTCCGAGCCAGCTCTCCGCCCACTCGGCGGTGGAGGTGCGGCGCGGGTCCACCGCGTACAGGCGGGCGCCGCCCCGTATGCCCTTCAGCACGTGCTGGAAGAAGATCGGGTGTGCGAAACGGGCGTTGGATCCCCACATCACGATGACGTCGGTGTGCTCGATCTCCTCGTAGGAGGAGGTGCCGCCGCCCGAGCCGAAGGCGGCCGACAGGCCCGCCACGCTCGGTGCGTGACAAGTGCGGTTGCAGGAGTCCACGTTGTGGGTGCCCATGACCACCCGGGCGAACTTCTGGGCCACGTAGTTCATCTCGTTGGTCGCCCGCGCGCAGGAGAACATCCCGAACGCGCCGCGCGCCGCCGTCAGGCCCCGGGCCGTGCGGTCCAGGGCCTCCTCCCAGGTCGCCCGGCGGAACGGCGCGTCGCGCGAGTCCCGGACCAGGGGGTGGGTGAGGCGGGTGTAGGTCTTGGGGGTTCGGTCGCGTTTCCTCATGCGGCGCTCCTCAGCGCGAGCAGGTCCGACAGGGCGTGCACGGTGCGCAGGGTGGGCACCGGGACCCCGGTGATCTCCGCCAGTTCGACGACGGCCGCCAGCAGCACGTCGAGTTCGAGCGGCTTGCCGCGCTCCAGGTCCTGGAGCGTGGAGGTGCGGTGGTCGCCCACCCGCTCGGCGCCCGCGAGCCGGCGTTCGATGGAGACGCCGACCTCGCAGCCGAGGGCCGCGGCGACCGCCAGCGTCTCGGTCATCATGGTTTCGATGACCTCGCGGGTGCCGCCGTGCAGGCACATCTGCCGCATGGTGGCCCGGGCCAGGGCGCTGATCGGGTTGAAGGAGATGTTGCCCAGCAGCTTCAGCCAGATGTCGCCCCGCAGGTCCGGCTCGACCGGGCACTTCAGTCCGCCCGAGCGCATCGCCTCGCTGAACGCGGTGCACCGCGGCGAGACCTCCCGGCCCGGCTCGCCGACCGAGAACCGGGTGCCTTCCACATGGCGTACGACGCCCGGCTGTTCCAGTTCGGTGGCCGCGTACACGACGCAGCCGACGGCCCGTTCGGGCGCGAGCACCGCACTGACCGCGCCGGCCGGGTCCACGCTTTCGAGGCGGCGCCCGTCGTAGGGGCCGCCGTGCCGGTGGAAGTACCACCAGGGGATGCCGTTCTGGGCGGCCACAATCGCCGTGGTCTGGTGCAGCAGCGGCTCGATCAGCGGCCCGCACGCCGCGTACGAGTTGGCCTTCAGACCCAGGAACACGTAGTCGACCGGACCGACTTCGGCCGGGTCGTCGGTGGCGTGCGGATGCGCGGTGAAGTCGCCGCGCGGGCTGCGCACCCGTACTCCGTACTGCCTCATGGCCGCCAGATGCGGTCCACGGGCGATGAGATGCACGTCGGCGCCCGCACGGTGGAGCGCGGCGCCGACGTAGGCGCCGATCGCCCCGGCGCCGAGGACTGCGACTTTCATGGCGGGGGAGCTCCGTTCGGTCGAGGGATACCGAGGAGGAACCGAGAAGTGTCTGTCGACGAAATATTGTCTACAGTATGGAGGTTGGGGCGGCAAGGCTTTGTGCAGCAGTGGTGGTGGTCCGTAGTCGAATGATCGGCTTCTGTAGTTGTCCGCTCAACAGTCTTCTCAAGCGCTTTCCGGATCCCTACGGTTGGGGACCCATGAGTCCCCCCGTCGCACCCCCGGGCTGGAGCCGCTGGCTCGTTCCCCCGGCCGCTCTCTCGGTCCACCTCTCCATCGGCCAGGCCTACGCCTGGTCCGTGTTCAAACCGCCCCTGGAGTCCGCGCTCGGCCTCAGCGGCACGCAGAGCGCGCTGCCCTTCCAGCTCGGCATCGTCATGCTCGGTCTCTCGGCCGCGTTCGGCGGCACGCTGGTGGAACGGCACGGGCCGCGCTGGGCGATGACCGTCGCCCTGGTCTGCTTCTCCTCCGGCTTCCTGCTCTCGGCGCTCGGCGCGGCCGTGGAGCAGTACTGGCTGATCGTCCTCGGCTACGGCTTCGTCGGCGGCATCGGCCTGGGCATCGGCTACATCTCGCCCGTCTCGACGCTGATCAAGTGGTTCCCGGACCGGCCGGGCATGGCCACCGGCATCGCCATCATGGGCTTCGGCGGCGGCGCCCTCATCGCCTCGCCCTGGTCGGCGCAGATGCTCAAGTCCTTCGGCACCGACAACTCGGGGATCGCCCTCGCCTTCCTCGTCCACGGACTGACGTACGCCGTCTTCATGCTGCTCGGCGTGCTGCTGGTACGGGTGCCGCGGCCCAGGCAACGGGCGGACGGCCGCCCCGCCCCGCTCGAAGGGGTCCAGGTCTCGGCGCGCTCCGCCGTGCGCACCCCGCAGTTCTGGCTGCTGTGGATCGTGCTCTGCATGAACGTCACCGCCGGCATCGGCATCCTGGAGAAGGCCGCGCCGATGATCACGGACTTCTTCTCCGACACCTCCACCCCGGTGTCCGTGACCGCCGCGGCCGGCTTCGTGGCCCTGCTGTCGGCGGCCAACATGGCGGGCCGGTTCGGCTGGTCCTCCGCCTCCGACCTGATCGGGCGCAAGAACATCTACCGCGTGTACCTCGGCGTCGGCGCGCTGATGTACACCCTGATCGCGCTGTTCGGCGACTCCTCCAAACCGCTGTTCGTGCTGTGCGCCCTGGTCGTCGTGTCCTTCTACGGCGGCGGCTTCGCCACGGCCCCCGCCTACCTCAAGGACCTCTTCGGCACCTACCAGGTCGGCGCGATCCACGGGCGGCTGCTCACCGCCTGGTCGCTGGCCGGTGTCCTCGGGCCGCTGATCGTGAACTGGATCGCCGATCACCAGGAGGAGGCCGGACGGCACGGCTCGGCCCTGTACGGCACGTCCTTCCTCATCATGATCGGACTGCTGGTCGTCGGCTTCGTGGCCAACGAACTCGTCCGCCCTGTCCACGCCCGGCACCACCGACCCGCCACCCCGACGCAGCAGGAGGGCAACGATGTCACCCGACCGCAGCCAGAGTCCGCCTGACGCCACCGGGACGCCCGACCGGCGGCCGCTGATCGCCTTCACCTGGCTGTGGGTGGGCGTGCCGCTCGCCTACGGTCTCTACGAACTCGTGCGGAAGGCGACCCAGCTCTTCACCGGGTGAGCGCACGGGCCGGTGACCGGCGGACGGCCCGGGGCGGCCGGGGATGCTGACCGAAGCCGACAAGCCGGGCGCCGGTTTCCTGTCGTATCACCTGCCGTCGTACCCGTCGGTCACTGATCACACTGGTGGATCCCGTACCCCGAGGCAGCGAGGACTCCACCCATGCACCAAGGCTCCCGCATCACCGCCGTCGGCCACTACCAGCCCGCCCGGATCCTCACCAACGAGGACCTGGCGGGCATGGTCGACACCAGCGACGAGTGGATCCGGAGCCGGGTGGGCATTCGTGCGCGCCGGATCGCCGGACCGGACGAGCCGGTCGACGAGCTGGCCGGCCACGCCGCCGCCAAGGCGCTCGCGTCGGCCGGGCTCACCCCCGCCGACGTGGACCTGGTCGTGGTCGCCACCTCCACCGCGATCGACCGCTCCCCGAACACCGCCGCCCGCGTCGCCGCCCGCCTCGGCATCCCCGGCCCGGCCGCGCTGGACCTCAACGTCGTGTGCGCGGGCTTCACCCACGCCCTGGCCACCGCCGACCACGCCGTACGGGCCGGTTCCGCGAGCCGGGCGCTGGTCGTCGGCGCGGACAAGATGTCCGAGGTCGTCGACTGGACCGACCGCACCACCTGCGTGCTGGTCGGCGACGGGGCGGGGGCCGCCGTCGTCGAGGCCTGCGCTCCCGGCGAGCAGCCGGGGATCGGTCCCGTGCTGTGGGGGTCGGTGCCCGAGATGGGCAACGCGGTCCGCATCGAGGGGACGCCGCCGCGGTTCGCACAGGAGGGGCAGAGCGTCTACCGCTGGGCCACCACCCGGCTGCCGGCCATCGCGCGCCAGGCCTGCGAGCGGTCCGGTCTCGAGCCGGCCGACCTCGCCGCGGTCGTCCTGCACCAGGCCAACCTGCGCATCGTCGAACCCCTCGCCGCGAAGATCGGCGCCGTCAACGCCGTGGTCGCCCGCGACGTCGTCGAGTCCGGCAACACCTCCGCGGCGAGCATCCCGCTGGCGCTCTCCAAGCTCGTGGAGCGGGGCGAGATCACCACCGGCGACCCGGCCCTGCTCTTCGGCTTCGGCGGCAACCTCTCCTACGCCGGACAGGTCGTCCGCTGCCCCTGAAGGTCCCGGACCGTCCCCCGGTGTGACGTGGCCTACACCCACGGCGTCATGGCCCGGGCGCGCCGTAGACTGTAGACGAAAGACAATCAATACTTCGCGTACTGATTGTGTTCCGGCCGTCGAGGGGGGACCGATGTTGTCCGCAGGACTGCCGCAGGGCGCGGTGCCCAGGCTCGAACGGCCCGGCCCGCTGCGGGACCGTGTCTACGAGGCGCTGCTCGAACTCATCACCACCCGGGCCCTCCAGCCCGGCCAGCACCTCGTCGAGAGCGAACTCGCCGGTCACCTCGGGGTGTCGAGGCAGCCCGTGCGCGAGGCACTGCAGCGGCTCAACACCGAGGGCTGGGTCGATCTGCGCCCCGCGCAGGGCGCCTTCGTGCACGAGCCGACGGAGGAGGAGGCGGACCAGCTCCTGACGGTGCGTACGCTCCTGGAGGCCGAGGCGGCCCGGCTCGCCGCGGCCAACGCCTCCAGCGCGGGCATCGCGGCGCTGGAGGCGCTGTGCGAGGAGGGGGAGCGGGCCGTCGCCGCCGAGGACGTGGACGCCGCCGTCGCCTGCAACGCCCGCTTCCACGGCAAGGTGATGGAGCTGGCGGGCAACGCCGTCCTCGCCGAACTCGCCGCACAGGTCGACCGCCGGGTCCGCTGGTACTACACGCCGGTCGCCCGCCAGCGCGGCCGTCAGTCCTGGATCGAGCACCGCAGGCTGATCGCCGCCGTCACCGAACGGGACGAGCAGGCGGCGACCCGGCTGATGCGCGAGCACACCGAGCACACCCGCCGCTCGTACCACGCCCGCGGGGAATCGTAAGATCACAGCCCGTTCGCAGCGGGTTCACAGGCCGTCCGGCGCATGGTCCGGGCGGCCTCGTCGTGTCCCGGGCCGTCCCGGGCCGCACCCTTCTTTGTCCACTCAGTGGAGAAAGTTCGCAGCAATTCGTGCGTGACTTCTTCCCACACCCGGCGCCCACTGCTACGTTCCCTCCGAAAGCAAGCCACGCCGACAAGTCGCGGACGTGGCCGGAAACCGGCGGACCCAAGGCCGATCGAGGCGGGGAGGGGCTCGTGAGACGCATGACCGCACGACCCGCTAACACCCACCAGGCGCGACTGCTCCAGCTGTTGCGCGACGGAGGGCCCAACTCCCGCGCCCAGCTGGGCGACCAGGTCGACCTCTCCAGGTCCAAGCTGGCCGTCGAGGTGGACCGGCTGCTGGAGACCGGACTCGTCGTGGCCGACGGACTCGCCGCCTCGCGCGGCGGGCGCCGCAGCCACAACGTCCGCCTCAACCCCGAACTGCGCTTCCTCGGCGTCGACATCGGCGCGACCTCGGTCGACGTCGCCGTCACCAACGCCGAGCTGGAGATCCTCGGGCACATCAACCAGCCACTGGACGTGCGCGAGGGCCCGGTCGCGGTCTTCGAGCAGGTGCTCGCCATGGCCGCGAAGCTGCGCGCCTCCGGGCTCGCGGAGGGCTTCGACGGCGCCGGCATCGGCGTCCCGGGGCCGGTCCGCTTCCCCGAGGGCGTGCCGGTGGCTCCGCCGATCATGCCGGGCTGGGACGGCTTCCCCGTACGGGAGGCGCTCAGCCAGGAACTCGGCTGCCCGGTCATGGTCGACAACGACGTGAACCTGATGGCGCTGGGTGAGCAGCACGCGGGCGTCGCCCGCACCCAGCACGACTTCCTCGTCGTCAAGATCGGTACCGGCATCGGCTGCGGCATCGTCGTCGGCGGGGAGGTCTACCGCGGTACGACCGGCAGCGCGGGCGACATCGGGCACATCCAGGCGGTGCCCGACGGACGCCAGTGCGCCTGCGGCAACCGCGGCTGTCTGGAGGCCCACTTCAGCGGCGCGGCCCTGGCCCGCGACGCCACGGAGGCCGCCGAGCAGGGGCAGTCGGCCGAGCTGGCGAACCGGCTGGAGGCGAACGGAGGCCTCAGCGCCGCCGACGTCGCCGCCGCGGCGGCCGCGGGCGACGCCACCGCACTGGACCTGATCCGGGAGGGCGGCCGCAGCACCGGCCAGGTCATCGCCGGACTGGTCAGCTTCTTCAACCCGGGCCTGGTGGTGATCGGCGGCGGGGTGACCGGCCTCGGCCACAACCTGCTCGCCGCGATCCGCACCCAGGTCTACCGCCAGTCGCTGCCCCTGGCGACCGGCAACCTGCCCATCGTACTGGGGGAGTTGGGCCCCACCGCCGGAGTCATCGGCGCGGCCCGGCTGATCAGCGACCACCTGTTCTCACCCGCGTAGCCACCTCTACTTTTCCGCGCACCAGGCTCCACGGCTCCATATCTCCACGGCTCCATATCCGCATATCTCCACGGCTCCACGGCTTCACAGTTCCGTCCGGCACAGCGCTCTACCCCGATATGCCCTGTTCCGTCCATCCCTGCTCTGCCCTGCCCAGCACTGCTCTGCCCTGACACCGGCCCGCACGCCCGCCGAGGGGACCTCACATGGCACCAGAACCACCGCTGCTCAGCATGTCCGGCATCACCAAGTCGTTCCCCGGAGTCCGGGCCCTCGACGGCGTCGACCTCGACGTCCAGGCCGGTGAGGTGCACTGCCTCCTCGGCCAGAACGGCGCCGGGAAGTCCACCCTCATCAAGGTGCTGGCCGGCGCCCACCAGCCCGACACCGGCACCATCCGCTGGCGCGGCGAGGAGGTCACCCTGCGCTCGCCCATCGCGGCCATGCGACTGGGCATCGCCACCATCTACCAGGAACTCGACCTGGTCGAGCACCTGTCGGTCGCCGAGAACGTCCACCTCGGTCACGAGCCGACCGCCGCCGGCTTCGTCGTACGGGGGAGGGCGGCCAAGGCGTCGACGGCCGCGCTGCTCAAGCGGCTCGGGCACCCCGAGGTCGACCCGGGGCGGCTGGTCGGGGAGTTGTCGGCGGCGCAGCAGCAGATCGTGTCCATGGCACGGGCGCTGTCGCACGACGTACGGCTGATCGTGATGGACGAGCCGTCCGCCGCGCTCGACCCGGACGAGGTCGACAACCTCTTCCGCATCGTCGCCGACCTCACCGCCGACGGAGTCGCCGTCGTCTACATCTCGCACCGCCTGGAGGAGATCCGCCGCATCGGCGACCGGGTCACCGTCCTCAAGGACGGCCGCGCGGTGGCCGGCGGGCTGCCCGCCGAGTCGACGCCGACCAGCGAGGTGGTGGCGCTGATGACCGGCCGCAACGTCGAGTACGTCTTCCCGGACCGGCCCACCGCACCGCCCGCGGGTGAACCCGTGCTGAGCGTCAAGGGACTGTCCCGGGAAGGGGAGTTCGCCCACCTCGACCTGGAGGTGCGGCCCGGCGAGATCGTCGGCCTCGCGGGGCTGGTCGGCTCCGGCCGCTCCGAGATCCTGGAGACGGTCTACGGCGCCCGCAAGGCGAGCACCGGCCAGGTCCTCGTCGACGGGCGGCCGCTCAGGCCCGGCAGCGTGCGGGCCGCGGTCCGCGCCGGGCTGGGGCTCGCCCCCGAGGAACGCAAGGCCCAGGCCCTGCTGATGCTGGAGTCCGTCACCCGCAACGTGTCGGTCTCGGCCATGTCCCGCTTCTCGCGCGGCGGCTGGATCGACCGCGGCGCCGAACTCGGCGCGGCGCACAAGGCGACCCGCGAGCTGTCGCTGCGGCCCGACAACCCCGCCGTGCCCGTGCGCACCCTGTCCGGCGGCAACCAGCAGAAGGCGGTCCTCGCCCGCTGGCTGCTGCGCGGCTGCCGGGTCCTGCTGCTCGACGAACCCACCCGCGGCGTCGACGTCGGCGCCCGCGCCGAGTTGTACGCCGTCATCCGGCGCCTCGCCGACGAGGGCCTCGCCGTCCTGCTGGTCTCCAGCGAGGTGCCTGAAGTGCTGGGCCTCGCCGACCGCGTACTGGTGCTGCGCGAGGGCCGCGTCGTGCACGAGGCCCCCGCCCGCGAACTCGACGAACACCGCGTACTCGACCTCGTGATGGAAGGAAGCCCGGCGTCATGACGCAGCACGTGTCCCCGCCACGGGGCAGCACCGACAAGGCGGCACCCGTGGAGGGTCCGCCCGCCTGGCGGGTCCGGTTGGGCCGCGCCGACGTCCGCACCCTCACCCTGCTCGGTGTGCTCGCCGCCCTCGTCCTCATCGGCGGCATCACCCAGCCCGACGCGTTCCTCGACACCCGCAACCTGCAACTGGTGCTCACCCAGGCGTCGGTGATCGGCATCGTCACCGTCGGTGTCACCTTCGTGATCATCTCCGGCGGCATCGACCTGTCGGTCGGCGCCATCGTCGCCCTCTCCTCGGTGTGGGCGACCACGGTGGCCACCCAGGAGTACGGCTTCGCCGGCATCCTCTTCACGGCGATCGTGGTCGGTGTCGGCTGCGGCCTGGTCAACGGCCTGCTCATCTCCTTCGGCGGGATGGTCCCCTTCATCGCCACCCTGGCGATGCTGGCCTCGGCGCGCGGACTCGCGCTCCAGATCACCGACGGCCGCACCCAGGTCGTCACCGTCCCGAGCGTCCTCGACCTCGCCGAGCGCGACTCGTACGTGCTCGGCATACCGCCGCTGGTGCTGGTCTTCGCGGCCGTCACCGTCGTCGGCTGGCTGGTCCTGAACCGGACCACCTTCGGCCGCCGCACCGTCGCCGTCGGCGGCAACGCCGAGGCCGCCCGGCTGGCCGGCATCGACGTCCGCCGCCAGCGGCTCTACCTCTACCTGCTGTCCGGGCTGTGCTGCGGCATCGCCGCCTTCCTGCTGGTGGCCCTCGCCGGCTCCGGCCAGAACACCAACGGCAACCTCTACGAACTCGACGCCATCGCCGCCGCGATCATCGGCGGAACGCTGCTGACCGGCGGCCGGGGCCACATCCTCGGCTCCGTGCTCGGCGTCCTGATCTTCACCACGATCACCAACATCTTCGCCCTGAACAACCTGCAGAGCGACGTCCAGCAGATCGCCAAGGGCGCGATCATCGTCGCCGCCGTGCTGGTCCAGCGCCGTACCGCAAGCACGCATTGAGGAAAGGGTTCACCGTCATGACGAAGCTCACGAGTCGCAGAGGGATGCTCTTCGGGGCCGCCGCCGTGTCCGCCGGTGCCGTCCTCGCCGGGTGCACCAGCAACGACCCCGACGGCGGCGACGACAAGGCCGCCGCGGACACCCAGCCGGCCGCCGACGACAAGCCCGGCAAGCCGGTCACCATCGGCTACGCCGGCCCGCAGGCCGACCACGGCTGGCTCAACGCCGTCAACGAGCAGGCCAAGAAGCGCGCCGAGAAGTACTCCGAGATCACCATGGAGATCACCGAGGGCTCCAACGACACCGCGCAGCAGATCGGCCAGATCGAGACCCTCATCAACAAGAAGGTCGACGTCCTGGTCATCCTGCCGGCCGACGGCAAGGCCCTCACCCAGGTCGGTCTGAAGGCGATGCGGGCGGGCATCCCGGTCGTCAACCTCGACCGGATCTTCAACAGCCCCCAGGCCTACCGCTGCTGGGTCGGCGGCGACAACTACGGCATGGGTCTCAACGCCGCCCACTACATCGGCGAGAAGCTCAAGGACAAGTCGGACGCCAAGGTCATCGAGCTGGCCGGCATCGACAACCTGGAACTGACCCAGCAGCGCACCCAGGGCTTCGACGACGGCCTGAAGAACTACCCGAACATCAAGAAGGTGGCCCGCCAGGCCGCCGAGTTCACCGTCGAGTCCGGCCAGGCCAAGATGGCCCAGCTGCTCCAGGCCCAGTCGGACTTCGACGCCCTGTGGAACCACGACGACGACCAGGGCGTGGGCGCGCTGCGCGCCATCGAGCAGGCCGGTCGCGACGACTTCCTGATGGTCGGCGGCGCGGGCGCGCTCTCCGCCTTCCAGGCCATCAAGGCCGACAGCGGCGTACTCAAGGCGACGGTGCTCTACCCGCCGACCATGGCCGCCTCCGCGATCGACCTGGCCCGCGCCCTCGGGCAGGGCAAGGGCGTCAGCGGTCTCGCCGAGTTCGAGATCCCCTCGACCGTCACCTGCTACTCGGCCGTCGTCGACAAGGACAACGTCGACCAGTACATGTCCACGGGCTTCAAGTGAGGGCTGCCGCTCCGGCAGCGGCCTGACCAGCCGCCGCCGGGGCGGGGCCCACCCCACCGCGCCACCACGACGAGGAGGACATCCGCATGGGACAGCCGCAGCAGCCCGAGGGGGCCGGCGCCGAGGAGGCAGCCGCCGGGACCGACAGCGGGACCGATACCGGGACCGGTGCCGGGACCGATACCGGGGCCGGGGCGGCGACGGGGGCGTCCGCGACCAGACCGCCCCTGCGGGTCGGCATGGTCGGCTACGCCTTCATGGGGGCCGCCCACTCCCAGGGCTGGCGCACCGCCGGCCGGGTCTTCGACCTGCCGCTGAACCCGGTGCTGGCCGCGATCTGCGGGCGGGACGCCGACGCCGTCCGCCTGGCGGCCGACCGGCACGGCTGGGCGAGCACCGAGACCGACTGGCGGACCCTGGTCGAACGGGACGACATCGACCTCGTCGACATCTGCACCCCCGGCGACAGCCACGCCGAGATCGCGCTGGCCGCGCTCGCCGCCGGAAAGCACGTGCTGTGCGAGAAGCCGCTGGCCAACACCGTCGAGGAGGCGCAGGCGATGACCCGCGCCGCCGACGAGGCCGCGGCCCGGGGCCAGCTGGCGATGGTCGGCTTCAACTACCGCCGGGTTCCCGCCACCGCGCTGGCCCGGCGGATGGTCGCCGAGGGCCGCGTCGGCCGGCTGCGGCACCTGCGGGTGACCTACCTCCAGGACTGGCTGGTCGACCCGAAGTCACCGCTCACCTGGCGGCTGCGCAAGGAGCTGGCCGGGTCGGGGGCGCTCGGCGACCTGGGCGCCCACATCGTCGACCTCGCCCAGTACCTGTCGGGCGAGCGGATCGCGGGCGTCTCCGCCCTCACCGAGACCTTCGTACGGGAACGCCCGCTGCCCGCCGGCGCGCCCCGGGGTCTGTCCGCGGGTCCGGCGGACGGGGTGACGGGGCAGGTGACCGTCGACGACGCCGCCGTGTTCACCGGCCGCCTCACCTCCGGGGCCCTGGTCTCCTTCGAGGCCACCCGCTACGCCACCGGCCGCAAGAACGCCCTGCGCATCGAACTCAACGGCGAGCGCGGCTCACTCGCCTTCGACCTGGAACGGCTCAACGAGCTGTCCTACCACGACGGCACCGAGCCCGGGGAGCACGCCGGGTTCCGCCGGATCCTGGTCACCGAACCCGGACACCCCTACCTGGACGCCTGGTGGCCGCCGGGCCACGGACTCGGCTACGAGCACACCTTCGTGCACCAGGCGCGCGACCTCGTGCACGCCGTCGCCGAAGGCCGGGGCCCCGAACCCTCCTTCGCGGACGGGCTGCAGGTGCAGCGCGTGCTCGCCGCCGTGGAGGAGAGCGCCGAGAAGAACTCCGTCTACACCCCGATCACCCCCTGAGGAGGCCGGCAGCGCCATGCCACGCAACTTCACGCTCTTCACCGGACAGTGGGCGGACCTGCCGCTGGAGGAGGTCTGCCGACTCGCCCGCGACTTCGGCTACGACGGCCTGGAACTCGCCTGCTGGGGCGACCACTTCGAGGTCGACAAGGCCCTGGCGGACCCGTCCTACGTGGACTCCCGGCACCAGCTGCTCGACAAGTACGGCCTCAAGTGCTGGGCCATCTCCAACCACCTGGTCGGCCAGGCCGTCTGCGACGCCATCATCGACGAGCGCCACGAGGCCATCCTGCCCGCCCGCATCTGGGGCGACGGCGACGCGGAGGGCGTACGGCAGCGCGCCGCCGCCGAGATCAAGGACACCGCGCGCGCCGCCGCCCGGCTCGGCGTCGACACCGTCATCGGCTTCACCGGCTCGGCGATCTGGCACCTGGTCGCCATGTTCCCGCCGGCGCCCGAGTCCATGATCGAGCGCGGCTACCAGGACTTCGCGGACCGCTGGAACCCGATCCTGGACGTCTTCGACGCCGAGGGCGTGCGGTTCGCCCACGAGGTGCACCCCAGCGAGATCGCCTACGACTACTGGACCACGCAGCGGGCCCTGGAGGCGGTCGGCCACCGGCCCGCCTTCGGCCTCAACTTCGACCCCTCCCACTTCGTCTGGCAGGACCTCGACCCCGTCGGCTTCCTGTGGGACTTCCGCGACCGCATCTACCACGTCGACTGCAAGGAGGCCCGCAAGCGCCTGGACGGCCGCAACGGGCGGCTCGGCTCCCACCTGCCGTGGGGCGACCCGCGGCGCGGCTGGGACTTCGTGTCGGCCGGGCACGGCGACGTCCCCTGGGAGGACGTCTTCCGCATGCTGCGCTCCATCGACTACCAGGGGCCCGTCTCCGTCGAATGGGAGGACGCCGGCATGGACCGGCTGCAAGGCGCGCCCGAGGCCCTCACCCGGCTCAAGGCCTTCGACTTCGAGCCGCCCAGCGCGTCCTTCGACGCGGCCTTCAACAGCTGATCCGCACCTCTCCCTCAGCTGATCCGCTCGCGCCCGACCGCAGGCCGGGACGGGGACCGGACCACCCGCCGGTCCCCGGTCCGGCCTGCCCGAATCCCGCTTTGTCCTGAGTTGGGAAAAAGTTCAACCAGCTCCGGTCCAAGGGGTGTTCGCCCCGGAAGAACGCGGTTACCGTCCCTGAAGTGTTCAGGACACTCACGCCTCCGGGGTGACGGCGCACCCCGGCGCCCGCATCGCACGTCTTCGCACCCATCCCGTACGGCCCACCCGTTCCCGGAGGGACTTCGTGCACAGAACCAGACTCAAAAGCACCAGCACCGCGAGGCGCCCCAGGCTTCGCACCACCCTCGCCCTGTTCACCGGCCTGCTGCTGGCCGTGGGCACCCCGGCGACCGTCGCCGGCGCCCATCCGGGCCACCCGGAGCACGACGAGACGGCGGCCGCCGCCGAGGGGCAGTTCCAGCAGGTACCGCTCGCCAAGGGCGAGCCCGAGATGGGCGAGCCGATGTCGCTCGCGGTGCTCCCGGACCGCAGCGTCCTGCACACCGCCCGCGACGGCACACTGCGCCTGACCGACCAGGGCGGCGTCACCAAGGTGGCCGGCAAGATCCCCGTCTACAACCACGACGAGGAGGGCCTCCAAGGCGTAGGCATCGACCCGGACTTCGAGAACAACCGGGCGATCTACCTCTACTACGCCCCGCCGCTCGACACCCCCGCGGGCGACGCCCCGGAGAACGGCACCGCCGAGGACTTCAAGCCGTTCGACGGAGTCAACCGCCTCTCCCGCTTCGTCCTGAACGCCAACGGCACGCTGAACATGGCCAGCGAGAAGAAGGTCCTGGACGTCGCGGCCTCCCGCGGCACCTGCTGCCACGTCGGCGGCGACATCGCCTTCGACGCCGAGGGCAACCTCTACCTCTCCACCGGCGACGACACCAACCCGTTCGCCTCCGACGGCTACACGCCGATCGACGAGCGCGCCGACCGCAACCCGGCCTTCGACGCCCGCCGCAGCGCCGGCAACACCAACGACCTGCGCGGCAAGCTGCTGCGCATCAAGGTCGCCGAGGACGGCTCGTACACCATCCCGGAGGGCAACCTCTTCGAGCCCGGCACCGAGAAGACCCGGCCCGAGATCTACGCGATGGGCTTCCGCAACCCGTTCCGGATCAGCGTCGACAAGAAGACCGGCACGGTCTACGTCGGCGACTACGGCCCCGACGCCGGCGCCGCCGACCCGAAGCGCGGTCCGGCCGGACAGGTCGAGTTCGCCAAGGTCACCAAGGCCGCCAACTTCGGCTGGCCCTTCTGCACCGGCGACAACGACCCGTACGTCGACTACGACTTCGCCACCAAGACCTCCGGCGAGACCTTCGACTGCGCGGCCCCGAAGAACACCTCGCCGCACAACACCGGTCTCACCGACCTGCCGCCGGCGCAGGCCGCGTGGATCCCCTACGACGACGACTCCGTGCCCGAGTTCGGCAGCGGCTCCGAGTCCCCGATGGGCGGCCCGGTCTACCGCTACGACCCGGACCTCGACTCCAGCGTGAAGTTCCCCGAGGAGTACGACGGGGACTTCTTCGCGGGAGAGTTCGGCCGCCGCTGGATCAAGCGGATCGAGCAGACCGAGGACGGCGCGGTCGCGAAGATCAACGACTTCCCGTGGACCGGCACCCAGATCATGGACATGGAGTTCGGCCCCGACGGCGCGCTCTACGTCCTGGACTACGGCCTGTCCTGGTTCCAGGGCGACAAGGACTCCGCCCTGTACCGGATCGAGAACGCCGCGGACGGCTTCTCCCCGATCGCCGAGGTGAGCGCGGACAAGACCTCCGGCGCGGCCGGACTGAAGGTCGCCTTCACCGCCACCGCCAAGGACGCCGACTCCCCGGACCTCACCTACAGCTGGGACTTCGGCGACGGCACCAAGGGCGAGGGCCTCACGCCCACCCACAAGTACAAGAAGGTCGGCACCTACACCGCGACCTTCACCGCCAAGGACCCCGAGGGCAACACCGGCAACGCCAGCGTCCGCATCGTGGTCGGCAACACCGAGCCCAAGGTGGTCATCGAGACCCCCGGCAACGGCACCCTGCTCCCCATGGGGCAGCCCATCCCCTTCAAGGTGAAGGTCACCGACCCCGAGGAGACCGTCGACTGCTCCAGGGTCAAGGTCGCCTACAGCCTCGGCCACGACTCCCACGCCCACGAGCTGACCAGCGAGATGGGCTGTGAGGGCACCCTGAACCCGCCGCCGGGCGACGGCGGCCACGACCCCAACGCCAACATCTACGGCGTCGTCGGCGCCAGCTACACCGACGGCGGGGCGAACGGCCAGGAGGCCCTGACCGGCACCGCCCGCACCGTGATCCAGCCCCCGCACCGCCAGGCCGAGCACTTCAGCACCCAGCAGGGCGTGTCGCCGATCGACAAGACCGGCGCCAACGGCGGCAAGACCGTCGGCGACATCAACGACGGCGACTGGATCTCCTTCAGCCCCTACAAGTTCGACGGGCAGAAGAAGCTGACCGTACGGGCCTCCTCCGGCGGCGCCGGCGGCTACATCGAGGTCCGCACCGGCTCGCCCACCGGTCCGCTGCACGGCTCGGCGTACATCCCGCCGACCGGCAGCTGGGAGACCTTCCAGAACGTCGACGTGCCGCTGCGGGCCCTGCCCAAGAAGACCACCGACGTCTACCTGGTCTTCAGGGGCGGCGAGGGCGCGCTGTTCGACATCGACGACTTCGAGTTCTCCACGGAGCCGTTCAAGGCCGGCAAGAAGGTCCTGGTCTTCTCCAAGACCGCGGGCTTCCGCCACGACTCCATCCCGGCGGGCATCGCCGCCCTGAAGGAGCTGGGCACCCCGGCCGGCATCTCGGTCACCGCGACCGAGGAGGCCGGACAGTTCACCACGGCCAACCTCGCCAAGTACGACGCGGTCGCCTTCCTGTCCACCACCGGTGACGTACTCAACGCCGATCAGCAGAAGGCGTTCGAGAACTACGTCAAGAACGGCGGCGGCTACATGGGCATCCACGCCGCCGCCGACACCGAGTACGACTGGGAGTTCTACGGCGGCCTCGTCGGCGCCTACTTCGACTCGCACCCGGCCATCCAGAAGGCCACCGTCCGCGTCGAGGACCACGACCACCCGGCCACCGCGCACCTGGACGACACCTGGGAGCACACCGACGAGCTGTACAACTACCGCACCAACCCGCGCGAACAGGCCAAGGTCCTCGCCACCCTCGACGAGACCACCTACCAGGGCGGGAACATGAAGGGCGACCACCCGATCGCCTGGTGCCAGACCTACGGCGGCGGCCGCTCCTTCTACACCGGCCTCGGCCACACCAAGGAGTCCTACGCGGACGAGACCTTCCGCGGCCACCTGCTCGGCGGCATGCAGTACGCCACCGGTCAGGTCAAGGCGAACTGCAAGCCCGGCAAGGGCTACCGGGACATCTTCAACGGCCAGACGCTGGAAGGCTGGAAGCAGGCCGGCCCCGGAAAGTTCAACGTCAAGGACGGCGTCCTGGAGTCCGAGGGCGGCATGGGTCTGCTCTGGTACCAGGCCAAGGAACTGAAGTCGTACTCCCTCAAGCTCGACTGGAAGATGCGGGGCGACGACAACTCCGGCGTCTTCGTGGGCTTCCCGGCCTCCGACGACCCCTGGTCCGCCGTCAACAAGGGCTACGAGATCCAGATCGACGCCACGGACGCCGTGGACCGCACCACCGGTGCGATCTACACCTTCAAGGCGGCGAACATCAAGGCCCGTGACCAGGTTCTGCGGCCGCCCGGCCAGTGGAACTCCTACGAGATCAAGGTCCAGGGCGAACGCCTCCAGGTGTTCCTCAACGGAGTCAAGATCAACGACTTCACCAACAAGGACCCCGAGCGGAGCCTGACCGACGGCTACATCGGCCTGCAGAACCACGGCGCCGACGATCAGGTCTCCTTCCGCAACATCCAGCTCAAGGAACTGCCCTCCTAGGGCTAACCCGCCCCTGAGGGGTCACCTCCCGAGGGAGGCGCCCCCTCAGGGGCGACCGGAACGGCGGCGGGCGGAGGACGCCGGACCTCCGCCCGCCGTCACCCCGACCCCCGAACGGAACACCCCGGCCGTACCACCACCGGCCGTACTTCCCCGGCTGTACCACCGCTCGTGTGTGCCCGACGCGCTCGACAAGGAGGCTGCCCATGTCCGCGTCCCCCTCTGCTTCCTCCCGTGGCTCCCGTACCGGTGTCTGGCTGATCGGAGCCCGCGGCTCCGTCGCCACCACGGTGGTGGCGGGCTGCGCCGCCGTGACCGCGGGACTGCACCCGCCGACCGGCATGGTCACCGAGACCCCCGACTTCGCCGACGCGGGTCTCCCTGCGCTCCCCTCCCTCGTCTTCGGCGGTCACGACACCGTGGACTGCCCCCTGCCCAAGCGGGCCGAGGCCCTGGCCGCCGGTGGCGTGCTGCCGCACGGACTGCCCTCGGCCGTGCACGCGGAACTGGCCGCGGCCGACCGCGAGATCCGCCCCGGCGGACCCCTGCCCGGCGACACCCGCGACGAGGAGGAGCTGGTCGCCGCGTTCGCCGCCGACATCACCGACTTCGCGCGTCGCTCGGGCGTGGACCGGACGGTGGTGGTGAACGTGGCCTCCACCGAACCCGCGCCCGCCGGGGGCGCGCTCCCCGCCAGCTCGCTGTACGCGGCCGCCGCCCTGCGGGCCGGCTGCCCCTACGTCAACTTCACTCCGTCGACCGGCCTGCACCACCCGGCGCTGTCCGCACCGGCCGAGGCGAGCGGCCTGCCCTACGCGGGCCGCGACGGCAAGACCGGGCAGACCCTGCTGCGCTCGGTGCTCGGCCCGATGTTCGCGCAGCGGGCGCTGGCCGTGCGTGCCTGGTCCGGCACCAACCTCCTGGGCGGGGGCGACGGGGCCGCCCTCGCCGACCCGGCGGCCGCCGCGGCGAAGAACGCCGGCAAGGAACGTGTGCTGGCCGACACCCTCGGCGCCCCTGTCGAGGGCGAGGTCCACATCGACGACGTGCCCGCGCTCGGCGACTGGAAGACCGCTTGGGACCACATCGCCTTCGACGGCTTCCTCGGCGCCCGCATGTTCCTCCAGACCACCTGGCAGGGCTGCGACTCGTCCCTCGCCGCGCCGCTCGTCCTGGACCTGGCCCGCCTGATCGCCCGCGCCCACCAGCGGGGCCTGTCCGGCCCCCTGGGTGAACTGGGCTTCTTCTTCAAGGACCCGGTGGGGGACGGCCCGTCGGCCCTGGCGGAGCAGTACACGGAGCTGAAACGCTTCGCCGGACGGCTGGCCGACGGCGCCGCCCCCGGCTCGGCCGCCGCCGACGAACGCGGGGCGCGGCGATGAACCGCACCGTCGCCACGGACCGGGTGACGACCGCACGGGAGCCCGGAGCACCGCAGGCCGACGCCCCCGGCTCCCGGGCCACCCCACCGCCCTCCGGTCGTCCCGAGCCGCGCACACCCCGCACGCCCTCCGCCCGCCTCGGCGCCTGGGCCGAACTCCTACGCCTGCCCGCCCTGTTCACCGTCCCGGGCGACGCCCTGGCGGGCGCGGCCGCGGCCAGCGCGCGCCCCGGGCCCCGCACCCTGCTCGCCATCGGCTCCTCCCTGTGCCTGTACGAGGCCGGCATGGCCCTCAACGACTGGGCGGACCGTGCGGAGGACGCCGCGGAACGCCCGCACCGCCCCTCCCGTCCGGCCGTATCCGCCCCGCGGCCGCCCTCACCGCCGCCGGGGTGCTCACCGGCGCCAGCCTGGCGCTGGCGGCCGGTGCGGGACGTCCCGCCCTCGCGGTCGCGGCGCCGCTGGCGGCCACCGTCTGGGCCTACGACCTGGCCCTGAAGCGCACCCCGGCTAGCCCCGCGGCCATGGCGGCCGCCCGCGGACTGGACCTGCTCCTGGGCGCGGCCGCCACCGGCGGCGGCACCCGTGCCGCGCTGCCCTCCGCCGCCCTGCTCGGCAGCCACACCCTCGCGGTCACCGCCGTCTCCCGCCGGGAGACCACCGGCGGTTCCGTGCTGGCCCCGCTCGCCGCCCTCGCGACGGCGGGGGCACTGACCGGCCTGGTCGCCCGGCGCCGCACCCGACTCCCGGCAGGCCGGCGGGCAGCAGCCGCCCCGGCCTGTCGGGCTCCACCCCGGCACCCGCCGTCACCGACGCCCTCGCGGCCGCCCTGGGCGCCGCCTACGCCGCGACGGCCGCCCGCCCCTACTTCCACGCCGCGCTCAACCCCTCACCCCCGCTCACCCAACGCGCCGTGGGCGGCGGCATCCGGGCCACGATCCCGCTCCAGGCCGCGCTCGCCGCCCGCTCCGGTGCGAGTGCCACGTCCCTCCTGGTGGCGGCCCTCGCGCCGGCCGGCCGGCGGTTCGCGAAGAGGTCCGCCATGAGGAAGGTGAGCATCACGTGAGCCGGAACCCGAAACAGGGCCCGCACGGGGCCGGAGACGGGCCCGCCACCCACCCGCTCCGCTTCGGCTACGGCACCAACGGCCTCGCCGACCTCCGCCTCGACGACGCCCTCGCCCTCCTCGCCGACCTCGGCTACGACGGCGTCGGCCTGACCCTCGACCACATGCACCTCGACCCCCTCGCCGACGACCTCGCCGCCCGCACCCGCCGCCTCGCCCGGCGGCTGGACACGCTCGGTCTGGGCGTCACCGTGGAGACCGGCGCCCGCTACGTACTCGACCCGCGCCGCAAGCACGGACCCTCCCTGCTCGACCCCGACCCGCAGGACCGCGCCCGCCGCACCGGCCTTCTGCTGCGCGCCGTCGACGTCGCCGCCGAACTCGGGGCCCACGCCGTGCACTGCTTCAGCGGCGTCACCCCGGCCGGCACGGACGAGGACACGGCCTGGAAGCGGCTGGCCGACGCCCTCGCGCCGGTCCTGGACGCCGCCGCCACCGCGGGCGTCCCCCTCGCGGTGGAACCCGAACCGGGGCACCTGCTCGCCACCGTCGCCGACTTCCACACCCTGCGCGGCGCCCTCGGCGATCCCGAACACCTCGGCCTCACCCTGGACATCGGCCACTGCCAGTGCCTCGAACCGCTCCCTCCCGCCGACTGCGTGCGCGCCGCGGCGCCTTGGCTGCGCCACGTGCAGATCGAGGACATGCGCCGCGGCGTCCACGAACACCTCCCCTTCGGTGACGGCGAGATCGACTTCCCGCCCGTCCTCGAGGCCCTCGCCGCCACCGGCTACCGGGGCCTGACCGTCGTCGAACTGCCCCGCCACTCGCACGCGGGTCCCCACTTCGCCGAACGCTCCCTCCCGTTCCTGCGCCGGGCCGCACCGGCACCACCCCGCACCAACCGCTCGGGCGAGCCCTCCGCCACCCACTGAAGGGAGCCACACCATGACGCAGCCGTACACCGCCCACGTCACCCCCGACACCCAGGACGCGGACGGCACCCCCGACGGGCAGGACCCCCAGGGCACCACCCCCGCCCACGTCCCGCCCGCCGACCTGCGCGCCGCCCTCGCCACCCGGCTCGGCGGAGCCGCCCGGGCCTGGCTGGACCAGGCCCTCGACGAGGCCGCCGCCCACCCCGGCACCCACGGCCCCATCTCGGTGTGGGAACTGCGCCTCGCCGAGGCCGGGCGTCGCTGCGGGCCCGCCCACGCCGACGCGGCACGCGTCCTCGTCCTGCACGCCGCCCGCGCCGACACCGGCGCCCTGACCCGGGTGTACTCCCAGGGCACCGCCGACGAACGCCGCGCCGTCCTGCACGCCCTGCCCCACCTCGTGCCGGGACCGGACGCCCTCCCGCTCGTCGAGGACGCCCTGCGCACCAACGACACCCGGCTCGTCGCCGCCGCCCTCGGCCCGTACGCCGCCCGGCACCTCGACGCCCACCAGTGGCGGCACGCCGTGCTCAAGTGCCTGTTCACGGGCGTCGCGGTCGACAGCGTCGCGGACCTCGCCCGCCGGGCACACGGCGACGACGAACTCGCCCGGATGCTCGCCGACTACGCCGCCGAACGCACCGCCGCGGACCGCACCGTCCCCGAAGACCTGCACCGCGTCCTGGCCCTGACCGAGTCCGGACGCCCCGCGCCCGGCACGGCCGACCCCCACGGCAAGGAGTCCTGATGCGCATCTTCGACCCCCACATCCACATGACCTCCCGGACCACCGACGACTACGAGGCCATGTACGCGGTCGGCGTCCGCGCACTCGTCGAGCCGTCCTTCTGGCTGGGCCAGCCCCGTACCTCGCCCGACTCCTTCCGTGACTACTTCGACGCCCTGCTCGGCTGGGAACCCTTCCGCGCCGCCCAGTACGGCATCGCCCACCACTGCACCATCGCGCTGAACCCGAAGGAGGCGAACGACCCCCGGTGCCTGCCCGTCCTCGACGAGCTGCCCCGGTATCTCGTCAAGGACCGGGTGGTGGCGGTCGGCGAGATCGGCTACGACTCGATGACGCCCGCCGAGGACACCGCCCTGGCCACCCAGCTCCAGCTCGCCGCCGACCACGGGCTGCCCGCCCTCGTGCACACCCCGCACCGCGACAAGCTCGCCGGCCTGCGCCGCACCCTGGACGCGGTCCGGGAGTCCGCGCTGCCGACCGAGCGGGTCCTGGTCGACCACCTCAACGAGACCACCGTGAAGGAAGCCAAGGACAGCGGCGCCTGGCTCGGCTTCTCGGTCTATCCGGACACCAAGATGGACGAGGCCCGGATGGTCGCCCTGCTGCGCGAGTACGGTCCGGAGCAGGTCCTGGTGAACTCCGCCGCCGACTGGGGCAGGAGCGACCCGCTCAAGACCCGCAAGGTCGGCGACCTGATGCTCGCCGAGGGCTTCACCGAGGACGACGTGGACCGGGTGCTGTGGCGCAACCCGGTCGCCTTCTACGGGCTCAGCGGACGCCTGGAACTCGACGTGGCCGCCGGGGACGCCACGCACGAGGGCAACTCCATCCTGCGCGGCGGGGAGTGAGCCATGCGCTTCCGGCACCCCGACGGCTCCACCGTCCACCTCGCCTACTGCACCAACGTGCACCCCGCCGAAACCCTCGACGGCGTCCTCGCCCAGCTCCGCGACCACTGCGAGCCGGTCCGCAAACGCCTGGGCCGCGACCGCCTCGGTATCGGCCTGTGGCTCGCCCGCGACGCCGCCCACGCCCTGGTCACCGACCCCGCCGCCCTGCGCGGCCTGCGCACCGAACTCGACCGGCGCGGCCTGGAGGTCGTCACCCTCAACGGCTTCCCCTACGAGGGCTTCGGCGCCGAAGAGGTCAAGTACCGCGTCTACAAGCCGGACTGGGCCGACCCCGAACGCCTCGAACACACCACCTCCCTGGCCCGTCTCCTCGCCGGACTGCTGCCCGACGACGTCACGGACGGCACCATCTCCACCCTGCCGCTGGCCTGGCGAACCGCCTACGACGAAACCCGCGCCGACAAGGCACGCGCCGCCCTCGTCACCCTCGCCGAACGCCTCGACGCGCTCCAGGAACTCACCGGCCGCTCCATCCGCGTCGGCCTGGAACCGGAACCCGGCTGCGTCGTCGAGACCACCCACGACGCCATCGCCCCGCTGACCGCGATCGCCCACGACCGCATCGGCGTCTGCGTCGACACCTGCCACCTCGCCACCTCCTTCGAAGACCCGCACACCGCCCTGGACGCCCTCACGGCCGCCCGCGTGCCCATAGTCAAGTCGCAGCTGTCCGCCGCACTGCACGCCGAACACCCCGCCGACCCCGCGGTCCGCGAGGCGCTCGCCGCCTTCGCCGAGCCGCGCTTCCTGCACCAGACCCGCACCACCACCCCCTCCGGCGGCCTGCACGGCACCGACGACCTCGACGAGGCCCTCGCGGACGGCGGCCCACTGCCCGGCACCGCGCCCTGGCGCGCCCACTTCCACGTCCCCCTGCACGCGGCCCCCGCCGCGCCCCTCACCTCCACCCTTCCGGTGCTCAAGGCCGCGCTGACCCGGCTCGTCGGCGGCCCGCACCCCCTCACCCGCAACCTGGAGGTCGAGACCTACACCTGGCAGGCCCTCCCGCCCGAGCTGCGGCCCCGCGCCCGCGCCCAGCTCACCGACGGCATCGCCGCCGAGCTGACCCTCGCCCGCGACCTGTTGACGGACCTCGGCCTGAAGGAACTGCCATGACCCGACCCACCCCCTCCGACGGACCGACCCCCCTCCTCGTCCTGGACGTCGTCGGCCTCACCCCCCGTCTCCTCGACCACATGCCCCACCTCAAGCAGCTCGGCCAGTCCGGCTCCCGGGCGCCGCTCGGCACCGTCCTGCCGGCCGTGACCTGCGCCGCCCAGTCCACCTTCCTGACCGGCACCATGCCCTCCGAGCACGGCATCGTCGGCAACGGCTGGTACTTCCGCGAACTCGGCGACGTCCTGCTGTGGCGCCAGCACAACGGACTCGTGGCCGGCGACAAACTCTGGGACGCCGCCCGCCGCGCCCACCCCGGCTACACCGTCGCCAACATCTGCTGGTGGTACGCCATGGGCGCCGACACCGACATCACCGTCACCCCCCGTCCCGTCTACTACGCCGACGGCCGCAAGGAGCCCGACTGCTACACCAGGCCCCCGGCCCTGCACGACGAACTCACCGACAAACTCGGCACCTTCCCTCTCTTCCACTTCTGGGGACCCGGCGCCGACCTGGTCTCCAGCCAGTGGATCATCGACGCCACCCGGCACATCATGGCCACCCGCCATCCCGACCTGACCCTCTGCTACCTCCCTCACCTCGACTACGACCTGCAGCGCTTCGGCCCCGACGACCCGCGCTCCCGGAAGGCCGCCGCCGACCTCGACGCGGCACTGGCCCCGCTGCTCGACGACGCCCGCGCCGAAAGCCGCACCGTCGTCGCGCTGTCCGAGTACGGCATCACCCCCGTCAGCCGGCCCGTGGACATCAACCGCGCCCTGCGCCGCGCCGGACTGCTCGAGGTGCACACCCAGGACGGCATGGAGTACCTCGACCCGATGGCCTCCCGCGCCTTCGCGGTCGCCGACCACCAGGTCGCCCACGTGTACGTCCGCCGCCCCGAGGACCTCGACGCCACCCGTGCCGCCCTGGACGGACTGCCCGGCATCGAGCAACTCCTCGACGACGAGGGCAAGAAGGCCCAGCACCTCGACCATCCCCGCGCCGGCGAACTGGTCGCCCTCGCGGAGCCGGACGCCTGGTTCACGTACTACTACTGGCTCGACGACGACCGCGCGCCCGACTTCGCGCAGCTCGTCGAGATCCACCGCAAACCCGGCTACGACCCGGTCGAACTGTTCATGGACCCGCTCGACCCCTACGTCAAGGTCAAGGCGGCCGGCGCGCTGGCCCGCAAGAAGCTCGGCATGCGCTACCGCATGGCGGTCGTGCCCCTCGACGCGTCACCTATTCGAGGCAGCCACGGCCGCCTCCCCGCGAGCGACGACGACGGTCCGCTCCTCATCTGCTCCACCCCCCGCGCTGTCGGAGACCGCGTCGCGGCCACCGACGTGAAACAACTCCTGCTCCGGCTCGCCGGACTCGGCTGACGCACCACCCGGTACGCCCGCCGAAATCCGACTACTGAGAGTGAAACACACGGCACTGACAACGGCCCGCCCGAACCGCATCGGTGCAGGCCACGACCCAGAAGGCAGGCATCCGTGACCCCGTTCACCGACTCCTCCCGCACCGACGCCGACCCGTCCGCCGACGGCCCGGGCGAGAGCCTGCGCCGCGCCCTCGGCGTGAACCGGCGCCGCTTCCTCAGCACCTGCACCGCGGTGGCGGCCGGAGCCGTCGCCGCCCCCGTCCTCGGCGCCTCCCCGGCGCTCGCCCACGACCGGGGCAGAGACCACGACCACGGTCATGGACACGGCCACGGGCAGGTCCTCGTCCCGGCGGACAAGCGCGGCATCATCCTCTACACCGTCCGCGACGCCACCGCCCGCGACCCCCTCGCCTCGGACCTGCCCTCCGGCTTCCGCGAGGTCTTCAAGCAGCTGTCCCGCCACGGCTACCGCCAGGTGGAGTTCGCCGGATACAACCAGCACGCCAACGCACCGGGCGGCGCCAGCCTGGAGTCCGTCAAGGGCGCCCGGCTGCTGCGCTCCTGGCTCGACGACTACGGGCTGCGCGCCCAGGGCAACCACGGCTTCATCCCGTCCTCCTGGCCGCTGACCCAGGCGGACAAGGACACCTTCAAGAAGCACCTGGAGATCGCCAACATCCTCGGCATGGACCACATGGGCACCGGCGGCGACCCCACCGGCAGCTCCTACCGCGCCGACTGGGACGTGGCCGCCGACAAGTGGAACGCCCTCGGCGCGATCGCCCACCGGGAGGGCATCAAGCTCTACACCCACAACCACGACAGCGCCTACGGATTCCTGCTCGACGGCGGCCCGCTGGACGACCAGGGCCGGCCGACCCGCAGCTCGGGCATCCGGAAACTGGAGTACTTCCTCAAGGTCACCGACCCGAGGGTGGTCTGGCTGGAGATGGACATCTTCTGGGCCCACGTCGCCCAGTACAAGTTCCACGAGTACACCGCCCATGACGGCACCACCCGGAAGAACGTCTTCGACCCGGCCGGCCTGGTCGTCCGCAACAACCGGCGCTACCCGCTCTTCCACGCCAAGGACGGCGTGGTCAGCACGACCAACGGCATGGGCTACGACATGGTGCCGTTCGGGACCGGCGTCATCGACTACACGACGTTCTTCTCCCGGGTCGGACAGCGCAACTACCACAACCCGATGATCGAGGACGACAACTCGCCGAGCGCCACCGATCCCTCGCAGTCCCTGCGGGAGGCCAAGATCAGCTACGACAACCTGGCCGCCCTGCGCAAGCGCCGCCACTGACCCGGAGCACGGACCGGGCGGCCCCTCCCGCGTGCTGGGGGAGGGGCCGCCCGGTCCGTGCGAGGAAGCCTGCGTCGGGTCATCCCTCGCCGAGCGGCTGGGGATTCGGAGTGACGCGCTTGCCCTTCGGGCGCCCCGGAGGCCTCAGCGACAGCGCCACGAACCCGGCGAAGATCGAGATACTGCCCGCCAGGCTGAAGGCGCCGTTGTAGCCCCAGACGCCGACGACCACGGAACCCATGCCCGCACCGAGGCCGGAGACGAGCTTGGAGCTGTAGACCATCCCGTAGTTGGTGGCGTTGTTGTTCTCGCCGAAGTAGTCCGCCGTCAGCGCCGCGAACATCGGGAAGATGGCGCCACCGCCGAAACCTGAGATGGCGGAGAAGACCAGGAACAACGGCAGGTTCTTGATCTCGGCCGACCAGATGATGCCGAACTGGGCCAGACCCAGGATGGCGCACACGTAGAGCAGGCACTGCTTGCGGCCGTAGAGGTCGGAGAGCCAGCCGATGACGCCGCGCCCGGTGCCGTTGACGATCGCCTTCAGCGACATCGCCGCGGCCACGATCCCGGCCGCGAAGCCCGCCTCCTCGCCGATGTCGACCTGGAAGGCGATGCCGAAGATGTTCACACCGGAGGTGCAGGCGAGACAGAACCACATCAGCGCCACCCGGCCGGTCTTCCAGGCCTCCATCGGGGAGTACTGCTTGACGGCCGGCGGGTTCTTCTCCAGCGAACGCCGGGCCCGCGGGTCGGCCGGCGGGTTCAGCGGGTCGACGGCGGCCGGCCACCAGTTCTTCGGCGGGTCCCGGAAGTAGAAGCCGGCGATCGCCACCATCGCCGCGAGGAAGACACCCGCGGAAACCAGCACCCAGCGGAAGTTGGAGGTGTCCATGTAGCCGTGGAAGATGAAGACGAACGGCACCGAGCCGTAGGCGAAACCGCCGTTGACGAAGCCGGTCTTCCCGCCCCGGCGCTCCGGGTACCACTTGCCGACCATGTTGACGCAGGTCGCGTACACCATGCCGGCACCCATGCCGCTGAACACGCCGAACCCGATGAAGGCGAGCGAGACGTGCGGCGCGTACGCCAGCGACAGATAGCCCAGCAGCGTGCCGGCCGACCCCAGCATCATCGCCCAGCGCGCCGGCAGCTTGCCGCTCTCCCGCAGCCGTCCCGCCGGAAACGCGACGGCGGCCTGGCAGAACACCCAGGCGGTCATCATCCAGTAGATGCTGCCGCTGGACCAGTGCTGGGCCTCGTGCAGCGTGTCCTCGGCGGACGCGAACGCGTACTCGGCGGAGGAGATGCCCATCATCCCGATCCAGGGCAGGATCACCATCCACTTGCGCTTGCGCCCCATGATGTCGATGTCGGACTCGCCCACGCGGTAGACGCGTCCGTTCCTGTCGGTCACCTCCCGGTAGGCGGCGACCCGTGTGACATCGGTGGTTGTCATGTCGATTGCACCCCTAGCGTCGAAAGATCTGGCCAGCGCCCCCTGTCCAATGCCTTTCGTGCGCGCGCGGGTCCCCGGGGCCGGCCGACGCGCACCCGTCGGCCGGCCCCTCGCCGTCTCACGTCATGAACCGCCCCCCAACAGGCCCGCGGCCCGCGCCCACCGGTACTTGGCGCCCAGCACCGCCACCGGCTTCTCGGTCGTGTACGGGTACGCCACGACGCCGCGCTCGAAGAGGTACTGGCACGCCTCCTCCACCTCCACGTCGCCCGCCAGGGAGGCCACCACGGGCTTCTCGACGCCGCGTTCGCGGAATTCGGCCACCACGCGCGCGGTGAGTTCGGCGAACACCATGGGAGGCGTGACGATGGTGTGCCAGTAGCCGAGGACGAGCGCGTGGATGCGCGGGTCCTCCAGACCGAGCCGGATCGTCGCCTCGTACGTCGACGGCGGCTCGCCCCCGGTGATGTCCACCGGGTTGCCGGCCGCACCGAACGGCGGGATGAAGGCGCGGAACGCCCTGTCCAGGTCGGGCGGAATCTCCATCAGCGACAGCCCGTTGTCCGTCACCGCGTCGGAGAGCAGCACCCCGCTGCCGCCGGCGCCGGTGATGATGACCACGTTGTCGCCCCTGGGGGCGGGCAGCACGGGCAACGCGCGCGCGTACTCCAGCATCTCGTTGAGCCCCGGCGCCCGGATGACGCCGGCCTGCCGCAGGACGTCGTCGTACACGGCGTCGTCCCCGGCCAGCGCCCCGGTGTGCGACCCGGCCGCCTTGGCGCCCGCCGCCGTACGGCCCGCCTTGAGCACCACGACCGGCTTCCTCGGCACGGTCGCGCGCGCCGCCTCGACGAACGCGCGACCGTCCTTGAGGTCCTCCAGGTGCATCGCGATGCACTCGGTGTGCGGGTCCTCGCCGAACCAGGTCAGCAGGTCGTCCTCGTCCAGGTCCGACTTGTTGCCCAGCCCGACGATCGCCGACACGCCGGTCTTCGTGGTCCGCGCGAAGCCCAGGATGGCCATGCCGATGCCGCCCGACTGCGAGGTCAGCGCGACGCCGCCCTTGACGTCGTAGGGCGTGCAGAACGTGGCGCACAGGTCCTGCCAGGTCGAGTAGTAGCCGTAGATGTTCGGGCCGAGCAGCCGGACGCCGTGCCGTTCGGCGACCGCCACGATCTCGTCCTGGAGCGCCTGTTCGCCGGTCTCGGCGAAGCCGGAGGGGATGAGGACGGCGTTGGGGATCCGCTTGCGCCCCACCTCCTCCAGGGCCGCCGCCACGAACCGCGCGGGGATCGCGAAGACCGCCACATCCACCTCACCGGGAACGTCGGTGACACTCTTGTACGCCTTGCGGCCCAAGATGTCATCGGCCTTGGGGTTCACCGGGTGGATCTCGCCCGCGAAGCCGCCGTCGACGAGGTTGCGCATCACCGAGTTGCCGATCTTCCCCGGCTCGCCCGACGCGCCGATCACCGCGACCGACGCGGGCTGCATCAGACGGCGCATCGAGGTGAGGATCTCCTCGCGCGTGTACCGGCGCCGCTCCTTCGGCGTGTCGGTCGCCAGGATCACCCTGATGTCGGCGGCGACCGCGCCCTCGGGCGTGGCGATCACGGGGTTCAGGTCCACCTCGGCGATCTCCGGGAAGTCGGCGACCAGCTCGGAGACCCGGCGGATCTGCTCCGCCACCGCCCACCGGTCCACCCCGGCCTGTCCGCGCACCCCGCGCAGCACCTCGGCCGCCCTGATCGAGTCCAGCATGGACAGCGCCTCGTCGGCGTCCACGGGAGCCAGCCGGAAGGTGACGTCCTTCAGCACCTCGACCAGCACCCCGCCGAGTCCGAACGCCACCACCTTGCCGAACGTCGGGTCGGTGACCGCCCCGACGATGACCTCCTGCCCCTGCGGCAGCAGCTCTTGAACCTGCACCCCCTCGATCCGCGCTGAGGCGTCGTACGCGCGCGCGTTGTCGACGATCCGGCAGAACGCCGCCCGCACGTCCGCCGCGCCCTCGACGCCGACGACCACACCGCCGGCGTCGGTCTTGTGCAGGATGTCCGGCGAGACGATCTTCATCACCACGGGTCCGCCGAACCGCGCCGCGCACGCCACCGCCTCGTCGACGTCCCGCGCCAGCTCCTCGCCGGGTACGGCGATCCCGTAGGCGTCGGCGAGCACCTTGCCCTCGGGGGCGGTCAGCGCCGTGCGTCCCTCGCCGCGTACGGCGTCCAGGAGGCCGCGCACCCGCGCCAGACGGTCCTCGGCCATCACGTCAGATCACCCCGCTCGACTTGAGCAGCCGCAGTTCCTCGTCGCCGAGGCCCAGCTCGCCGACGTAGACCTCCTCGTTGTGCTCGCCGAGCAGCGGCGAACTGGTCACCTGCACCGGGGAGTCCGAGAGCTTCAGCGGGCTGCCCACGGTCACGAACTCGCCCCGCTCGGGGTGGGGCACGGTGACGACCATCTCGTTGGCGACCAGTGAGTCGTCCTCGATGATCTCCTTCGTGGACAGGATCGGCCCGCACGGGATGTTGTGGGCGTTCAGCCGCTCCAGCACCTCCCACTTGGGCAGCGTGGACGACCACTCCTCGATCAGCTGGAACATCTTGTTCAGCTTCGGCAGCCGGGCCCGCGGGGTCGCCCACTCGGGGTCCTCGGCCAGCTCGGGGCGGCCGATCAGCTCACTGAGCGGCCGCCAGCCGACCGGCTGGACGATGACGTACACGTAGTCGTTGGGGCCGCCCGGCGCGCACTTGACCGCCCACCCCGGTTGCCCGCCGCCGGACGCGTTCCCGGACCTGGGAACCTCGTCGCCGAAGTCCTCGTTGGGATATTCGGCGAGTGGACCATGGCTCAGGCGCTGCTGGTCGCGCAGCTTCACCCGGCAGAGGTTGAGCACCGCGTGCTGCATGGCCACGTTCACCCGCTGACCGCGTCCGGTGTGCTCCCGCTGGTAGAGGGCGGCGAGGATGCCCGCCACGACGTGGACGCCCGTGCCCGAGTCCCCGATCTGGGCCCCCGTCGCCAGCGGCGGCCCGTCCTCGAAACCGGTGGTGGACATCGACCCGCCCATGGCCTGCGCGACGACCTCGTACGCCTTGAAAGCGGTGTACGGGCCCTCGCCGAACCCCTTGATGGAGGCGTAGACGATCCGTGGATTGATCTCCTTGATGCGGTCCCAGGTGAAGCCCATCCGGTCCACCGCGCCCGGTCCGAAGTTCTCGACCATGACGTCCGAGCGGCGGATCAGCTCGGTGAGGATCTCCTTGCCGCGCTCGGTCTTGGTGTTGAGGGTGATGCTGCGCTTGTTGCAGTTGAGCATCGTGAAGTAGAGGGAGTCGACGTCCGGCAGATCGCGCAGCTGCCCCCGCGTGATGTCGCCGTGCGGCGCCTCCAGCTTCACGACGTCGGCGCCGAGCCAGGCGAGCAGCTGGGTCGCCGAGGGCCCGGACTGCACATGCGTCATGTCCAGGACGCGGATGCCCTCAAGAGCCTTCGCTGTCATGAGTGTTCACCTCACTTGTACATCGTCTGGTTCATGGTTCCGGGGGCGTACGCGTCCGGGTCCACCCAGACGTTGATCAGGGACGGCTTGCCGGACTCGCGGGCCCGGCGCAGCGCGAGGCCGATGTCGGCGGGGTCGCGGACCTCCTCGCCGTGGCCCCCCAGCATCCGGGCGAACCGGTCGTAGGGCACGTCGCCGAGGGTGTTGCCGACCCGCTCGCGCTCCTTGCCGTACTTCACGGCCTGGCCGTAGCGGATCTGGTTCATCGAGGAGTTGTTGCCGACGATGCCGACGAACGGGAGGTCGTAGCGGACCAGGGTCTCGAAGTCCCAGCCGGTGAGCGAGAAGGCGCCGTCGCCGAAGAGGGCGACGACCTCCTTGTCGGGCCGCGCCTGCTTGGCGGCCAGCACGAAGGGGACGCCGACGCCGAGGGTGCCGAGCGGTCCCGGGTCCATCCAGTGGCCGGGTGACTTGGGCTGCACGACCTGACCGGAGAAGGTGACGATGTCGCCGCCGTCGCCGATGTAGATCGAGTCCTCGGTGAGGAAGTCGTTGATCTCGCTGACCAGCCGGTACGGGTGGATGGGCGAGGCGTCCGACCTGAGCTGCGGCAGCCGCTTGTCCAGCGCCGTCCGCTCGGCCGCACGCAGCTCGTCCAGCCACTCCTTGCGCTTCGCCGCGCCCCCGTTGATCCGTCCGGACGCCGCCTCGGTCACCGACCTCAGCACCAGCCCCGCGTCGCCGACGATGCCGAGGTCGATGTCGCGGTTCTTGCCGACGGTGCGGTAGTCGAGGTCGATCTGCACGACGGTCGCGTCGGGGGAGAGCCGCTTGCCGTAGCCCATCCGGAAGTCGAAGGGTGTGCCGACTATGACGATCACGTCGGCGTTGGAGAAGGCGTAGCGGCGGGAGAGCTGGAAGTGGTGCGGGTCGCCCGGCGGCAGGGTGCCGCGGCCGGCGCCGTTCATGTACGCCGGGACGTTCAGCGTGCGGACCAGCTCGACGGCGGCCTCGGTCGCGCGCGTCGTCCACACCTGGCTGCCGAGCAGGACGGCGGGCTTCTCGGCGTGCACCAGCAGGTCGGCGAGCCTCTCGACCGCCTCCGGGTCGCCGGCCGACCTGGTGGAGGCGCGGTAGCCCCCGGCCCGCGGCACCCGCGCCCTGTCCGCCGGCACCTTGGCGTCCAGCACGTCGCGCGGGATCTCCAGGAAGGACGGCCCCGGCGCGCCGTGGTAGCACTCGCGGAACGCCATCGACACCATGTCGGCGGCGCGGGCGGTGTCCGGCACGGTCGCCGCGAACTTGGTGATCGGCGTCATCATGTCGACGTGCGGCAGGTCCTGGAGGGACCCCATCTTGTGCTGGGTGTGGGCGCCCTGACCGCCGATCAGCAGCATGGGTGACTCGGCGCGGAAGGCGTTGGCGACCCCGGTGACGGCGTCGGTGGTGCCCGGCCCGGCGGTGACCACCGCGCAGCCGGGCTTGCCGGTGATGCGGGCGTATCCGTCGGCGGCGTGCGCGGCGACCTGCTCGTGGCGTACGTCGACGACCTCGATGCCCTCGTCGACGCAGCCGTCGTAGATGTCGATGATGTGGCCGCCGCACAGCGTGTAGATGCGGTCGACCCCCTCTGCCTTGAGTGCCTTGGCAACGAGGTGGCCGCCGGAGATGACGTCCTGGGTGTCGTCGGGCATGGCGAAGTCCTGTCCCTTCACGAGGGGTTGGGGCGCTCTCGCGGTACATTGCATACAGTCGACGAATACTGTATGAAGCTTGTTATCCCGCATCCGGTGGGTGGTGTCCAGGGGGCGTGCGGCACTTTCAGTCAGGAGCCGAGATGGACCTGTACGAACACCAGGCAAGGGAACTCTTCAAGGAACACGGGATCGTGGTCCCGAGGGCCGAGGTCACCGACTCGCCCGAGCGGGCCCGGGAGATCGCCCGCGCACTCGGCGGACGCGCCGTCGTCAAGGCGCAGGTGAAGACCGGCGGGCGCGGCAAGGCGGGCGGAGTGCGGCTCGCCGCCGACCCCGCCGAGGCCGAGGAGGCGGCGCGGCACATCCTCGGCATGGACATCAAGGGGCACCCGGTCGGCACCGTCATGCTGGCCGAACCCTGCGACATAGAGCGGGAGTTCTACGTCTCCTACGTTCTCGACCGGGCGTCCGGGGGCTTCCTCGCCATCGCCTCCGCGGAGGGCGGCATGGAGATCGAGGAGGTCGCCGCCCGGCGGCCCGAGGCCGTGGCGCGCATCCCCGTCGACCCCGCCACGGGCGTGCACACCGCCACCGCGGTGCGCATCGCCGACGCCGCCGGCCTGCCCCCGCAGACCGTCGACACGCTGGTGCGGCTGTGGAAGGTACTGGTCCGCGAGGACGCCCTCCTGGTCGAGGTCAACCCGTTGGTCAGGACGGCCGAGGGCAGGATCGTGGCCCTCGACGGCAAGGTCACCCTCGACGACAACGCCCGCTTCCGGCAGTCCCGCTGGGGCGAGACGAGGCAGGAGGCCGACGACTCCCTGGAGGCGCGGGCCGGCGCCAAGGGCCTCAACTACGTCAAGCTGGACGGCGAGGTCGGCGTCATCGGCAACGGCGCCGGGCTGGTCATGTCGACACTCGACGTGGTGGCCGGCTGCGGTGCCCGCCCCGCCAACTTCCTCGACATCGGCGGGGGCGCCTCCGCCCGGGTCATGGCCGACGGGCTGTCCGTCGTGCTCTCCGACCCCGACGTGCGGTCCGTCCTCGTCAACGTCTTCGGCGGCATCACCGCCTGCGACGCGGTCGCCGACGGCATCGTCCGCGCCCTCGACGAGGTCCGGCTCACCAAACCGCTCGTCGTACGCCTCGACGGCAACAACGCCGCGCGGGGCCGGGCCCTGCTCGACGCCCGCGCGCACCCCCTGGTCGAACAGGCCACCACCATGGACGGCGCCGCCCGCCGTGCCGCCCGGCTCGCCACCGCGGCGTCCACCGCCGGACAAGCCGGATAAGGAGACAGGACGACATGGCGATCTACCTCACCAAGGAGAGCAAGGTCCTCGTCCAGGGCATGACCGGTGCCGAGGGCATGAAGCACACCCGCCGCATGCTGGCCGCGGGCACCGACGTCGTCGGCGGCGTCAACCCGCGCAAGGCGGGCCGCACCGTGGACTTCGACCACCGCACCGTCCCGGTCTTCGGGTCGGTCCGCGAGGGCATCGAACACACGGGCGCCGACGTCACGGTCGTCTTCGTGCCGCCCGCCTTCGCCGAGGCCGCGGTCGTCGAGGCCGCCGACGCCGGTATCGGCCTCGCGGTCGTCATCACCGAGGGCATCCCGGTCCACGACTCCGTCGCCCTCACCGCCCACGCCCGGGCCAAGGGCACCCGCGTCATCGGCCCCAACTGCCCCGGCCTGATCACCCCCGGCCAGTCCAACGCGGGCATCATCCCGCCCGACATCACCAAGCCCGGCCGCATCGGCCTGGTCTCCAAGTCGGGCACGCTCACCTACCAACTCATGTACGAACTGCGCGACGTCGGCTTCTCCACCTGCGTCGGCATCGGCGGCGACCCGGTCGTCGGCACCAGCCACATCGACTGCCTCGCCGCCTTCGAGGACGATCCCGACACCGAGCTGATCGTCCTCATCGGCGAGATCGGCGGCGACGCGGAGGAACGCGCGGCGGCCCACATCCGCGCGCACGTCACCAAGCCCGTCGTCGCCTACATCGCCGGCTTCACCGCGCCCGAGGGCCGGACGATGGGCCACGCCGGTGCCATCGTCTCCGGCTCCTCGGGCACGGCGCGGGCCAAGAAGGAGGCGCTGGAGTCGGCCGGCGTACGGGTCGGGAGCACACCGACCGAGACGGCACGGCACGTACTCGAGGCACTCGACGCACTCGACGCAAGGGCAGGTGCCGCACAGGACGGCGCGGCCCGCGACGGAGCCCGCGCATGACGGCCGCCGGCGCTCCGGACACCGGGCCGCTCACCCTGAAGTCCGGCACCTCCTGGACCGACTGCTGGCAGCGTTGCCGCACCGTCGCCCCCGAGGCGTTCCGCGACGACCGCGTCCTCAACCTCTGGGACGCCGGCTGGCGGGCGGACGGCCGGGTCCTGCCGGCCACCAGCCCGGTCGACGGCACCCCGATCGCCGGCCCGCCCCGGATCGACGCCGACACGGCCCACCGCGCCGTACGCGCCGCGCTCGACCAGCACCGGGCCTGGCGCCACGTCCCGCTGCCCGAACGCCGCGCCCGCGTCGCGGCCACCCTCGACGCCCTCGCCCAGCACCGCGAACTGCTCGCGCTGCTGCTGGTGTGGGAGATCGGCAAGCCCTGGCGGTCGGCACGGGCCGACGTCGACCGGGCCGTCGACGGCGTGCGCTGGTACCTCGACGGCATCGAGGACATGCTCGACGGGCGCGCTCCGCTGGACGGCCCGGTGTCCAACATCGCCAGCTGGAACTACCCGATGAGCGTCCTCGCCCACGCCCTGCTGGTGCAGGCACTGGCGGGCAACGCGGTCATCGCCAAAACCCCGACCGACGGCGGAGTCGCCTGCCTGACCCTGGCCTGCGCACTCGCCGCCCGCGAAGGACTTCCCGTCACCCTCCTCAGCGGCAGCGGCCGAGAGCTGTCCCAGGCACTGGTGCGGGCACCGGAGATCGGCTGCGTCTCCTTCGTCGGCGGCCGGGACACGGGCGCGGACGTCGCCACCGCCCTCGCCGACCTCGGCAAGCGGCACATCCTCGAACAGGAAGGACTCAACACCTGGGGCATCTGGAACTTCACGGACTGGGACGCGCTCAGCCGGACCGTCCCGAAGCTCTTCGACTACGCCAAGCAACGCTGCACCGCCTACCCGCGCTTCGTCGTCCAGCGGCAGCGGTTCGACGCGTTCCTCGCCGCGTACCTCCCGGCCGTCCGCACGCTGCGCGTCGGCCACCCGCTCGCCGTGGCCGCACCCGACGACCCGTACCCGGCGCTCGACTTCGGCCCGGTGATCAACGCGGCGAAGGCCAAGGAGCTGCACGACCAGGTCGCCGAGGCCGTCGACCGGGGCGCCGTCCCACTGCACCGCGGCAGCGCGGCCGAGGCCCGGTTCCTGCCCGGCCAGGACACCTCGGCCTACGTCCAGCCGGTCACCCTGCTCAACCCGCCCCGCTCCTCACCCCTGCACCACGCCGAACCCTTCGGCCCGGTCGACACCATCGTCCTGGTCGACACCGAGGCCGAGCTGCTCGCCGCGATGAACGCCTCCAACGGCGCCCTGGTGGCCACGCTCTCCACGGACGACCCGGCGACGTACGACAGGCTGGCGCCGCAGATCCGCGCGTTCAAGGTCGGCCACGGCGTACCGCGCTCCCGCGGCGACCGCGACGAGCTGTTCGGCGGACACGGGGCCTCCTGGCGCGGCGCCTTCGTGGGCGGTGAGCTGCTGGTGCGCGCCGTGACCCGCGGACCGGCGGGGGAGCGGCTGCCGGGGAACTTCCCGGACCACCACCTCATGCCGTAACCGGACCACCACCTCATGCCGTAAGGGGTGTCGGAGGCCTCCGCCGGGCGCCCCGGGTCAGCCGATGCCCTGGCGGTCGGGCCGCAGGGCGAAGGCCCGCTCCGCAGCGGTCGGCGCGGTCCGCTCGACGGCCTGCCGCAGCAGCTCGCGGTGGCGCAGCAGCGGTGCGCGCCGCTCCGGCGGCACGAGCAGCAGCAGGTCGTCGAGACCGGCCATCAGGCGCCGGGTCACCTGCGGCGAACCGGTGGCACAGGCGCGGACCTCGGCGAACCCTAGGTCCACCAGCTCCGCCCAGCCGGGTACGGGCTGCACCAGCCGGAGCGCGCCGCGGCGGTCCCGGTGCAGGGCGGCGTCCAGCGGCCGCCGGGACAGCGTGGCCAGGATCTGCACGACCCGGTCCAGCGCCTGCACGGCGGTCGTCGGATCGTTGACGGCGGGCGACAGGGCACGCAGCCCGATGTCGGACAGCTGGCGCAGCCCGAACGCCAGGTCCTGGTGGAAGGTGCGCTCCACCCCGACGGAGAGGGCGTAGCGCAGCGCCCGGCGCGGCGGGGCCGCCCCGCCGTGCACCGCCAGGACCGGTGTGCCCGGCACCAGGAAGTCGCCGATACGCCGGACCAGCCGCAGCACCACCCCGTGCCCCCGGGCCACCCGAACCAGCCGGGCGATGTGCACGTCCCGCAGTACGCCGCCCTGCCCGTCGTGGGCGATCCACGCCGTCACGGGCCCGAGCCCGGGCGCCCCGCCGCCGTCCGCCGGCACCGGCATCAGCGCCGCCACCCGGAAGGACTCGGCGGCGATGCGGGCGATCACATGGCTGACCCGCATCAGCCGCAGGGTGGCGTTCACGTACATCACGAAGAGCAGCAGGCTCAACGCGACCATGATCAGGGTGAGTACCGACTGCACCAGCGGGACGGACGTGGCGGCGCGCGGGTCGGGATTGCTGTCGTAGCTGGTCAGCACCAGCAGCGTCAGGACGAAGGTGGCCAGGAAGACGGCGAAGGTCGCCTTGGTGATCCGGCTGCGGACGAAGAGCCGCACCACCCGCGGGGTGAACTGCCCGCTCGCCATCTGCACCGCGACCAGGGAGATGCTGAACACCACACCGATGAAGGTCATCATCGCCGAGCCGACCGCCGACACCACCGTCTTCGCGTCGTCCGCGAAACGCAGCAGCTCGGCGAGCGTGTCGTAGTCGCCGTCGTCCTGCAGCGAACGGACGAGGGCCGCGTCGAGCTCCTGGGCCACCAGCCAGACCACGAAGACGCCCGCCATCGCCGCGGTGGGCGCGAACCAGAACGTGTCCCGCAGATGCTCCCTGAGCGGCGACAACGCCCGCGGCCGCCGACGCGGGAGCGGTCCCTGCGTAACCATCCAGTCACTCATGGTGCGACCCTAGGCGCAGCGGAGCCACCGGTCCCGGACCGCCGCTCAGGGGAAGGGCGGGGGAAGGAAACGCAGGTGAAAGGCACCGCGAAAGCTTGGTATGGTTGTCCATGTCGCCGCGGGGAGCACCCCCGCACCGCGACAGACACCTGGTCCGGGTGGCGGAATGGCAGACGCGCTAGCTTGAGGTGCTAGTGCCCTTTATCGGGCGTGGGGGTTCAAGTCCCCCCTCGGACACAGAAGATCAAACAGAGATGCCGACCGGGAGATGTCCCAGTCGGCATCTCTCGTTTCGTCACGCGGGCCGCCGAAAATACGGTGCGGCTCGGCACCCGGCCTCCCTACACTCGCCGTGACACCGAGACCGAGTGAGGGGAGCAGGGCCGTGCGCAGCCGCACCGCACCCGTCGTTCCCCCGTCCCGGCACGAGGTGATCCTGGTGTCTTCGGCCGCCCGGTGCCCGCTGCGCGGCCGGCACCGGACGCCCGCGACGCACATCTGACAGCCGACGTCCCCTGCCGGGGGCGTCCGGCACGTGCGTCGGGAGAAATCGCGCTGCCCTTCTCCGGTTCCTCCGAAAGGCTTCGGGCCATGCGCACCAACCCGCTCACCACCGTCCGCAACCTGGGCATCCTCGCCCATGTCGACGCCGGGAAGACCACCGTCACCGAGCGGATCCTCTACCTGACCGGTACCACCCACAGGCGCGGCGAGGTCCACGACGGCACCACCGTCACCGACTTCGACCCGCAGGAACGCGACCGCGGCATCACCATCTTCGCCGCGGCCGTCAGCTGCGCCTGGGCGGGCCACCGGATCAACCTCATCGACACCCCGGGACACGTCGACTTCGCCGACGAGGTCGAACGATCCCTGCGCGTGCTGGACGGCGCGGTCGCGGTCTTCGACGCGGTCGCGGGCGTGGAGCCGCAGAGCGAGTCCGTGTGGCGGCAGGCCGACCGGCACGGCGTGCCCAGGATCGCGTTCGTCAACAAGATGGACCGGGCGGGCGCCGACCTCGACACCGCCGTCGCCTCGATCCGCGAGCGGCTGCACCCCGTGCCCCTGGTCGTGCAGCTGCCCATCGGCGCGGAGGATGGCTTCACCGGCGTCGTCGACCTGCCGCGCATGCGCGCCCTCGTATGGGCCGACGGCGCGGACACGGCCGAGGAGGGTCCGGTGCCCGAGACGCTGCGCGAGGAGGCCGCCCGCAGGCGGCGGCTGCTGGAGGAGGCGGTCGCCGAACGCCACCCCGGCGCGCTGGAGGAGTTCTGCGACCGGGAGACGCTCACCGCGGCCACCCTCACCGGCGCCCTGCGCGACCTGACGCGCACCGGCGACGGCGTGGTCGTGCTGTGCGGCTCCGCCTACCGCAACCGCGGCGTCGAACCGCTGCTGGACGCCGTGGTGGCGTACCTGCCCTCGCCGCTGGACGTGCCCCCGGTGCGCGGCATCCACGACGGCGCGGAGCGGGAGCGGCCCGCCGACCCGGCGGCGCCGACGGCGGCACTGGCGTTCAAGGTGAACGCCACCCCGACGGGACGGCTGACGTACCTGAGGGTCTACTCGGGCACGATCGAGAAGGGAGACACCGTGTGGGACCCGGGCATGCGCCGCACCGAGCGCGTCGGCCGCATCCTGCGGGTACGGGCCGACCGGCACGACCCGCTGGAGCGCACGGTCGCCGGGGACATCGTCGCCGTGGTCGGGCTGAAGACGGCCCGCGCCGGTTCGACCCTGTGCGCACCGGGCGCCCCACTGCTCCTGGAACCCCCGGGCGTGGCCGAACCGGTGGTGCACGTGGCCGTGGAGGCCCGGCGGGCCACCGAGACCGACCGGCTGGCCTCGGCGCTCGCCCGGCTGACCGAGGAGGACCCCTCGCTGGCGGTGCGGACCGACCCGGAGACGGGACAGACCGTGCTGTCCGGCATGGGCGAACTGCACCTGGAGGTCGCGGTGGAGCGCGTGCGGCGCGAGCACGGGCTGGAGGTCACGGTCGGGCGCCCCGGCGTGGCGTACCGCGAGACGGTCGGCGAAGGCGTCACCGGCTTCGTCCACCGGCACGTCAAACAGGACGGCGGCGCCGGGCAGTTCGCGCACGTCGTGCTCGACGTCGAGCCCTGGGAGCCGGACGAGGACGGCGCGGGCGGCGGTTTCGTGTTCCGTTCGACGGTCGTCGGCGGACGCGTGCCGCAGGAGTACGTCCGAGCCGTCGAGGCGGGCTGCCGGGACGCCCTCGCCGAGGGTCCGCTGGGCGGCCACCCGGTGACCGGCCTCCGGGTCACGCTGACCGACGGCCAGACGCACGTGAAGGACTCCTCGGACACGGCCTTCCGCACCGCCGGCCGGTTCGGTCTCCGCGACGCCCTGCGCGCCTCGGGGATGATCCTGCTCGAACCGGTCGTGGAGGTCACGGTCACCGTGCCCGAGGACGGTGTCGGCGGCGTGCTGGGTGACCTGGCCGCGCGCCGCGGCCGGGTCACCGGTTCCGACAGGCGGGCCGGGGCGACGGTCGTCACGGCCACGGTCCCGCTGGCCGAGCTGTTCGGCTACGCGACCCGGCTGCGCAGCCGCACCCAGGGCCGGGGCACCTTCACCGCCCGGCCCACCGGTTACGCGCCCGCACCCGCGGCGGTCGCGCGGTAGGCGTGCCGGGCGGCCCCCCACCCGGGATGCCGTCGGCGGCCCGGGGTCCCGACTGCCCGTCGGGACCCCGGGTCCGCACCCGTACCCGCCACGGCGCAGCACCCGTACCCGCCACCGCGCAGCACTCGGCCCCGCCGGGCCGAAACCCGGCGGGGCCGAGAGGAACCCGCCGCCGAATCGACCGGAGGCATCACCGGGTGGTTCCCGGAGGCTCAGGTCGTACGGCGGCAGCCGTTACCGCGCCGCGTACCCGAAGTAGTTGCCGTTGGCCGGGAGTCCGCCCTGGCCCGGCTGGTACGTGGTCGCGGGGCGGCTCGTACCGCCCGGCACGACGTTCGGGAAGGGCAGGACGTGCAGGGCTCCGGTGGCGGCGGGCCCGTAGGGCATACCGGCGTAGAGGTTGCGCGGGGTGAGGTGGATGCTGGTGCCCAGCTTCTCGTCCGCGCCCGGGGTGCCGGGGACGCCGTCCCCGTCGCCGGCCTCGATCCACAGGTCGTTGGCGCCCGCCGAGCCCATCAGCGAGAAGGTGTGGATGGCGCCGGCGTCGGCGGCACCCGCGAGGTCCTCACCGGGGACGCCCACGGCGATCTTCAGGGTGTCGGCCGAACCGACCGCCCGCGGGGCGGTGTTGACCGCGCTGAGGGAGGCGCCCACGGAGTCGCCGGCCTCGATCGTGCCGGAGCGGTCGTCGGTGCTGGAGCCCTGGTTGAGCGCGCGCAGGTAGTCCCAGGTGCCGTCGGCCGCGAGGTGCACGAGCATGACGTTGCCCGCGCCCGCCTGCTGCGCGGCGCCGGTCTCGGCGGCCAGGGCCTCGCCGGGCGAGCCGATCGCGAGGATCGAGTCGGTGGCCGTGGCCGCACCGGACGGGCGGTAGGCGACCAGTGCGAGAGCCTGACCGAACTTGTCACCGGCCTCGGCGCTGCCGCTGATCTTCTCGTTGTCCTGGTCCATGCCGGCGACCACGGTGGGCCGTCCGTCGGCGTCCAGCTTGTGGCTGAACACGGCCAGGTTGCCGGCGTTCGCGTCACCGCCGATGGCGTCACCGGGAGCGCCGATGGCGATGAAGTTGGAGTCGCCCGTGACGGACGTGCCGAAGGCGTCGTTCGCCTCGGCCGCACCGGGGACGTTCGAGGAGTCCTGGTTGATGCTGATGCTGGTGTCGCCGTGCACGTAGAAGGCGCCGCCCGCCTTGGTGAGCGAGCCGAGCGCCTCGCCCGGCGCGCCGACCAGGATCCACGGCTCGCCCGCGGCGGTGGTGCCCGCCGCGAGGGAGGCGCCCATCCGGTCGCCGGTCTCGGGCGCGGCGCTGCCGATGGAGCCGTTGCCCGAGCCCTGCTCGAAGTGGCGGGAGGCCGGGCCGCTGCCGAGGCCGTCCTTGCCGCCGAACAGGATGTCGAAGAAGCCGGCGTCGACCGCGCTGCCGACGTTCTCCTCGGACGCGGTGACGACGAGGTCGGTGTAGCCGTCCTCGTTGTAGTCGACGGTCGCGAGGTGGTTGCCGAAGTGGTCCCCGGCCTCGGCGCCGCCGGTCACCCAGTCGAGGTCCTGGGTGATCTCCGCGACGCCCTTGCCGCCGCCGTGGACGACACGGACGAGACCCGCGGTGGTGTCGCCGCCGACCGTCGCCATCGGGTCGCCGACGGCGATGTCCTCGACGGCGTCGCCGTTGAAGTCGACGATGCGGGTGGCGCCGGCCTTCTCGTCGATCCAGGAGGCGAGGTCGTCGACGCGCGCGATGACGCCCGCGGTGGAGGTCTGGGTCTCGTCGACGCCGAGGCAGCCGCCCTGGAAGGACTGGCTGTTGAGGCCGACGAGCTTGCCGCCGGAGACGACCGGGCCGCCGGTGTCGCCCATGCAGGCGGCCGCGCCGTCCTTGCCGGTGACGCCCGCGGAGGTGGCCGCCGTGGAGTCGACGGTGTAGGTGCCGGTGTGCAGTTCGAGCGGCGCCCAGACGGTGTCCGTACGGCCGTAACCGGCGAACGTCAGCTCCGCGCCGGCGGCGGGCGCGGTGGTGGCGAGCTGGGCCGGGGTCACGTTGGTGACGGGCCGGTTGAGGCGGGCCAGGACCACATCGCGGTCCGTGCGCGGCACGATCTCCACGACGCGGCGCTCGGCGCCCTGCGTGCCGGAGAGGTCGGAGCGGCCGATGACGGCGGTGGTCGTCCTGGCGGGGACACCGGCCGGTACGGCGAGCGAGGCGGCCGGGTCCTCGGCGAAGCAACTGGCCGCGGTGAGCAGCCATTCGGCGTCGACGAGCACCGCGGAGCAGCCGCGGTCGTGGGCGCCGACGGTGATCTGCGCGGTGTAGGCGTGGGTGGTGTCCGAGTCGGCGACCGGCGTGCCGCCGGTGACGGCGACGGCGGCCGCCGTGCTCAGCGCCAGCGACCCGGCGGTCAGGACCGCGCCGAGCACGGCCGCCCGGGAACGTCTGATGGAAGGCATACGAGTGGATTCCTCAATCACAGGGGGAGGTCGGCTAGTTGGTGACGCGGATCTCGACCAGGACGTGCTCGCGGCCGTCGACGGACTCGCCGACGCCCTTCCACGTGTCCGCGGGGATGTCGTACTCGACCTGGTCGTCCTCGGCGGTCATCTCCAGGTGGGTGTTGGCCGAGTCGTCCGTCTTCACCCCGTGCACCGCGGGCAGTTCGAGGGTCAGGTAGCCCTCGTCGGCGGTGACCTCGAAGCAGACGTCCTCGTGGTCGCGCGCGAGGAACTGCAGGAGGTTGTCCCCGCCGGCGCAGTCGGCGAGCACGATGTGCCCGTCGCCGCGCTTGAGGACGATGTTCTGCTCGGCCAGGATCTTGTCGGCGTTCGGGTAGTTGTAGTCCTCGACGGCGTAGCCGGGCGCGGCCTCGGCGACGGCCTCGGTGGCGGTCGTGGCGGCGGCGCCGGCGTTGCCCTGGGCGAGCACGGCCCAGGCCAGGGCGCCGGCGGTCGCCGCGGCGCCCAGAACGCGCACGAATGAGCTGCGTTTCTTCATCACAGTCCTAGAAAGTCGACGGATCATGGGTTGAAGCGCCCTGTCGAAGGGCGCACTTGACGCGGTTGCCCCATTCCTGAAAGGAACAGGAATCGGGCAACCGCTGGGAATGTGAGGCCACTCAGCTCGTCTTGTTGAGCTTTTGCGTGACCGGTCCGTCCGGATCGGACTGGAAGTACAGCGTGTCCTGATCGTCTACATAGAGCTGGATCCCGCCGGTCTTTCCGAGACCGCCGTCCTCGACCCCCAAGTAGACGAAATCGCTCGAGGTGTCCGGATCCTGGTAATCCCAGCTGCCGCTGAAATCAACCGGGCCCGCGCTCTCGTTCGTGGTCACACGCTCGGCCGAGAACGTGCCGTCCGCCGAGAGCTCGATCTGCCCGCCCTCGTCGTTGCGGTACACACCGGGCAGCTTCTTCGGGTCGACCGACCCCGAGCATCCCGACACGAGCACCGCGGACGCGGCGAGCACGGCGAAGAGCCACCGTCCACCTGCCCTCTTGCGCGTCACGGACCCAGCGTAACGTTGAACTCGATCACCTGGGTCTTCGGCGACAGCGGCCCCTCGTCGCCGACGACCTTGTCGACGAACGCGCCCACGGTGTCGCTCCACCAGTCCGTGTACCCGATGACCGGAGGGTGCGTCGCCGACTCGATGTCCGACTCGTTGTACGCGGTGTAGCGCCAGGTGACCGATCCGTCCGCGTTCTCCCGGATGGGAGTCATGCGGACCTGGTGCGAGCCCAGGAAGGTGTACGCGAGGTTGCCGGTGAGTCCGCCCGTGGTGAGCGTCCCGTAGTCCGTCATGTACTTGCCGGCGCCGTCGAAGCCGCTGAGCATGTAGTCGTTCATGTAGGTGTGGCCCAGCTCGTACTTCCCGGTGCGCTGCCACTTGTTGAGGAAGTAGGCGAGGACCCCCTGCGTGTGCGAGTGCTCACGGTAGAGGCGGGTGAACTCGTCGTCCGGGCCGAAGCACTGCGAGGTGGGACCCGAGCCGGTGAGCCAGCTCCAGCCGAGCTCCCAGGGATTGGTGTTGTTGCGGTGCTCGATCGGGTCGCCGAACGGCGTCAGGCAGCTCTCGGCGCCGTCGGGCAGCCCGGTCTCGCCGTCGATCGGCACCTTCGAGTTGTCGAGCGCGTCCTGGATGGCCTGCCGGATCGCGGCCTGGATGACCAGGATCCGGGCCTCGGTGGCGGCGGCCGCCGCCTCGGCGAAGGACCTGCCCGCCGCGAGCTTCGCCTGGCGTGCGACGGTCGCGGAGCGCTGGGCGTCCAGGGCGTAGGACGCGGCGGTCTCGGCGGAGCGCACCGCCCGGTTCGCCGCGTCCCGCGCCACACTGCTCGCCCTGCGGGCGGCCGCGGCCGCGTTCGCCGCGGTCTGCGCGGACCGGGCGGCGGCGGCAGCGGAGTTCTCCGCGTCCCCGCGTTCCGGCGGGCCTCCTCGGCGGAGGCCTTGGCGTCGGCCGCCCAGCCCTCGGCCTTGCCGGCCCACACGGTGGCCTCCTCGGCGGCCTGCCGGGCGACGGCCGCGGCCTCGGAGGCACGCGCCGCGTCCTCGAGCGCGTCCTGAGCGATCTTGGCCGCCCGCGCGATGGCCGCACGGATCGCGCTGATGTGCGTGGCGTGATCGTGGTCGATGCGCGCGAACTCGTGCTGCGTCGTGCCGATGAACTGGCGCAGCATGTGCGTGTCGCCCTCGAGGGCGACCTTCGCCGCGGCCTGTACGTACGGACCGCCGGAGACCAGCAGCGTGGTGGCCGCCACCCTGTCGTCCTCGTGGACGGCCGCGGCGCGCTTCACGTGCAGGAACGTGTGCAGCGCCTCGGCGGAACCGTCCGTCAGGGCGGCCTCGGCGGCACGCCGTACGGCGGTACCGGTGGAGTCGTCCGCGAGGAGCGTGGTGACCTCGACCTCGTTGTCGTCCCTGGCCGCCTCGACCGCGCCCTTCTCCAGGAAGGTCCTGATGGCGGCGGGGTCCTCGGTCCGCAGCGCCGCCGCGGCGGCCTCGGCCACGTTCTGCGTGGAGATCGCGGCGGTGGCCGCGGTGTTCTCCGCGTTGTCCTGCTGCAGCGCGATGACCCGGTCGGCCTCGATCCAGCGCAGCACGTCCTCGTCGGAGCCGGCCAGCGCGAACTCGGCGGCCTCGCGGGTCCACGTGCCGGACCGGTCGAGGAGCAGGACGGCGGCCTGCCGGCCCTTGTCCACGGCCTCCCCGGTGCGGCCGTCGGCGAACGCCGCTTCCATCGCGGTGATCAGCGCGACGAGTTCCTCGGACAGCCGCGCCTCCTGCGTGCGCTCCCGGTTGGCGCGCTCCAGCCGGTCGGTCTCCTCGCGCCGCTGCTCCTTGGCGACCTCGATCGCTTCCTCGGTCTCCTCGTTCAACCGGGCGATCTCGGCCTCGCGGGCCTCCTTCTCGACCTCCCGGGCCTCGGTGACCGCGTCGTACGCCTTGTTCGCGGCTTCCACGGCGGCGTTGGCGGCGGCGGTGGAGCGGTTGGCGTAGTCCACGGCCTTGCCGGCGTTCCGGGCCGCCTCCTCGGCGGCGTCGGCCGCCTTCTCCGCGTGGTCGGCCGCGCTGTCGGCGGCGGCGGACGCGGACCGGGCGGCGGCGGCCGACCTGCGGGACAGGGTGGAGGCCCGGCTCGCGGCGGCCGTGGCCCGGCCCGCGGCGGCCTCCGCGATGGCGGCCTGGCGCTGGGCCTCGGCGGCCTGGGACTGCGCGGCACCGGAGGCCGCGGCGGCGTCCGCGGAGGCGCGCGCGGCGGCGGCCGAGTTGACCGCGGCACCTGCGGCGGCGTTGCCCGCGGCCTCGGCCGCGTCGGAGGCGAGGGCCGCGAGCTTGGCCTTCGCGGCCACGGTGCGCACCCAGTCGACCATGACCCGCGCGGCCTTCGCCGCCTGGTTGGCGGCCTCCGCCATGTTCGCGTTCTTGGACGCGCTGATCGCGGCGCGGTAGGCACGCGAGGCGGCGCGACCAGCGGCCGCGGCGGCTGCCGCGGCGGCGTTCGCGGCGGTCACCGAACGCCGGGCCGCGGCCTGCGCGGTGCGCGAGGCGGACACCGCGGTCGATGCGGCGGCCGCGGCACCCTGGGCGGCCCGCGCCGCCTTGTTCGCGGCTCTGGCGGAGCGCTGCACGTCCTGCTCGGCGGCCTGCGCCTCGGCCTTCGCCTCCAGCGCGGCGGCCTTGGCCTTCGCGGCGGCCTGCACCGCCTGCTCGGACAGCTCGACCGCTTCGTCGGTCTTGAGCTCGGCGCGCCGGCCCTCCGACTCCACGATCTTGACGAGCTGCTGGATCTCCGCCGACTCCTCGTCCCGCGCCCGGGCGATGTACTGCCCGGTCGTCAGGAACCACTGGATCGCGCGTGGCGATCCGTCGTCGAGCGCCCGCTCCGCGTACTCCCGCACCTGCGGCGAGGCGGTCACGAGGATGGAGGTCACCTCGACGCGCTGGTCCTCGTCGTGCGCGCGGTACTGCCCGCTGCTGAGGAAGTCCCGCAGGGCGAAGTCCGTACCGGTCGCGAGCGCCTCGGAGGACTCGCGCTTCACGGCCTTGCCGCCGTGCGCGTTGACGGTGGTCACGGCCACCTGGAGGTCCTCGTGCACCGCCGACTCGAAGCCGCCCTGAAGATAGGCGGCGACCGCCGCGTCCCCGCCGGACAGCGCCTGCCCGATCCCGGTACGCGTCGCCTTGCCCGCGCTGACCAGGGCCTCGGTGAGGGCGAAGCGATTGTCCTCGGCAGTGGCCGCCGGCAGCCGCTCGCCGAGGAACGTGGCCACGCTGTCCGCGTTGCCCACCAGCGCCGCCGCCGCGGCCGTGCGCACCGCGCGGCCACCGGTCCGGTACGCCTGTACGACCTTGCCGCGGTCGGTGTCGGGCAGTCCCGTACCCCCGTCGGTCTCCGCCGTGTCCGCCGCGTACGCGGGGCCGGACCCGAACACCCCCAGAGGCACCGCGGTACCTGCCGCGATTCCGCCGAAAATGGCCAGTGACTGACGTCTGCTGAATATCCGTGATGATGGTGACATCGAGACTCCCTTCTCGGACACGAGGGGAAATCTCGCCGCTCCCCCTGCGGTTCAAGTGCTCTATAGAAGCGGGGGATTGATGACCCGTCCAATGCAGAAACCGGGCAGAAATCGGGTATTCCGCGAGCAGGTGTCGTGATGTGTGTCACGCCTCGAAAGGGTTGTAGCGATCTTGGTAACGAGTTGATGGAGACCGAATTGGATTGCCGTTCCGTGTGACGACTTCGGCCTTCAGGCCACAGCCGGGTCCTGAAGGCCGACGTCACGTTCGCCTCAGGGGTACTGCACCACCTTCGACGGCACGGTGTCCGTCCCCGACGTGGGTGAACCGGTGTCGTTGATGACGCACTCGTACTGCCCGTTGCCGCCGAGCGACACCACGAGCAGCCCGTGGAAGCGCACTCCGGAACGGTTCGGCGCGGCGAAGCCGTGGTGCTGCACGATGGACGGGTTCACGTTGTAGTAGCAGTAGCTGCCCAGACCCCAGCCCTCGTGCTCGGTGACGTCGTCGCCGACCTTGTAGGCGGCATAGCCCTTGACCGAGCCGTTCTGGATCGCGGCCTGGTCCGGGGCGTCGTACGCCTTCTCGTTCTGGAAGAAGACCGTGCGGCCGCGCTCGCCGTTCCACTGCACGTCGTACTTGTTGAAGTGCTCCACGAACAGGCCGGTGATCAGTACGTCGTCGCCGTTGACCACCACGCCGTAGTCGGCGCGGTTGGTCTCCCAGCCGACGCCGTCGCCGTGGTCGGCGCGCCACACCCAGGTGTGGTCGACGATGGTGTGCCGGCTGTTGACGACCAGGCTCGTGGTCGCCTTGCCGGGGCCCGCGCCGCCGATCCGGACGAACACGTCCTGCACGGTGGTCGGGTTGGCCGAGTGGTCCGCGGACGCCCCCTCGGGCCCGACCTCCAGCAGCGTCGCGGAGTTGACGGGACCGGCGTCCACGAGGAATCCGGCGAGACGTACGCCGTCCACGTCGGCCACCTTCAGGGCGGTGACGCCGTTGTCGGGGACGAGGGTGGCGTAGCCGAGGCCCAGCACGACCGTGCCGGCGCGCTTCACGTCCACGGTCTGGTCGAGGTGGTAGACACCCGGGGTCAGCAGCAGGTGCAGTCCCTCCTCCAGCGCCTGGTTGAGGGTGCCCGCCGCGTCGCCGGGCTTGGCGACGTAGAACTGGGACAACGGGAGCGAGGTGCCGCGCGGGGTGCCGCTGCCCCAGGAGACGCCGCGGGCGTCGGTGCGCTTCTCCGGCAGGAACACGCGGTACTCGTCGCCGTCGAGGTACAGGAACGGCTTCTCCCGGGAGACGGGCGTCGTCTCCAGCGTCGTGTACGGCGGTTCGGGGAAGCTCTGCGCGGGCGCACCCTCCACGCCGGAGAACACCATGTTCCACACGGCGTTGAGCCAGCCGCCGACCGAGCTGTCCCGGGTGTACCACTGCTGCTGGGAGTACGGGCCGACCGTGCCGTCGATCCGGCTGTCGGCGATGTAGCCGCCGCTGGCCCAGCCGTAACCGTCGGGAGCGAGGTTGAGGCCGCCGCGCACATGCATGCGCCGGAACGGCGCGGCCTGCGAGACCGCCCACCGGTTGGTGCCGCTGACCGGGACCAGCGCGAGGTTCTCCGCCGAACGCCAGAAGTTCTGCGTGGCGTTGCCGTCGAACCACCCGGCGTCGACCGTGACGTCGCCGTTGATGGTGGTGTCGTCGGGGGAGAGGCCGAGGCCCGCGACGGACGTGTAGAAGCCGAGCTGGGCGTTGAGGCCGTTGTAGGTGCCGGGCTTGAACAGCAGCGCATAGCGCCCCGTGCCGAACTGGGCGGACTCCTGCTGTTTGAAGATCTCGTCCAGCCTGCCCTGGATGTTCGCCGTGGACGGGTCGAAGACGATGACGTTCGGCCCGAGGTCGCCACCGCCGGGCAGGGCGCGAGGGCCGCCGGGGGAGTCGGCGGCGGCGGTTCCCGCGCCGGCGAGTGAGGCCAGTACGGGTGCCGCGGCGGCTGCCGCGAGGAGGCTGCGACGCCGTACCCCGGAGGGCTCGGGCGCGGAGGAGGGTGTGGGGGAGGGCGTGGGGGAAGAGGGCATGCGGGCGGCTCTCCTTGTTCGGAAAGTGAACGAAGTGGGGGTGGGGGAGCGCTCTCTGGGTGTGCATGCTTCATCTGCGCGCACGACACGTCAAGAGTTGCGACCGTTTCTCGTGAGCTGTGTTCAACAAGTGGGGAAGCAACGTGTGTTGGCCCACCCGCAGCCGCTTCCGTTCAATCCCTTGACACCCTTCGCCGTGCCCTCAACACTCCGACGTGGGAGAGCGCTCTCCGAGAATTTCCCCGACCCTCTCAGGAGGTCTCCATGCCACGGAGATCGAAAGTTCTGTCCGGCACCCTCGTCGCGAGCGCGTTACTGCTGACCTCGATCGGCATCGGCACCGTCGCCGCCAACGCGGACACACCCGCCGCGTCCGCCCCGGCCTCCGCCGCGCACACCGGGCACACCATGGCGGTCTCGACCGCCGCCTCGCCCGAGGACCCGGACGGCGACGGCTACATCCCCGCAAACCCGCCGGTCACCGGCGTCACCCCGTCCACGAAGGAGCCGCCGCACCGCTACTTCCACGAGTTCCAGGCCAACTGCGGGGTCAGCCACACCGCGCCCGACGACCCCATCGTCTACGCCCAGCAGCCCGGGAAGTCGCACGACCACACCTTCATGGGCAACACGACGACCAACGCGTACAGCACCACCGCCTCGCTCGACGCCGGGTCCACCACCTGCCGGGCGCCCGGTGACCGCTCCGGCTACTGGATGCCGACCATGTACGACGGCGACCGCCCGGTGCTCCCGGTCGGCCCGCAGACCATCTACTACAAGGCCGGTGTCACCGACTACACCAGCGTGCGCCCCTTCCCGAAGGGCCTGCGCTACGTCGTCGCCAGCCCGATGCAGAGCGCACAGGAGTTCCGCGACCACCCCGGGTTCGTCGAGGGCTGGGAGTGCGGCGACAGCTTCTTCAACGTCGACTTCCCCACCGACTGCCCCGAACGCCAGGACGTCCAGGTCAACATCCGCTTCCAGGCGCCCAGTTGCTGGGACGGCAAGAACCTGGACACACCGGACCACAAGAGCCACATGGCGTATCCGGTGGTCAACCCCGGGACCAACAACAACATCTGCCCGGCCGACCACCCGGTCGCCCTGCCGATGATCGAGTTCAAGATGGCCTTCCCGGTCAACGGCGACCTCTCCCGGGTACGGCTGGCCAGTGGCGCGAGCTACTCGTTCCACTACGACTTCTTCAACGCCTGGGACGAGGCGACCCTGGACGCCATGGTCGGCCACTGCATCGTCGGCGGACTGCAGTGCGACGCGCGCGGCTACGACCAGACCCACCCGGAGGCCGGAGCGGCGCTCAACGAGGACTACGAGCTGCCCTGACCGCCCTCGGCCCCCGAGACCGGCCCGGCCGTCCCCGCCCCCGCCACGGCCGGGCCGACCCCCATACCCCGCAGACCGGAGACACATCCCGATGAGCCGACCCCGCACCCCCACCAGCAGACTCACCCCCGCCCGCAGACTCACCGCGCCCCTGACGGCCGGCCTGCTCACGCTCGGCGCACTCACCGCGCTGCCCGCCGCGCAGGCGCACGCCGCCGGCAGCGTCGTGAAGGTCACCGGCAGCCAGGGCAACTGGCAGCTGACCGTGGACGGCAGCCCCTACACGGTCAAGGGCCTCACCTGGGGGCCGTCCCCCGCCGACGCCGACCGGTACCTGCCCGACCTGGCGTCCATGGGCGTGAACACCATCCGCACCTGGGGCACCGACGCGAGCAGCCGCCCCCTCCTCGACTCCGCCGCCGCCCACGGAGTCAAGGTCATCGCCGGCTTCTGGCTCCAGCCCGGCGGCGGCCCGGGCAGCGGCGGCTGCGTCAACTACCTCACCGACACCTCGTACAAGGACCAGATGCTGGCCGAGTTCCCGCGCTGGGTCCAGGAGTACAAGGACCACCCCGGCGTCCTGATGTGGAACGTCGGCAACGAGTCGGTGCTCGGCCTGCAGAACTGCTACGGCGGCGACGAGCTTGAGCGCCAGCGCGACGCCTACACCACCTTCGTCAACGACGTCGCCAAGAAGATCCACGCCGTCGACCCGAACCACCCGGTGACCTCCACCGACGCCTGGGTCGGCGCCTGGCCCTACTACAAGAAGAACGCCCCCGACCTGGACCTGTACGCCGTCAACTCCTACGACGCCGTGTGCGACGTGCGCTCCGCGTGGGAACAGGGCGGCTACACCAAGCCGTACATCGTCACCGAGTCCGGACCGGCCGGCGAGTGGGAGGTGCCGGACGACGCCAACGGGGTGCCGCGGGAACCCACCGACCAGGCCAAGGCGCAGGGCTACACCGACGCCTGGAACTGCGTCACCGGGCACCGCGGCGTCGCCCTGGGCGCGACCCTGTTCCACTACGGCACCGAGTACGACTTCGGCGGCATCTGGTTCAACCTGCTGCCCGCCGGCCAGAAGCGGCTGTCGTACTACGCCGTGAAGCGGGCCTACGGCGGTGACACCTCGCGCGACAACACCCCGCCGGTGGTGAGCGGCTTCGGCGTCGAGGGCGACCCGGGCAAGGTGCAGGCCGGCAAGGACCTGGTCCTCACGGTGCGCGCCACCGACCCGGACGGCGACCCGATCGCGTACGAGGTACTGGCCAACAGCAACTACATCGACCAGAGCAAGCAGTTGACCCCCTTGCCCGTCACCGACCTCGGCGGTGGACGCCTCGAGGTCACCGCCCCCGAGCGGCCCGGCGTCTGGAAGCTGTACGTCAAGGCCACCGACGGCCGGGGCAACGTCGGCGTCGAGACCCTCTCGGCGCGGGTCGTGCCGCCCGCCGTCGACGGTACGAACGTCGCCCTCGGCAAACCGGCCACCGCGTCCTCCTTCCAGCCCAGCTACGGCGACTGCCCCTGCACCGCAGCCAACGCCGTGGACGGGAACCCGGACACCCGGTGGGCCAGCGACTGGAGCGACCCGCAGTGGCTCCAGGTGGACCTCGGCACCCGCACCGGCTTCCGGCACGTCCAGCTGTACTGGGAGTCCTCCTACGCCAGGGCCTACACCGTCCAGACCTCGGACGACGGACAGAACTGGCGGACCGTGTCCACGGTGACCGACGGCAACGGCGGCGTCGACACCCTCGACGTGTCCGGCACCGGCCGCTACGTACGCGTCAACGGCACCGCACGCGGCACGGGTTACGGCTACTCGCTGTACGAGTTCGGCGTCTACGCCTGACGCCGGGGACGAGGGGAAGGGGGAGACCCGGGTGGGGACGAGCGACGAAGAGATCGACCGGCTGCTCGGCAAACTGACACCACGCGCCCGCGCACTGCTGCTGAACGGCGCCACGACCTGGCGGACGAGGGCGGAACCGGCGGTGGGATTACGGGAGTTGGTGATGTCGGACGGCCCGGCGGGCGTACGGGGCGAGGCCTGGGACGAGCGGAGCACCTCTCTCCTGCTGCCCTCCGCCTCGGCGCTCGCCGCCACCTGGGACGAGGCGCTGGTCGAGGACCTCGGCGGCCTGCTCGCCGCAGAGGCCCGGCGCAAGGGCGTGGACGTCGTCCTCGCCCCGACCCTCAACCTGCACCGCAGCCCGCTGGGCGGCCGGCACTTCGAGTGCCTCTCCGAGGACCCCGAGCTGACCGGCCGGATCGGCGCCGCGCTGGTCCGCGGGATCCAGGCGCACGGCGTGGCCGCCACCGCGAAGCACTACGTGGCCAACGACTCCGAGACCGACCGCCTCACCGTCGACGTGCGGGTGGGCGAGCGGGCGCTGCGAGAGGTCTACCTCGCCCCCTTCGAGGCGGCGGTGGCCGCCGGGGTCCGGCTCGTCATGGCGGGGTACAACGCGGTCAACGGCACCACGATGACCGCGAACGCCCTGCTCACCGACCCGCTGAAGAGCGAGTGGGGCTTCGACGGCGTCGTCGTGTCCGACTGGGGCGCGGTGCGCGGCACGACCGACACCGCCCGCGCCGGTCTCGACCTCGCCATGCCGGGCCCCGACGGCGCCTGGGGCGAGGCGCTGGCCCGTGCGGTGGCCGAGGGCGCGGTGCCCGAGCCGACCGTCGACGACAAGGCACGGCGCCTGCTGAGGCTCGCGGCGTGGCTCGGCGCGCTGGGTGGGCGCGACGCGTCCCGGTCGCCGGTCCCGGCCGGGCCAGCCGACTCGCCGGGTGCGGACGGGGCGGCGGTCCCGGGCCCGGTGCCCGGTGCGGAGGGTCTCGCGGGCCGGGGGCCGGTGCCCGGTGCGGAGGGTCTCGCGGGCCGGGGCCGGTGCCCGGTGCGGAGGGTCTCGCGGGCCGGGGGCCGGTGCCCGGTGCGGAGAGCTTCCCGGGCCGGGACCCGGCGCACGGTGCGCAGCCGTCCGGGTCCCGGCCGCGGCGTGCCGGGGACGGGCGGGCGCTGGCCCGTCGGGCCGTCGCAGCGGGGACGGTGCTGCTGGCCAACAAGGACGTCCTGCCACTCGACCCCGAGCACCTCGGGACGGTCGCCGTGATCGGCGCGCATGCCGCGCGGACCCGTACCCAGGGCGGCGGCAGCGCGGGCGTCTTCCCGCAGGACGAGGTGTCCGTCCTCGACGGCATCCGGGCCGAACTGCGCGGCCGGGCCCGCGTCGTACACGTTCCGGGCCCCCGGCCGGACGGCCCCGCACCTCCACTGGACCCGGACGCCTGCACCGACCCGCGCTCGGGGCTGCCCGGCGTCCTGCTGCGGATGCTCGACGCGGACGGCCGCGAGCTGTACGCCGAACGGCGCCGCGGCGGACGCCTGCTGGAGCCCCGCCTGGTGCCGGGCGCGCACACCGTCGAGATCAGCGCCCGGCTGTGTCCCCGCACCGGCGGCTCCTGGTCCCTGGGCGTGGCCGGGTTCGGCCGGATGAGCCTGACGACGGACGGACGTACCCTGCTGGAGGGGGACTTCCCGCCGTCCACCGACGATCCGGCGGTGGTGCACGTCAACCCGCCCGCCCAGTACGCCACCGCCGACCTCACCGCCGGCCGGCCCACCCTGCTGGTGGCCCGGCGCGAGCTGGCGCCCGGCACCGGCCGGGCGACCGTCCTCGTCGCGGCCCCGCCCGCCCCGGACGTGACCGCGTCGCTTGCCGAGGCCGCCCGCGCGGCCGGTGCTGCGGACGCCGCGGTCGTGGTCGTCGGCACCACCGAGCACGGGGAGTCGGAGGGCTACGACCGTACGGGCCTGGCGCTCGGCGCCACCCAGGACGCGCTGGTCCGCGCCGTCGCGGCCGCCAATCCGCGCACCGTCGCCGTCGTCAACAGCGGCGGGCCGGTGGAACTGCCGTGGCGGGAGCAGACGGGAGCGGTGCTGCTGGCCTGGTTTCCCGGACAGGAGGGCGGCGGTGGACTGGCCGACGTGCTCTTCGGACACGCCGAGCCGGGCGGACGACTGCCCACCACCTGGCCGGCCGCCCTCGCCGACGCCCCGGTCACCCGCACTCGCCCGGACGGCGGCCGCCTCGACTACGACGAGGGACTGCACCTCGGTCACCGGGGCTGGCTGCGCCACCACCGCACGCCCGCCTACTGGTTCGGCCACGGGCTCGGCTACACCACGTGGCTGTACGAGGAGCTGACCGTCCCGCCGGTGACCCGGGCGGGCGACGGCCTCACCGTGCGCGTGCGGGTGCGCAACACCGGTGCGCGAGCGGGCCGGGAGGTCGTCCAGGTGTACCTGGCCCGGCCCGCGTCGACCCTCGACCGTCCCGCGCGGTGGCTCGCCGGATACGCGGCGGTGCGGGCGCGTCCGGGGGAGACGGTGACGGCGACGGTGCGCGTCCCGGCGCGGGCCCTGCGCCACTGGTCGGTGGCGGAGCACGCCTGGCGTACCGAGGCGGGGCCCTGCCGGGTGCTGGCCGGGCGGTCGGCGGGGGACGTGCCGCTGGCCGCGGAGATGGAGGTGGTGCCGCCGGCTTCCGCGTGAGGGCGGCGGACGGCGCGCGGCCGGCAGGGCGCGGCGGGAAGAGCGCGAGGACAGGGGGCGGGGGAGCGGAGAGCGCTCTACCGTGCGCCGGACCCCGCCGGTTAGGGTGCGGGCATGAGCAGACAGGCCCCGACCCTGGAGGACGTGGCCCGGGAGGCCGGCGTCTCCCGGGCCACCGTCTCGCGGGTGGTCAACGGCGTCCGCAACGTGGACCCGGCCATCCAGGACCTGGTCCGCCGGGCCATCGAACGAACCGGGTACGCGCCCAACCAGGCCGCCAGGCAGCTGGTGACCCGGCGCACGACCACCGTCGCGCTGGTCGTCTCGGGCGCGGGCGACGCCACGGACACGGAGCAGAACGCGTTCGCCACGCGGGTCTTCGCCGACCCGTTCTTCGGCCGCGTGGTAGGCGGCGTGGTCGGGCATCTGCGGCCACGCAGGATGCATCCGGTGCTGATGTTCGCCGAGACGCCCGAGGCCCGGCAGGAGGTCGTGGCCTACCTCAGGCAGGGCGGCGCGGACGGCGCGCTGGTGGTGTCCACGCACCCCGACGACCCGCTGCCCGCGCTGCTCGCCGGAGCCGGACTGCCGGCGGTGCTGTTCGCCCGTCCGGGCCGCCCCGTACCGCTGAGCTACGTCGACCTGGCCCACCGCGACGGCGGGCGGCTCGCCGCCGAGCACCTGCTGGAGCGGGGGTGCCGCCGGATAGCCACCGTCGCGGGCCCGCTGGCGGTCGCGGCCAGCCAGGAGCGCCTGGCCGGCTTCCGCGACACCCTGGCCCGGCACGGGCACCCGTACGTGCCGGTGGCCGAGGGCGGCTTCACGGTGGACAGCGGCATGGCCGCGATGACCTCCCTGCTCACCGAACACCCGGACACCGACGGTGTGTTCACCGCCAACGACCTGATGGCCCAGGGTGCCGTCCAGGTGCTGCGCGACCACGGGCGCCGGGTGCCGCAGGACGTCGCGGTCGTCGGCTTCGACGACTCCAGCGTGGCCGTCACCTGCCGGCCCCGGCTGACCACCGTACGGCAGCCCGTGGAGGAGATGGCGGCCACGATGGCACGCCTCCTCGACGACCACATCAAGGGCGCGCGCGTCGAGCCCACGTCGGTCGTCTTCGACCCGGAGCTGGTGGTACGGGAGTCGGCGTAGCGCGGGCGGCCCGGGTCAGGGGGTCGCGGCCTCGATGTGGGCGAGGTGGGCGGCGAGGATCTCCTCGAAGGCGGCGCCCCGGTCCGCGCCCAGCGGGCGGATCTCCCGGGCGAAGTGGGCCAGCGCGGGGAAGCGCTCGGGGTCGGCGCCCAGCACCGCGACCCGGAACTGCTCCATGCCCTGCTCGTGCTCCTGGGCACCGACGGCGCCGAAGCCGCCCTCGGCGGTGATCAGCGAGGAGATCAGGATCACCAGCCGGTGGTAGCGCGCCGGGATCTCGTCGTCGGGCAGGCCCGAGGCGCGCAGGGCCTGCAACACCTCTTCCATCATCAGCCGGGAGCCCGTACCGCCCGACCCGTGGCGCCCCCAGACCGCGGCGAGCTGCGGCTGCCGCCCGAAGGACTCCCGCAGACGCAGTGCCACGGCGGTGAGGCGCTGCTTCCAGTCGCCCTCGGGCCGGTAGCCGTCCATGGCGGACAGCAGGATCCGGTCCGCGACCGCGCGCAGCAGTTCGGTCTTGTTGCGGAAGTGCCGGTAGAGGCTGGAGGAGTCGGTCCCCAGCGACGCGGCGAGCTTGCGCACGCTGAACGTCTCGGCGTCGCCCGCGAGCAGCAGCTCCGCCGCGGCGTCCAGGATCTGCTCGGTCGACCAGCGCCTTCGGCCTGCCATCTCGTCGTTCTCCCTGTCGCTAATGGTCGCCTCCGGGTCGCTCCGCGGTCGCTCCGGGCCGCCCTCCCCGGCCGCGCATCCCGGCCGGCTCAGCCTAGTCCACGCACCTGCCGCTGCACGCGCCGCGCGCACGGCCTCAGCCCCCGCCCCGCTGCGCCGCCAGCCTCCCCCGAGAGCGGCCCGCCAGGCCGGGGCCGGCGCGGGGAGTCGACCGGCGGACGCCAGCCGCCGCGGGCGAAGAACGCGGCCAGGGGCAGGATCGCGGCGCCCACCGTCACCGCGTCGGGCCCGAGGCGGCCCAGCGCGATGCCCACCCGTGCGGCGGGGTGCCGCAGGGCGTGGGCGAGCGTGTGGGCCCGGACGGACTCCAGGAAGGCCGGGCCCAGTTGGAGTCCGGCCCAGCCGCCCACCAGGACCCGCTCGGGCTGGAAGAGGTTGACCAGGTCGGCCAGCCCCGCGCCCAGGTACTCGGCGGTCTCGGCGAGCACCCGCGACGCCACCGGGTCCGGTTCGCCCCCGTCCCCCGGCCTGGCCGCGGACAGCATGGCGGTCAGCGCGGCCTCCTCGTCGACGCCGGACGGCGGCTGTCCACCCGCCTCCCGCCACCGCGCGAGCAGCGCCTCCGCCCCGGCGTACGCCTCCAGGCAGCCCCGTGCGCCGCACCGGCAGCGGCGCCCGCGCACTTGTACCGTCAGGTGCCCCCACTCCACCGCACGTCCTTGCTCGACCTCGTGGGTGACGACGCACGCGCCGACCCCGGAGCCGAAGAGCACGACCACGGCGTTGCGCGCGCCGCGTCCGCCGCCGAACCACATCTCGGCCTGCCCCAGCGTCCTGGCGCCGTTCTCGACGAACAGCGGTACGTGCGCGGGCAGTCGGCCCGAGTCGCGCAGCAGCGCCTCCAGCGGGACCGCGTCCCAGCCGACGGTCTGGCCGTGCACCAGGGTGCCGTCGGCCGTGCGCTCGACGATTCCGGGGACACCGATGCCGACCCCCAGCAGCTCACCGCCGCCCTGCGCCCGGCCGTCGGCGCGGTCGGCGCCGAGCACCTCCGCGACCCCGTCGAGGATGTGCCCGGCGACGACACCGACGTCGTAGGAGCGCGACCCGTGTCCGGGCAGCGCGCGCTCCGCCCGGGCGAGTTCGGACATCGACAGGTCGAACAGCTCCACGCGTACGCGGGTCTCGCCGACGTCGACTCCGACGAGGCGCCCCCGGTCCGCCGCGACCCGGACCAGGGTGCGCGGCCGGCCGCCGTCCGCGCCGAGGGTGCCCGCCTCCTCCACGAGTCCGTCGGCCATCAGTTCGGCGACCACGTTGCTGACGGAACCCGAACTCAGGGCGGCCGCCGAGCCCAGCGCGAGCCGGCTCATCGGCCCGTCGAAATACAACCGTTGCAGAACGCTGCTGCGGCTCTCCCGCCGCAGGTCACGGACCGTGCGCCCGCCGTGCCTGGCCATCCGGCCCCTTCCTCTGCCGCCCCCGCGCGCCCCTCGAACGTGCGAGAGACCTTGACGAGTCTTTCTCTCGGGGTTTAACTCACGTCCTAAATTAAGCCATGAGGGGCTTCGGAAGGGAAACAGCCGAAGCCGCCGTCGGGACTTCCCGACCGACTCCCGGAAGGAACCCAGGAGCCATGCGCAGCATCCGAGCCGCGGCCGTAGGCGCCGTCACCATGTCTCTCGCACTCGCCGCCACGGCCTGCGGAGGGGGCTCCTCCTCGGGCGGCGGATCCAACGACTCGCCGAAGGAACTCACCTACTGGGCCTCCAACCAGGGCGCCAGTGTCGAGGTCGACAAGAAGGTCCTCCAGCCCGAACTCGACAAGTTCGAGAAGGAGACCGGCATCAAGGTGAAGCTGGAGGTGGTGCCCTGGTCCGACCTGCTCAACCGGATCCTCACCGCCACCACCTCGGGACAGGGCCCCGACGTCCTGAACATCGGCAACACCTGGAGCGCCTCCCTCCAGGCCACCGGCGCCCTGCTGCCCTGGGACAGCAAGAACTTCGAGAAGATCGGCGGCAGGGACCGCTTCGTCGACTCCGCGCTCGGCTCCACCGGCGTCGAGGGCCAGGACCCGGCCGCGGTCCCGCTGTACTCGATGGCCTACGCGCTCTACTACAACAAGCAGATGTTCGCCGACGCCGGCATCACCAAGCCCCCGGCCACCTGGGACGAGCTGGTCGAGACCGGCAAGAAGATCTCCAAGGACGGCAAGTGGGGCCTGGGCGCCGAGGGCTCCAACCTGTCCAACAACATCCACCAGGTCTTCGTCCTCGCCAAGCAGCACGGCGCCGACTTCTTCACCGCCGACGGCAAGCCCGACTTCACCTCCGAGGGAGCCGTCGCCGCCGTCAAGCAGTACGTCGACCTGATGGCGAAGGACAAGGTCGTCGCACCCGGCAACGCCGAGTACGCGCAGAACCAGTCCCTCAGCGACTTCGCCAAGGGCAAGACCGCGATGGTGCTGTGGCAGACCGCCTCCGCCACCTTCAAGACCATGGGCATGAAGGACGACGAGTGGGGCGTCGCCCCCGCGCCCGTCCCGTCCGGCGCGCCCGGCGCCGGCAAGGCCACCAACTCCATGGTCGCCGGCATCAACATGGCCGTCTTCAAGAACAGCGACAACCTCGACGGCGCCACCAAGTTCGTGAAGTTCATGACCAGCGACGCCGAGCAGAAGCTCCTCAACAAGGCCTACGGCTCCATCCCGCCGGTCAAGGCCGCCCAGTCCGACCCGGCGTTCAACACCCAGGGCACCACCGTCCTGCGCGAGACCCTCGCCACCAGCGCCGCGGCCCTGCCCCAGGTGCCCGACGAGTCGCAGTTCGAGACCGCGGTCGGCACCGCCGTCAAGGAACTGTTCGCCGACGCGGCGAACGGACGCGAGGTGACCACCGAGTCCGTCAAGGAGAAGCTCGCCAAGGCACAGCAGCAGATGCCCAACAAGTGAGCACCCCGACCCTCGACTTCGAACCGGCCCCACCGACTCCGACACGGACACGGACCTCGCCATGACCACCACGACCGCCTCGGCGCAGCCCGGCGAGCGGACGGTCGGCAAGAGCTCCCCCGGGACGGCGCGCGGACCCCGCCGCCGCCCCGGGCGGATCCGCCGCATCGGCCTGCCCTACCTGCTGCTCCTGCCGGCCCTGCTCCTCGAACTCCTCGTCCACCTGGTGCCGATGGTCATCGGCATCGTGATGAGCTTCAAGGAACTCACCCAGTTCTACATCCGCGACTGGACCACCGCCCCGTGGACCGGGCTCGACAACTTCACCATGTCGGTGGACTTCGACGCCCCCGTCGGCGAGGCGCTGCTCCACTCCTTCCTCGTCACCTGCGCCTTCACGATCCTCTCCGTCGGCCTGTGCTGGCTGATCGGCACCGCCGCCGCGATCTGCATGCAGGACGCCTTCCGCGGCCGTGGCCTGCTCCGCGCGATCTTCCTGGTGCCGTACGCCCTGCCGGTCTACGCGGCCGTCATCACCTGGGCGTTCATGTTCCAGCACGACAACGGCCTGGTGAACCACGTCCTGCACGACCAGCTGGGCCTCACCGACAAGCCCTCCTTCTGGCTGATCGGCGACAACAGCTTCGTCGCGCTGCTCGTCGTGTCGGTGTGGAAGGGCTGGCCGTTCGCCTTCCTCATCGTCATGGCCGGCCTCCAGAACATCCCCAAGGAGCTGTACGAGGCCGCCGCCCTGGACGGCGCCGGCGTCTGGCAGCAGATCCGCCGCATCACCCTGCCGTCGCTGCGTCCGGTCAACCAGGTCCTGGTCCTGGTGCTGTTCCTGTGGACGTTCAACGACTTCAACACGCCGTTCGTCCTGTTCGGCAAGGCGGCGCCGGAAGCCGCCGACCTGATCTCCATCCACATCTACCAGTCGTCCTTCGTCACCTGGAACTTCGGCGCCGGCTCCGCGATGTCGGTCCTGCTGCTGCTCTTCCTGCTGCTGGTGACGGGCGTGTACCTGTTCGTGACCTCCAGGACCGCGCGGGCCCCCCGCAACCCCCAGGAGAGGAAGACGGCCGATGTCTAGGTCCCCGATGGCGGCACCGCGCTCCTTCACCTGGACCCGCCGCGTCTTCCTCACCCTGCTGACCGGTTTCGTCCTGCTGCCGGTGTACGTCATGGTCTCCAGCTCGCTGAAGCCGCTCGAGGACGTCTCCAGCCAGTTCCACTGGCTGCCCAGCAACCTGACCATCCGCCCGTACATCGACATCTGGTCGACGGTCCCGCTGGCGAAGTACTTCCTCAACTCACTCATCGTGGCGGGCGCCGCGACCGTCTGCTCCGTCGTGATCGCGGTCTTCGCCGCCTACGCCGTCAGCCGCTACGAGTTCCGCGGCAAGCGCGTCTTCTCGGTGACCGTCCTGTCCACGCAGATGTTCCCGGGCATCCTCTTCCTGCTGCCCCTCTTCCTGATCTACGTCAACATCGGCAACGCCACCGGGATCGCCCTGTTCGGTTCCCGCGGCGGCCTCATCCTCACCTACCTGACCTTCTCCCTGCCCTTCTCCATCTGGATGCTGATCGGGTACTTCGACTCGGTACCCCGGGACCTGGACGAGGCGGCCCTCGTCGACGGCTGCGGGCCGCTGCGCGCCCTGTTCAAGGTCGTCGTGCCCGCCGCCATCCCCGGCATCGTCGCGGTCGCCGTCTACGCCTTCATGACCGCCTGGGGCGAAGTCCTGTTCGCCTCCGTCATGACCAACGACGCCACCCGCACCCTGGCGGTCGGACTCCAGGGCTACTCCACGCAGAACGACGTCTACTGGAACCAGATCATGGCCGCCTCGCTGGTCGTGAGCGTGCCCGTGGTCGCGGGCTTCCTGCTCCTCCAGCGCTACCTGGTGGCGGGCCTGACGGCCGGAGCCGTCAAGTGACCGGCACGCCCCACCGCTCTCACCCCCAACCCGAAAGGACCTTCGTGACCATCGACTTCGCCGCACTCCCGGACGACTTCCTGTGGGGCACGGCCACATCGGCGTACCAGATCGAGGGAGCCGTGGCGGAGGACGGACGTTCGCCGTCGATCTGGGACACCTTCTCGCACACCCCCGGGAAGATCGACAACGGCGACCACGGCGACGTCGCCTGCGACCACTACCACCGCACGCACGAGGACATCGAGCTGATGCGGCGCCTCGGCACCAACGCCTACCGCCTCTCCGTCGCCTGGCCGCGCGTGGTGCCGGGCGGCGACGGCCCGGTCAACGCCAAGGGCCTGGCCTTCTACGACCGGCTCGTCGACGACCTGCTGGCCGCCGGCATCACCCCGTCCGTCACCCTCTACCACTGGGACCTGCCGCAGGTGCTCCAGGACCGGGGCGGCTGGCCGGAGCGGGCCACCGCCGAACACTTCGCCGCGTACGCCGCCGTCGTCGCCGAACGCCTCGGCGACCGCGTCGGGCACTGGGCCACCCTCAACGAGCCGCTGTGCTCGGCCTGGATCGGACACCTGGAGGGCAAGATGGCCCCCGGCCGGACCGATCTGACGGCGGCCGTCCGCGCCTCCTACCACCTGCTCCTGGGGCACGGTCTGGCGATGCGGGCCATCCGCGCGGCGGCCCCGGACGCCCAGGTGGGCATCGTCAACAACCTCTCCACCATCCACGCCGCCACCGACCGCGAGGAGGATCTGGCCGCCGCCCGCCGCATGGACGGCCACACGAACCGCTGGTGGCTCGACCCGATCCACGGCCGCGGCTTCCCGCAGGACATGCGCGAGGTCTACGGCGTCGAACTCCCCGAGCGGCCAGGAGACATGCAGCTCATCGGCGCCGAGCTGGACTGGCTCGGCCTGAACTACTACTTCCCCCAGACCGTCGCCGCCGACCCCACCGGCCCAGCCCCGCAGGTGCGCACCGTCCGCCGCGCCGGCGTCCCGCGCACCGGCATGGACTGGGAGATCGACGCCGGCGGCATCGAGGACCTGCTGCTGCGCCTGACCGAGGAGTACGGACCGCGCAAGCTGTACGTCACCGAGAACGGCTCGTCCTTCCCCGACCTGGTCCGTCCCGACGGCACCGTCGACGACCCCGAGCGCCAGGAGTACCTGACCGCACACCTCGCGGCCTGTGCCTCCGCCGCCCGCAGGGGAGCCCCGCTGGCCGGGTACTTCGCTTGGTCGCTGCTGGACAACTTCGAGTGGGCGTACGGCTACGACAAGCGCTTCGGCCTGGTCCACGTCGACTACGCGACCCAGGTCCGCACGATCAAGGGCAGCGGACACCACTACGCGGACATCATCGGCCGGGCGCGGGGGAGGGAGCGCAAGGCCGCCTGAGCCCCGTGGTGGGTGCGGATGCGGGAGTCCGCGCCCACCACGGTCCGCGTGCACGGACTTCCCTGTTCGTATGTCAGGTTCATGACACCAGCCGTGACATTGCCCATGCCGTTACCCATGGCGTTGTCCAGTCGTCCCAAGGAGAAGAACCGCATGCCGTCCCGTACCCCCCGCACCCTTCTCACCGCCCTGACCGCGCTCGCCGTGCTGGCCGCGGTCCCGTCCCTCACCACCCCCGTTCCGGCCGCCGCCCAACCGTCCGTCGCCGCGGCCGCGGCCTGGGACACCGACCGCGCGGCCACCGCGTACGCCGCCGACCCGGCCGCGGTCACCGCCTCGGCCGGCGAGAACGCCGGCACCGCGCCCGGCCTCGCCTTCGACGGCGACGGCGGCACCCGCTGGTCCAGCGACTTCACCGACGACGCCTGGATCCGCGTCGACCTCGGCACGACGATCCGCGTCGACCGGGTGACGCTGGACTGGGAGGCGGCCCACGGCAAGAGATACGTACTGGAAGCGTCCACGAACGGCACCGACTGGACGCCCTTCTACACCGAGACCGCAGGCACCGGAGGCTCGGTCACCGCGCACACCTACCCGCAGGAGGTGCGGGCCCGCTACGTCCGCATGCGCGGCATCGAACGCGCCACCCCCTACGGCTACTCCCTCTACTCCTTCAAGGTCTACGGCGGCGAACCGGCTCCCGCCTCCACCACCCGCACCAACCTCGCCCTCAACCACCCCGCGTACTCGAACGTCTACCAGCACGCCGGAAACTCACCCGCGTTCGTCACCGACGGCGGCCGCCCCGCCGACCTCAAGGCCGACACCACCCGCTGGTCCAGCGACTGGAACGCCGACCGCTGGGTCTCCGTCGACCTCGGCGCCACCTCCACCATCGACACCGTCGAGCTGTACTGGGAGGCGGCCTACGCCGTCGACTACGAACTCCAGGTCTCCGACGACAACCGCACCTGGCGCACCGTGTACCGCCCCTCCGCGGCCGAGGCCGCCGCCCGCCGCGCCGACGTCAGGTCGCCGGGCGAGGCCACCGGCCGCCACGACACCGTGCGCCTGCCCCAGCCAGCCACCGGCCGCTACGTCCGCATGCTCGGCAAGGAACGCCGCTCCTTCTACAACCCGGCGCCCGCCACCGCCCAGTTCGGCTACTCCCTCTACGAGTTCGAGGTCTGGGGCACCGGAGGCAGCGCGGCCGCCGCCTACCCGGCGCTGCCCGGCGAACAGTCCGGCACCTACCGGACCACGTTCTTCGACGACTTCACCTCCGCCGCGCTGGACCGCGGCAAGTGGCGCGTGGTCCGCACCGGCACGGAGATGGGCTCCGTCAACGGCGAGTCGCAGGCCTACGTCGACTCGGCCGACAACATCCGCCTGGAGAACGGCGCCCTGGTCCTGCGCGCCGAGCACTGCAAGGGCTGCACGAAGGCGGGCGGCGGCACCTACGACTTCACGTCCGGCCGCATCGACACCAACACGAAGTTCGACTTCACCTACGGCCGGGTCAGCGCCCGCATGAAGCTCCCCGTCGGCGACGGCTTCTGGCCCGCCTTCTGGCTGCTCGGCAGCGACGTCGACGACCCCTCCGTGTCCTGGCCCGCATCCGGCGAGACCGACATCATGGAGAACATCGGCTACGGCGACTGGACCAGCAGCGCCCTGCACGGCCCCGGCTACTCGGCGGACGGCAACATCGGCGCACGCCAGGTGTACCCGGGCGGCGGCCGGGCCGACCAGTGGCACACCTACGCGGTGGAGTGGACCCCGACGGGCATGAGGTTCTCCGTCGACGACCGGGTGGTCCAGGAGACGTCGCGCAACAAACTGGAGTCGACACGCGGCGCCTGGGTCTTCGACCACGACCAATACGTCATCCTCAACCTCGCGCTCGGCGGCGCCTACCCGGCGGGCTGGAACCAGGTCACCAGTCCGTACTGGGGGCTGCCGCAGTCCAGCGTGGACCGGATCGCGGCCGGGGGAGTGCAGGCCGAGGTGGACTGGGTGCGGGTGGAGCAGAAGGGATAGCCGGCCGCCGTCGGCCGGGGCCGGGCCGCCGCCGTGCGTCAGGCGTCCTTGCGTGCCACTCCGCCGTAGATGCCGATCGGCGGGGCGTCGGGGCGCCGCGTCTCCTCGGGGCGCCAGTCGGTGACCCGGACCAGACCCGGCTCCACGAGCGAGAAGTCACCGAACAGGTCGAGGACCGCGGCGTGCGACCGCAGGTTGAGGGACGCGGTGGCCTTGTTGTAGACGGCCGCCGCGTCCTCGCGCCGGTCCTCGTGGACGTCGCCCGTCGCGTGCGACAGGACGAGGTAGGAACCGGCGGGCAGCGCGTCGCGCAGGGTGGCGACGATGCCCACCGGGTCCTGCGCGTCGGCCACGAAGTGCACGACGGCGACCAGCAGCAGCGCCACCGGCCGGTCGAAGTCGATGACCGCGCGTACCTCGGGATGGTCGAGGATCGTGCGCGGGTCGCGCAGGTCGGCCAGGACGACGGCGGTGTCCGGGTCGTCGGCCAGGGCCCTCGAGTGGGTGGCGACGATGGGGTCGTTGTCGACGTACGCGACCCGGGTACCGGGTGCGAGGGACCGCGCGATCTGGTGCACGTTGGGTTCGGTGGGCAGGCCCGTGCCCACGTCGAGTATCTGGCGGACGCCGCCCTCGGCCACCACGTGCCGCACCGCCCGGTGCATGAAGTGCCGGTTGGCGAGAACTCCCTCACGCACCTCGGGCGCCGACTTCATGAACTGCTCGGCGGCCCTCTGGTCGACCTCGTAGTTGTCCTTCCCGCCGAGGAAGTAGTCGTACATCCGTGCGGGATGGGGCCTGCTCGTGTCGATCCGGTCGGGGTGGGCGGCGCTCTCACCACTGCTCAGGGAGGTCATGCGGCCTGACTCCGTCCTCAACTCGTGGGCCACCCAAGGCGCCGGAGTGATGAGCGCCCGGGTGAGCGCCGGTCGGAACATCATCTTGGCACGGGAGCGGACGCCGGTCCCACTACGCTGACGACCCGACGATGCCGTCCCGCGTACGGAGGAGTGTCCTGTGACCGCCGGTACACCCAGACCCCACATCGACACGAGCAGGCCGCACCCGGCCCGCGTCTACGACTGGCTGCTGGGCGGCAAGGACAACTACCCCGTCGACCAGCGGGTCGGCGAGACCCTCCCCGCGGAGGCACGCGGCAACGCGGCCCGGAACCGGGCGTTCATGCACCGCGCGGCGGCCTGGCTGGCGAAGAACGGCGTCGACCAGTTCCTGGACATCGGCACCGGCATCCCCACCCAACCCAACCTGCACCAGATCGTGCAGGCGATCAGCCCGGCCGCCCGGATCGTCTACGCGGACAACGACCCGATCGTCCTCAGGCACGCGGAGGCGCTGCTGACCAGCACCCCGGAGGGAGTCACGGACTTCCTCCACGCCGACGTACGGCAGCCCGCGACGATCCTCGCACGCGCCCGGGAGGTACTGGACCTCGACCGTCCGATCGCCCTCTCCCTGATCGCGCTCCTGCACTTCCTGCCGGACGACGAGGACCCGTACCGTGTCGTGCGCACCCTCGTGGACACCCTGCCCTCCGGCAGCTACCTGCTCCTGTCGCACGGCACCGCCGACCAGCACCCGGAGCTGAGGCAGGAGACCGAGTCCGCCTACAAGAAGGGGGCCATCCCGCTGCGGATGCGCACCCGGAGCGAGGTCGAGCCCTTCTTCTCCGGCCTCGAACTCGTCGAGCCCGGCCTGGTGTCCGCGACCGAGTGGTACCAGGAGGAGCCGGCACCGGCGCGGGAACGCAGCGGCTTCTATGCGGGCGTGGCGCGGATCCCCTGACCGGGGGCGCATGCGAACCGGACGGACTTCCGCCTTCCGAGGCGGCCTTGACGTGGGCCGGGACCGGCCGATACTTGTGCGCAGCATGGGTCGGTCGGTGTCCGTGGTCGGCGCGAGACGGGACGACAGATGAAGCTGAGGAAGAGGCGGCTGTGCGCCGCCACGGGTGTCGTTCTCGGCGCCCTCACCGCGCTGGCCGCGCTGCCACCGGCCGCCGTGGCGTCCCCGGACCCCGGTGGGCACCCGCCGACGGCCCGTCGCGCCCTCCCCCTGGGCCCCGCCGGCCTCCCCGAGCGCCGCACCACGACCACCCTCCAGCCGGGCGTCACCCTGACCCGCATCGTGCGCGGGAACGCCGAGGACCCGGCACTCCACTGGACCGTCGAGGCGTCCATCCCCGGCGGCGACACCTCCCCGGACCCCGACGCGCCGCCGACGGCGCTGAAGGACCGGGCGAGCGCCGACCAACTGGCCGCGGAACTGCGGCGGGACGGCTTCGAGGCGAGGGTGGAGGAGGTGACGACACCCGCGACGGCCGACTACCGGGGTGGCACCCTCGGCTGGCGGGTCCGCGTCGGCACCTTCGACTCGCAGACAGCCGCGACGGCCGAACGCACCCGCCTGAGAGCTGCCGGGTACTCGGGCTCGGCCGTCTACACCGGCTGGGACGGCGCGGCGACGGACCGGGGCCCGTGGCACGTCGACGTACTCACCATCGACCCGCGCACGTTCCGCGGCACCCTCGACGCGTCGTACGGCCCCGACCTGGAGAACCGCGAGACGACCAGCGCGCTCGCGGCGTCGGCCGCCGCCACGGCCGCGGTCAACGCCGGCTTCTTCGTCCTCGACCCCAGGGCGGGCGCACCGGGCGACCCCGCCGGAGTGGGCGTGTACGACGGCCGCCTGCTGAGCGAACCGGTGGCCGGACGCCCGGCCCTGGTCGTCCACGACAACGGCCGCCGCACCGAGATCGCCCGCCTCACCTGGCAGGGCCGGATCGCCACCCGAGCCGCCTCCCTCCCCCTGAACGGCGTCAACCGCGTACCCGGGCTGATCAGGAACTGCGGCGGCAGCGCGGGCGACACCCCGACGTCGCTCCCATTGCACGACGTCACCTGCACCAACCCCGACGAGCTGGTCGCCTTCACCCCGGACTACGGCGGCCGCAGCCCCGGGGGCGAAGGCATGGAAGCCGTGCTGGACGCCCAGGAGCGGGTCGTGGAACTGCGCTCACCGCGCGGTGGAACGATTCCCCGGGGCGGCAGCTCGGTCCAGGCGACGGGCGAACGCGTCGCCGACCTGACCGCGACGGCCCGCGTCGGCGAGCGCCTGCGCGTGAGCACGACCCTGCTGGACGACCGAGCCCGCCGGATGCCCACCTCGCCCGGTACCGACATCGTGAACGCGGGCCCCGAGCTGGTCCGCGACGGCCGTGTCCACGTCACCCCCGCCACCGACGGCATGGTGCACCCCGGCGACCCGAGCTGGTACTACGGCTGGGTCCACAAGCGCAACCCGCGCACCCTGGCCGGGGTGGACGCCGCGGGCCGGACCGTCCTCGTCACCGCCGACGGGCGCAGCACGGACTCCCTCGGACTCAGCATCGGCGAGAGCGCGGAGGTCGCGAGGTCACTCGGCCTGCGCGCCGCCGTCAACCTGGACGGCGGCGGCTCTACGACGATGGTGGCCGAGGGCGCCGTACTCAACTCCCCCTCGGACGCAGCGGGCGAACGCCCGGTCGGCGACGCGCTGTTGATCCTGCCGCGCCGGCACGACGCCCGCCCCTGACCAGGTCCGCCACGACCGCCCGCCGGACGCACCACGCACCACGCACCACGCACAGCAACCCACCCAGGGAGCCGCCGTGTTCGCGAACGTGCCCACCGTCCTCACCCCGCTGCGAGCCAGACTCCTCCTGGTCCTCGCCGTCCTGCTGGCCGTCCTGACGCCGACCGCTCCTGGGGCCCTGGCCGCCGGGAAACCGGGGACCGGCGCCACCCGCCCCGGCGCGGAGGTCGTCGCCGTCACCCGGGTCGCGGACCGGCAGGTCGACCTGTCGGTGCGGTCTACGGCCCTGGGTGGCCGCACGGTCGAAGTCCGGCTCCTCACCCCCGACGGCTGGAACCCGCACGACCGACGCCACCGGCAGCACTGGCCCACCCTCTGGCTCCTGCACGGCTGCTGCGGCGACTACACGTCGTGGACGAGCATGACGGACGTGGCGGAGACGGAGAGCCTGCGCGACGTCCTGGTCGTGATGCCCGAGGCGGGCTGGAACGGCTGGTACAGCGACTGGTGGAACCACGGCCGGGGCGGCGACCCGGCATGGGAGACGTTCCACACGAAGGAGCTGCGCCACCTCCTGGAACGCGACTGGGGCGCGGGCAGCAACCGCGTGGTCGCGGGCCTGTCCATGGGCGGCCAGGGCGCACTGCTGTACGCCGCCCGGCACCCCGGGATGTTCCGGGCGACGGCCGCCTTCTCCGGCTCCGCCCATCCCCTCCTGAACGACGAGTCGGTCGACCGCATCATGGGCTTCTTCGCCGGCCAGGACAACGACCCGCTCCGCGTCTGGGGCGACCCGGTCGCCCAACGCGGCATCTGGCAGGCCCACGACCCCTTCCACCTCGCCAAGCGACTGAGGTCGATCCCGGTCTACCTCTCCTGCGGCGACGGCACCACCGGCCCCCTGGACGCACCGGGCGCCACGAGCGCCCTGGAGGCCGACTTCAACCGACAGAACCACGCGCTCGCGGCCGAGCTGAAGCGCGTCGGCGCGAGGCACGTGACGACCAACTTCTACGGCCCGGGGACCCATGGCTGGGCCTACTGGGAGCGTGAGCTGCACGCGTCCCTGCCGATGCTGCTGGGCGCGCTGGGGGTCGGCGACTGACCGCACGCCGTCCAGCAACACCCGCATCCCACCCGCCCCTTGCCAGAAGCGCTGACCGGCCCCTAACTTAAGCGAGCACTTAACTGCACTTAATTACGCAGTTACTTCAATCGGGTTGGGGGAGAGCTTCGTGCACACAGGCCTGCGCAGGTCGGCGGCGGCAACCGTCCTCGCCCTCTCCGTCTCCCTGACCGCGGTCGACGGCGCGGGCGCCGCCGACGCACCGACGGCCGGCGCCGGCCCGTACGTCGACGTCGAGTACTTCCCGGAGCCGACCGGCGGGGGCGCGCGCACCAGCGTCCCGGCCGGCAGCCCGCACACCCAGCCGGACGGGCCGACCGGGTCCGACTCCCGGAAACGCACCGCCGCCGCATCCGAGGACGGCGAGGTCGTCCCGCTCGCCGAGACCGGCCCGACCGCCGACCGCCTCGACGTCACGATCGTCGGCGACGGCTACACCTCCGCCGAGCAGGACGACTTCCTCGAGGACGCGCGTGCGAAGTGGGACGAGGTCACCGACATCGACCCCTACAAGAGCTACGAGGGCCTCTTCAACGTCTGGGCCGTGAAGGCCGTTTCCGAGGACTCCGGCGTCACCGGCGACCCGACCCGGGACGTCGTCAGGAACACCGCGCTCGGCTCGTACTTCTGGTGCGGCGACACGGAGCGCCTGATCTGCGTCGACCTCGACAGGACGAAGACCTACGCGGACAGGGCACCGGCGACCGACCTGGTGATCGTGGTCTCCAACTCCGCCAAGTACGGCGGTGCCGGCTACTCCGGACTCGCGGCGGACTACGGCTACGACGGCGTCTCCACGCTCTCCTCCGACAACGACCGGTCCACCCTGATAGCCGCCCACGAGATGGCCCACTCCATAGGCCTCCTGGCGGACGAGTACCAGTACGAGGGCTACGGCGACTACCCCTACCCCGAGCCCGCCCATCCCAACGCCTCGACCCTGACGGCGGACGACATGGCGAGGCAGCGCACCAAGTGGGCGTCCTGGCTCGGCGAGACCGACCCGAGCGGCGGCGTAGTCGGCACCTTCGAGGGCGCCGACTACTACGAGTACGGGGTGTACCGTCCCACGGAGAACTCCATCATGCGGTCACTGAACACCGACCGGTTCAACCTCCCCGGCCGGGAGGCGATGATCGCCGGCTTCTACCGCTCGGCCAACGCCCTCACCCCGCTGCGGAACACGGCGACCCGGGCCACGCGCTTCACCCGCCTCTCCGTGGAACTCGCCGACCTGGGCCCCGCCACGGGACTCTCCCGACCGCAGCTCCGCTGGTACGTCGACGGACGCGAGGCCAGGCACGCCCGGGGCAGGACCTCCGTCCTCCCGGCCGCCCTGGGCGTCCCGGCCGACCGGCGCACCCACAAGGTGACCGCAACGGTGGTCGACACGACGACCGCCGTCCGCAGCCACGCCGTCCGGGACCTCACGTCCAACTCGGCGACCTGGACGGTCGGCCGCTGACGCGCTGCCTGCCCGGTCACTCAGAATGCCCACCGCGTATGGCTGTAGACCCCGTCGTCCCGGCCGAACCCGTACGCGGTGACCGGGGCCACCGCGAACAGCACCGCGTCGCCGCGCCGCATGGCGTCCCCGATGCCGTGGAAGGTGCCTTCGGCCGACGTGATGTGCGACCCGTACTTCGCCTCGTACGCCGCGATCACCTCCTCCAGCACCGCCGGATCACCGACCCGCTCCGCCTCGCCCTCGACGACGAGGTCGAACCCCTCGGTGAGCGAGTTCCCGCCCGTGATCAGCGCGCAGTGCGCGTCGTGCGCCAGGTTCCGGGCCTTCTGCTCACCCGGTCCGGTGGAGAAATACAGCACACCGTCGTGCCACGCCGCGATCACCGGCGTGACGTGCGGCCCGCCACCGGGCCGCACCGTGGCCACCCAGAAGATCTCGGCGGCCTCCAGACGCCGCCGGGCCTCGTCCCACTCGGTGGCGGTGACGTCCGCGGCGCCCGGACGGGGATGGAGTGCGGAGCTGTAGCGGGCGTCGAGTTCGGTGGTGGGCTGCTCGGCGGCAGGTCGTTGCACGGACATGGCGGACTCCTTGCTCTCGTGTCCGTAACGACTGCCGGCCGGCCCGGAAATCATCGGTGCTCCCGATGGAGTACCACTGACGTCAGGAACGGTTCGAGCAGGCGGAGCAGCGCTTCGGGGCGATGCAGCGGGATGATGTGCCCGCAGTCCTCGATCACATGGCCGACCAGGTGATCGGTGACCGGCCGCAGCTGCCGTTCGAGGGCCCGCCCCACCGGACGGGCGCCGACGGCCATGGTGGGGACGGTCAGCCGCCCGCCGGCGACGGCCTGCGCGATCTGCTCGCTGCTCGTGGGCAGCGCCCGGTAGTACGAGAAGGCGCAGCGCAGGGCCTCGGTCCCGGTGTACGCCCGCACGAAGGCGTCCCGGACGGCGGGGTCGACGCCCTCCCCGAGGGAACCGGCGTCCAGGAACCAGTCGACGTACTGGGCCTCGTGCCCGGCCAGCACCGTCTCCGCGAGACCGGGCACCGCGTGGAAGCCGAACCACCAGGGCGCCCCGCGCGCGAGAAACTCCTCGGCCCCCGGCAGCCCGCCCAGCAGTGACTCCATGACGACGAGCCGCCCGACGAGGTCGGGCCGGTGCATGGCGAGAAGGAACGCGGGCGGGGTTCCGGCGTCGATGCCGACGACGTCCGCCGAGCGGACTCCGAGGGCTTCCAGCAGCGCTTCGGCATCGCACGCGAGTGTGCCGGCGTCGTATCCGTCCGCCGCACGCGTACTCGCCCCCGCGCCTCGCATGTCCGGTGCGACGACCCGGTGGTGTTCGGCGAGGGGGCCCATGACGCGGGTCCACAGCTGCCACGTGTGCGGGAAGCCGTGCAGCAGCAGCACGGCGGGGCCCTCGCCCTGGAGGGCCACGTCGAGTTCGACGCCGTTGACCGCGACGCGCCGGAGTTCGACGCCCGGAGGGCGGGGATCGGAGGAGTGGGACGAGGCGACGGGCGTGAGCACGAGAAACCCCTGGGGTCGGCCGAAGCAGTTACCGGAAAGCAGTTACCAAGACGCAGTTACCAATGGTGACAACAGAACGATAGGAAACTAGGCTGGGCGATCCAAGACCGCACTTCCGCCACAGGTGGTGAGCCCCGGGTGACCTCCTCGACGTCACGTCCTCCGCACCTCCCTCGCGGAGACCTGTTCGACCCGCAGTGCCCCACCCGCCGCCTCCTCGACCGGATCGGCACCAAGTGGACGTCCATGGCCGTCAAAGTGCTGGCGGAGGCCTCCCCGGAGGAGGTGCGGTTCGCGGAACTGCAGCGCAGGATGACCGGCATCTCGCAGAAGATGCTGTCGGTGACCCTTCAGGGCCTCACCCGTGACGGCCTGGTCGGCCGCAGAGTCGAGCCGACGGTCCCGCCGCGCGTGTACTACCGGCTCACCCCGCTCGGCCTGACCCTGGAAGAGCCGCTGGCCGCACTCCGCGAGTGGGCCGAGGCACACATGGCCGAGGTGGACCGAGCCCGTCGGCGAAGCGAGGCGCTCGACGTCGAGGCCCCGACTGTGACCGGTGTGTCACCAGCGGTGACCCCGGTACGGCAGACTGCTGTACGTGACGGGTGAACCGGTACGTGACAAGGGATCAGGCGGGTTTCGAGCGGCCCGGCCGACACGGGCGTCAGCGGCCGCCGGAGACGGGATGCGACGTGTTGCGGGGGGACGAGCATGACGACGACCGCTTCACCGGACGGGACTCCGGAGCCGCGCCCCGACGATGAAGGCGGCGGCGCCCCCGCCGAGCCCACGGGACAGCACGCGGACACGGACGGGGACACGCCCCCACCGCCCGCCGACCCCGCGCCGCCCGCCCCGCAGCCGCCCGCCGGCGGGGGAGACCGCCCCGACGAGAGCTTCGAGGTGCTCGTCTCCGACGTGCTCGGGGTTGACCCCGAGGCCTCCCGGCGCAAGAAGCTCCGCTGGCTGTTCGTGAAGGCGGCCGTCGGTCTCCTGGGCGTCCTGGGCGCGGTGCTGGTGGCGTACCTCATGATCAAGCCGAGCACGATCAGGGAGAACGACACCAACACCGGTATCGACGCGGCCAAGACCCCGTTCACGGTGTCGGTGCGGCCGGAGGAGGGCGAGCCCCCCACGTGGGCGATGGTCCTCGACCGTGAGCTGACCGCCGACGAGGCGCGGAAACTGACGACCGGCGACCCCGGTTCCGCCTTCTCCTACCTGAGGGAGCTGGGCGGCCGCCCGCTCGTGTACGCGTCCGTGATGGAACACGCCCCCGAGCGGTACGAGCGGAACACCAGGGACGGAGGTCTGGAACTCACCGACGCGTTCAAGATGACCGTGCTGAGCACCCGGTCCTCCGCCGTGGTCATCGACGGCTGGAAGACCACCGGCATCACGTGCCACAAGAGCACCACGCAGACCGTCGTCGCCATGCCGCCCCAGGGCGGAGCCACCTATCAGGGCATCAGGCTCCACCTTCCGCCGCGCGCCGAGGAGCCCGTCCTCACCGACGACGCCGAGGGGCAGGGCGAGTCCTACTTCGGCACCCACTACATCGAGGTCGGCGGCGGCCAGCCCTCGGGCGGCCTCAGGGTGGAGGCGATCGCGCCACGGGGGCAGGCGTGCGAGTGGGGCATCAAGGTCCACTACAACGACTCCTACCAGAAGGGCGAGTGGCTCCAGCTGAAGGACGCCAAGGGCAAGCCGCTGCGCATCCGCACGGAGTCCGTCCCGGCGGACCTCCGGCAGAAGTGGGTCTTCGCTTCCGTCGCCTGGACGCCGTGCCACCAGGACCCCGAGGGTCCGTTGTGCGAGCTGGCCTGACCGCCGAGGCCGTGACCCCTTTCCTGAGGCTTGCCGTAGCGGAAGTACAGCACTACGGCCCAACGGTCTTTCGCTCCGCATCGGTCAGGGGCGGCCCTTGCAGGTGCGGTCTTCTGGGGCCGAGGAGCATGGGGATGAGCATGTCGGGCGAGAACAGCCGGGTCGCGGGTCGCTCCAGGCTCATGACATCCAGCAGGGCAGCCATGGCGCGCGGATTGCGTGCGCCGGTCTCCACGGCCTTGTCGACGAAGCGCGCGAGGAGACGTTCGACGCCGTTGGGCGGGGTGTCGGTGGCTCCCGGATACAGGGCGTCCTGGCCGACGGCCAGGTCCCAGGCGGCGGCCACCGGTCGTGCGGCGGCGCGCTGAAGACGCCGTGCGAGGCCCGGTTGTCCCAGCCGGGTCGCGCCGAGCGTGTCGCGGACGGCGAGGGCGCACTGGGCTGCGACGGTCAGACCATGGCCGTAGACGGGGTTGTAGCCGGCGATGGCGTCGCCGAGGACGAGGAAGCCGTCCGGCCAGTGTTTGACCCGCTCGTAGTAGCGACGGCGGTTGGCCGTGGCCCGGGTGGTGACGATGTCCCCGAGTGGCTCGAGGCCCTTGACGAGTTCGCCGATGACGGGATCGTCGAGGTTGAGTGCGAAGTCGACGAAGGCGCCGGGATCGTCGGTGGGTTCACCGCCGCGGGTACCGGCCAGCGTGACGATCCAGCGGTTCCCCTCGATGGGCAGGACGATGCCTCCCCGCCCGGGTGCCTTGGCCGGGTTGGCCTGTACGTTCACGAGGGGGAAGTCGATGTTCCGGGCCGCCTCGGGGGCCCGGTAGAGACGGGTGGCGTAGGCGACGCCGGCGTTGACCTCGCGCTCAGTGACGCTCGGCCCGCCCAGCTCGGTGAGCCAATGCGGCGCGCGCGACCCCCGACCCGAGGCATCGACGACCAGGTCCGCGCGCAGGGTGCGTTCCCCGGCGTCGGCTTCGGCGTCGACGCCTGTGTTGGCGCCTGCGTCGGCTTCGGCCGCTGCTCCTGCGCGTATGCGGACGCCGGTGACCGCTGTGGCGTCGCCTTCGAGGCCGAGCACGGTCGTCTCCTGGCGGAGCGTGATGCGTTCGTCGGCCAGGACGCGGCCTCGCAGAACGGAGTCGAGGAGGTCGCGGGAGCAGACCAGGTTGCGGTGATGGGTGGAGGTGAAACGGCGGAACCACACTTCGTTGGGGGCCCGGGAGACCATGTCGCCCATGATGTGCACCAGGCGGCCGCCGTGGGCGACGATCTCCCCGGTGAGACCGGGGAGGAGGTCGTCGAAGGCCTTGACTCCTCCGCTCCACACCAGGTGTGCGTGGCGGGCCTGGGGGACGCCCCTGCGCGGTTCGGGCCCCTCGGGGAGGCGGTCGCGTTCGACGACGGTGACGTCGGCGAAGTCCGCGAGGGCCGCCGCGGCGAGCAGACCGGTGGCACTGGCGCCGATGACCACTGCGGTGGGCCGGCGGGTGACGATTCCTTCAGCCATGGTGATGCGCGCTTTCTGTGCTGGTCATGCGTCGGCGAACGTCTTGGAGAATGCGGGGCCGGTGCAGGGCGGACGCGATGCCTTCGATGTGGCCGCCCACGACCGCGCCTCCCCGCGGCCCCTGGACCGGGGAGACGGAAGGTCCGCCCTGCCGGTAGGCGCTGATGGCGGCAGTGATCGTGACGGCTCCGGCGACACCGTCCGCGTCGGCTTCCGGGACGCCGTGCCCGGCCCGTGCGGCTTCGCGGGCCCGCTGGTAGAGCACCGGGTCGAGGTAGGGGCCGAGCATGCGCAGCGCGTCGTGGATGCGCTGCCGGCGTTGCAACAGCCGCAGGTCGAGTGGAGTCCACGGTCCGAAGCGCGCTTCGGCCGCCGCCGGGGTGAGGCTGCTCAGCGCGTGCCACAGCGGGGCGAGCCGACGGTACTCGCGCCGGTCCCGGACCCACTTCTGCACGAAGGGCCCGGCCTGGGGGACGATGAAGCCGAGCGCGACCAGGGCGGCTTCCAGTAGCGCGAACGGGGGCGCGGCCTGAGTGCTCAGTACGTCCCAGTCGTGTCCCGACCAGCGGGCCCCGATCGCAGCCGTCTTCGCCACATCGAAGACGAGCCCTGACGCGAAGCCCAGTTGCAGGAACACCACTCCTGCCTTCAGCCAGCGGTTGGCCACTTCGGGGAACCACTTCCACAGCATGGAGACCGCCACGAGGGACGACACCGTGTGCGCGGCGATGTAGAGGAGGATGTGCTCGCGCATCCAGGGGGTGCCGGCGTAGTAGGTGTCCAGGTCGTAGACGCGTGCCGTGGGGACGTCGGCCAGGATGAACGTCAGCCACAGGACGGCGACGATGCCCGCGTAGATCCAGTAGATGCGGCGGATCCTGCGCCGCCGTCTCACCGACGGTGGCTCCCGCCAGCGCATGATCATGGTCAGGCCGGTGGCGCAGAAGGCCGTCAGGAAGGAGTAGGCCCAGGGGGAGGCGATGTTCGGTACACCCGTGAGGACGTTGAGCCGTTCTATGTTGACCGGGGTGATCACGACCAGCACGGCGGTGGCCCAGATCAGCAGGAGAGTGGTGGCCCTGACGTCCGGGTCGCGCGAGGCCCGCAGGAACGTGGGGAGCTTCAGCACGAGGGCCAGCGCCAGCAGCGCGGTGGGCAGGATGTAGGGAATGTGAAAGGACGGGCTCATGGCAGCAGGTGCCCGCCGCGGTTGCTCAGGGACAGGTTGATGCGGCCTTCCACGGTGTCCGCGCTGACCGGGCCCTGCGCGTACCGGCCCTTCATCCAGGTGCGGACCTCCCGGCCGAAGAGGAGCCCGAACGTCTCGGCGTCCGCCTCGTGGTCGTCGCGGGATTTGGCTCGGGCGGCGACGGCGAGGAGTGCGTCGGAGGGCACCTCGTGCGCCGCGAGGATCTGTTCGACGGCCCGCTCGATCACCTCCCCGGCCTGCTCGGTGGGCAGCGCACGGGCGGCCGTCGGCATCCCCGCCACGTGGTGTCCGCAGTCGCCCTGCTCCTCGTGCCACAGCTCATGGCCCAGAATGACCAACTGCGCCTCGGGAACGGTGTGTTCCTCCACCACGATGATGGAGTGGTCCCCGCAGTCCAGGCGCATGCCGGAGACGGGGATGTCCGGCGGGAACCCTCGGAACACGAGACGGATCGGCCGGCCGGTGCGGGCGCTCATGGCCTCGCAGAAGGCTGCCATCACCTCCCGGGGCTCGGCCGGCCGCCGAATGGCCCCCGCCGTGCGCCGGCCCAGGAAGGAGAGTAAGGACTTCATCGCCTTGGTGCTCACCGCTCGCGGCCTCCGTCCGGGGGTACGACGGACCGCAGGACGCCTTCGAGGAGGCGTTCCAGCTGCTCGCGGGTCAGGGAGCCGTGGGCGCGCAGGTCGGCGGAGCTCACGCCGTACCGATCCATCAGGGCGAGCACGGGATCGGTCTCGGGGTGTTCCAGTCCGTGCAGGACGGGGAGCAGGACGCGGTTGAGCGCGTCGGCGGCCGACGCGGTGAAGAACGCCTCTCCCTCCTCGACCCCGAAGTACTCGACGAGCCCGTGCAGAAGCTCGACGCTGGGCACCTTCTTGCCGTCGCAGACCTGCCGGGCCCAGTACCCGGAGACGCCGAGCCGCTCGGAGATGTCCGAGGCCAGGTCGGACATGCGTTTGCCGGTCGCGGCCATCTCGGCTTCGGCGAGTGCGGCGATCCGCATCCGGACCCGGTCGTTGACGGAGTCGTCCGGTGGCACACCGCCCTGGAGCAGGCTGCGGACGGTGGACACCGGCAGTGCCGCCCGGACGGCGAGCTCCGCCGCGTCCAGCGGCTCCGAACGGCCTTTCTTCTCCTGGAGGACCCTGTCGAGACGACGCAGGGTTTCGGAGAGGGGAGAGGGTGATGCCACCGTTGCACTCCCGGTTCGGGGGCTGACGCCTGGTGTCGCTGACGGGACCCTATGTGATGAACAGGCGTAGGGGCAACGGTCGTTGAGCCCGGATCACCGATGCTTGCCTGGGGCCCTACGGGTGCTATGGGTTCTACAGGACCGACAGGACCGACAGGACCTACAGGGGCTGCACGCTGATGGACCACGGTCCGTCCGAGCGGGCGTAGATGAGGCACGGTCCGGTCAACGGTGCCTCGCCCCGCCAGGGGCCGACGTGGTTGGCCAGCTCGTCGAGGAAACCGTTCCCATCCGGCGCGTAGGTGTCGACGAGGAAATAGCCGCCGTCCTCGGCCCGCGGGTCTCCCTCGTGGCACAGCGAAGCGATCCCCGGGCCGCCCTCGTAGCGCAGCACGTTCGAGGCGGGGCACCGTGCGGCTCCGGCCAAGGCCGAGGCACTCGACACCGCGGCCGCTTCGATCGCCCACGGCCCGTCCGCCTGGACTCTGAGTGCCCGCACCGTCCTGTCGTCGGCATTCACCAGAGCCCGGCAGGCGAAAGGCCCGTCCGTGTAGACGAGTTGGCTCTGGGAATGCAGACCGGCGTCCAGGGCGTCCACGACGAAGTGGCCTCGTCCCTGATGGATGATGTCCAGGATGACCGGCTCCGCAGGCGTCGTCATCCGTGCGACCTGGTCACTGTCGCCGCCGATCCGCTGCAGCACCGGGCCGCCCGCGGTGAGCGGTGGAGGTGCCTGTCCGGGCACGCTCTCACTCTTGACGACACCGGAGAGCGGCACCACACCTGCGGGCCGCTCCCGCCGATCCCGCTGGAACCACCTCATGGCCCGCCCCCCGGTTCACGCCTCTTCTTTGCGCAGTATGCCACCCAGGACATCACTGCCCCGGCGCGGCGACGGGATCGCGATCGCTGACGTCGCGGAACCCCAGTCGGCGGTTGAGGGCGCCCGTGACCCGCGTGACCGTGGTGCGAGGCAGCACCCTCGACGCCCAGACCCCGATGCGCTGGGACGCCCGCCCGGGGAAGGAGACGGCCCGGCCCCGGGCGAAGTCGTCGAGCGTCCTGGCCGCCACGTCGGCGGGGGCGTCCGTGAACCTGGGGTTCATGGACGCGGTCGTCCGGTCGAAGAACCCCGTGGCGGTGGCTCCCGGGTGGGCCGCCATCACGCGTACGCCGGTGCCGCGGACCTCCTCGGCGACCGCCTCGGTGAACGAGAGCACGAACGCCTTGGTCGCGGCGTAGCTCGCCTGGTACGGCATGGGCTGGAAGGCGGCGGTGGAGGCGATGTTGACGATGCCGCCTCGGCCGCGCTCGACCATGCGGGCACCCAGGAGGTGGACCAGTCCGACCAGGGCGGTGACGTTCACGTCGACGGACTGGAGGTTGGGCGCGAGGGGCCGGCCGAGGAAGGGCCCCACGGCCCCCATCCCGGCGTTGTTGACCAGGAGATCCACGTCCAGGCCGAGCCCGTCGACGGCGTCGAGGACCCGCTGTGGCGACCGCCGGTCGGACAGGTCAGCGGCGATCACGTCGATGCGGACGGAATGGGTGGCCCGGATCTCGTCGGCGAGGGTGTGCAGTGCGTCGGCCGAGCGGGCGACGAGGATCAAGTGCGCGCCCTTAGAGGCGAGTTCGCGTGCGTAGGCCTCGCCCAGCCCCTTGGATGCGCCGGTGACCAGGGCGGTGGTGTTCGTGTAGTCGTGCATGGGTGATCGCTTTCTGTGCGGCTGGAGCGACTGCGACTGGAAGAAGTGACTGGAAGAAGTGACTGGAAGAAGTGCGACCGAAAGAAGGCATGACGCGGCCCGCAGACAGATGCTTCGAGTCTCGAACCAATCTCTGACCCCCAACATACACTTCGAGTCTCGAAGTAAATAGGCGTACGATGGGCCCATGACGCGAAGCACCCTCGAGGCGGCGGTGGCGGCCAACCACGAGCTCTTCATGCAGACCGGCGACCGGATCGAGGCCGTCCTGACGGAGCACGGCCTGACCCCCGCGACCGCTCAGGCTCTGTGGGCCATCGACCCGGCCCAGGCACCGCCCTCGATGAAGACACTGGCCGGCCGCCTGTACTGCAACGCGCCCAACCTCAGCTTCGTCATGAACCAGCTCACCGACCGCGGCCTGGTCGAACGCTCCGCCGACCCCGCCGACCGCCGCTCACGCGTGGTGGCCCTGACGGAGGACGGGCGCCGCGTGCGGGCGGCGGTCATAGAGGCGACGCTGGCGCTGACGCCGTTCGCACGGCTGGGGGACGAGGAGCTGCGCCAGCTGGTGGATCTCCTGGGAAAGGCCCTCGCCCCGGCTGCGGAGGGGGCCTGAGATCAGGCGGGCCGGCCGCCCGCGGCACCGTCTGAGGTGCGTGAGGTGCGTGTGGTGCGTGAAGTGGGTCCGCGACGAGTTGTCTCGATTGCTTCACGGTGCTGTCGCGGTTGGGATCTGGCGGTGTGAACGGCACGGGAGCCCGGCTAACGTCCTGGTCGCAGAGGCACACGTCCGTATGTTCGGTACGGCGTGGGCTCCTGTTCGGGTTCCGGCACTGACGCATCACATCACGGGGGTACGGCACATGGTCAGGCGAGACAGCGGGTCGGAAGACAGAACACCTGGGGCTTTCGGTGCTCCTTCCCGGCGGCGTGTACTGCGCTTGGCCGGCGGCGGTCTCGCGCTGGCGGCGCTGACCGCCGGTACGGTCGGCTGCGACGAGGACTCCGTGGACGTAGAGGACCCGGGAAGCACCGGCGGTGACGAGCCGAAGGGCGGCGGCAAGGGCTCCGGCGACGGTGGTGACGGCGGCGACGTCGGCGAGAAGGGGCAGGCTCCGAAACCGCTGTGGACCAAGCCGACCTCGGCCGAGACCTACGGTGACAACGACGAGCTGGTGGCCGCGGCCGGCGTCGTGATCGCCAGCGGCAGCCCGCTCGCCGCCCTCGACGCCGCGACCGGCGGGCAGAAGTGGTCCCTGCCGGGCGGCGCGGTCCCCGGCGCGCCCCTGCTGCTCAGTGAGGACACCCTGTACCTGGCCAGCAGCGACTACGACGGCTCCGTCATCGGATACGCCCCGGCCTCCGGCAAGGAGACCTGGCGCAGCCGGCTGGGCAAGGAGTACCGGCAGCCGCGACCGATCGCGGTGGACGGGGAGCAGGTGTACGTCATCGCCGAGATCCTCGAGGAGGACGGGTCCTCCAAGACCAACGTCATCGCCGCCCTCAACAGCACCACGGGCAGGGTCGCCTGGAAGGAGCAGCGCGATGCCGGCACCGAGCAGAACGGCATCCACGCCGCCGTCCGGGGCCGCCACCTCGTCTACACCGACTTCAAGAAGAACCTCACCGTGCGCGACACCGCGAGCGGCGGGCAGGTGTGGACGCACAAGACGACCAAGACGAACTACGGCTTCTTCACGGTCCACCAGGATCTGGTCATCGTTCCCCAAGGGAACGTGCTCCAGGCCTTCAACCTGGCCGACGGCAAGGAGAAGTGGTCCCTGAAAGCGTCGGACGGTGCCCTCTTCCGGGAACCGGCCGCACTGGAGGACGTGCTCTACGTCGCCGACAGCGCCAGGACCATGTGGGCCGTGGACCCGCGCTCCGGCAAACAGCTCTGGAAGTCCGAAGCCCTCGCGGAGGCCGGGCTCCAGGTGCCGCGGCAGTACGTCAAGGCGGGCGACACCCTGTACGGCGCCACGGACCTGGACAAGCAGGGCGGCATCATCGCCATCGACGCGAGGACCGGCGCGGTGCGCTGGACGTTCAACGACAAGACAGGCGACTACCACGCCTGGCTGGTGGCAACCGACGGCAAACACGTCTTCGCCCTGCACGGCAAGAAGCTGCACGCGCTGCCGGTGTAGCTACCCGTTGTGGTCGGGCGCTCACTCATGGCCGACGATCGACGCGATGGACTCCCTGAGCCTTTCGTTGTCGTCCGCCGCCTTGCGGAGTTCATCGGCGTGCTTCTTGATCTGCGCTCTCTGGTACCGCTGTTCCTCCGTCGACCAGATGGTGACCAGTCGGGTCTCCCGCTTGCAGGCAACGTCGGTGAGCGCCATGTTGATTTCCTCGCGGCTCACCGGGAGGGCGTCGATGTTGAAGGGCAGGTTCTCGCCGACCGGAGCGGCGGTCGTATAGCCCTTGTCGTGCATGCAGTGGGACCACTGCTTGAACACGGCGATGACGTCGGGGCTGTTCATCGTCCGCTTGTGGGACTCGGCCTTGATGCCCGAGGCCACGTCGGCGTTGGAGTCCTTCGACGCGTCGTCCTCGCCGGCCAGCGCCGCATCGGCCTCCGCCACGCACCCTCCCGGTGGGCCGTTTTCGCCCCCGCCGTTGAGAGAAGCGGTGTAAGCGGGGTTGCTCCGTTGGGCGCGTATCCAGTCGGCACGTTGGGCAGCTGCTTCGGTGTCCTCGTCGGCCCCTTCGTCGACTGCGGATGGCAGGTGGTATCCGTACCGCCGTGCTGTGTCCTTGTCGGCCACCCCGTAGCGTCGCTTGTTGCCGTAGACGCCGTTGTCCTCGACGCCTGCCTTCAGGACCGAGTCGGCGGGCCGGGGGAACGAGAAACCGGACTTCTGCATGCAGCGGTCGATGAGCACGGCACGAGCGAGCGCTGTCCGGGCCTGGTCATGAACCGTCGGCAGGTAGGTGTTGACGGGAAGAACGACCTCCCCCGGGGCGGGCGGGGCGGTCGGCGGTGCCACTGTCGAGTCGGGAACCGCGGAGTCCTGGCCGGAGCAGGCTGTGGCCGACGTGGCGACCACCGCAGTCATCACGACCACCGCGGCCCATGCAGTCGGCACGGACGTTCGGCGCTGAGGGGGAGGCAGACGCAGAGGCATGAGGTGATTCCACTTCGTCGGATCCGTCGAAGTCGTCGGAGGAGTGCGGGCCTGCCGCTCCCCGCGCTGCCGGGCCCGGGGTGTGGCACCCGCGGGCCCGGAAGGAACGCGTCGGCGGCTCGGGGTCAGACGCCGATGTACACCGACGCGTTGTTGTTCCACGTGTAGTAGAGCTCCCCGCGCTGTCCGCCGTAGAGCCAGTCGTAGTTCCCCGAGTAGTTGGGTGAGTAGTAGCTCCTGCAGTAGGCGGCCCATGAGTCGCATTGGATCTTCCGGGCGTTGTTGCGGACGACCTGGCCCGCGCCCGACCCGGTGCCCGCGCGGTAGTAGTTGTCGCCCAGGTTGGCGTTGTCGTTCCAGCCGCCCCAGTAGGCCGAGTTCCAGGTGCTGTAGTAGAAGCAGACGTAGTAGCCCGTCGAGTAGCAACGCGACTCGTTGCCGTTCTGCCCGACATGCTTGGAAGCGGCCTGCGCCGGCGAGGCGGTCAGGGGCAGTGCGGACACCGCCAGGCCTGCCGCCAGCAACGTGCCCGCGATCTTGCTCTTGAGTTTCACGGTTCGCCTCCCGTAGGTGGAGTCATGTCCATGTCTCTGTGCGAATGAGACCGTATGGTGCTGAGTCCGCCGAGTCGTCCCGCAAGGGGTTGAGCCTTGAGTGCAACCGCTGCGGTAGCGACGAGATGTACGACGAGAGGGGTACGACGAGCGGGCTACGCGGGCATCGGCCAAGGTTTCGATGAGTGGCTTCAGTGCAGGTGAGGGGCCCCATTGGCGGCGCGATCCGGCTTAATGCGTACGATGTGCAAGTGCGCACCACCGACTACACCATCAGGACCGCCACCCCCGCCGACGTGCCCTCCGCCCGAGCCGTCATGCTCGACACCGTCTACCGCGACTTCGGTACCGGGTACGTTCCGCGCTGGCACGGCGACGTCATCGACCCGGCCGGGGCCTACCTGACCCCCGCCCGGCACACCCTCCTCGTCGCTGTCGCCGCCGACGGCGAGGTCGTGGGCACCGGTGCTCTCGACTCCCGGGGGCCCGCGCACCCCCCGAACCCCGTGCACGTCGCCGAGCGGTTCCCCTCCGGGGTGACCGCGCAGTTGCGGCGGGTGTACGTGCGGCCCGAGCACCGGCGGCACGGGATCGCGCGTCGACTTGTCGATGAGTTGCTCGCTTTCGCCGTCGCCGACGGCGGGTATCGAGCCGTCTATCTGCACACAGACCCCGCCGTCACCGGGGCCGAGCCCTTCTGGCGGTCGTTGGCCAAGGTGGTGCACGACGAGCGGGAGGACGCCGGGGGCGGGCAGGGGATCGTGCACTTCGAGGTGCCCATGGCGGGATGGCGCGGGGCCAGGTAGGCGTGAAAATCGTTTCCATGTAGGCTCCCCGTGCGCTGCTGCGCACCCGCACACCCGCCCGACGCCCGTCGCCCGAAATCCAGGTGCCCGCACCTGACTTGATCGATCCGAGGACCATGCGCTCCCACCGCCGCCCCCGGCTGCTCGCCCCGTTCCTGCTCGTGCCGCTGATGGCCGGCTGCTTCGCCTCCGGAGGGGGCGACGACTCCGCGTCCGGGGACGGTGGCGACGGTGACGGCGCCCGTCTCCGCGTCGCCCTCGCCTTCCCGCCCGCCGAGAACCTGTCCCCGTACGGCGCCGACGCCACCCTGCTCAGCCGGCTCGGGGTCACCGAGGGACTCACCTCGCTGGACGCCAACGGGTCCGCGGCGCCCGCGCTCGCCGAGTCCTGGCGGCGGGACGGGGACAGGATCTGGGAGTTCAGCCTCCGCGACGCCACGTTCCAGGACGGGGGTGAAGTGACCCCCGCCGCCGTGGCCGCGTCCCTCACGCACGCCACCGACGCCGAGCCCGCGCCCGCCGCCCTCGCCGGTGTCACCCTCAGCGCCGAGGCGGGCGGCGACCGGATCGTCCGCATCACCACGGCCGAGCCCGACCCCGTGCTGCCGCTGCGGCTCTCCAGCCCCAGCCTCGCGATCCTGTCCAAGGGCGCCTACGGCAAGAGCGACCGCGTCGACCCCGTCGGTCACGCCACCGGCCCCTTCGAGCTGACCGAGGTCAACGGCGCCACCTCCGCCGCCCTCGACCGCTTCGACGACTACTGGGGCGGCCGCGCGCAGGCCTCCGGCATCGACGCGCGCTTCATCGCCGACGGCACCGCCCGTGCCAACGCCCTGCGGACCGGGGAGCTGGACATCGCCGAGGCGGTTCCCGTCGCCCAGGCCGCCTCGCTGGACGAGGAGACCCGGCGCGACACCGCCACCACCCGGACCACCAGCCTGCTCCTCAACGCCTCCTCCGGGCCATTCAAGGACGCCGGACTGCGGGCCGCCGCCCGAGGCGCGCTCGACACCTCCGTGTTCGCCAAGGACGTGTACGAGGGGTACGGAGATCCCGGTGCCGGTGTCTACGGGCCCGCCGTGACCTGGGCGGAAGGCAAGCGCACCCCGCCCGTCGGACGTGCGGCGGCCAAGAAGCCCGGCGGCGACACCATCGACCTCGCCACCTACGACAACCGGCCCGAGCTGCCCGAGGTCGCCCAGGTCGTCAAGCAGCAGCTGGAGAAGGCCGGGTTCACCGTCAAGCTCACCGTGCGGGAGTACTCGCGGCTCGAAGCGGACGCGCTGGACGGGAAGTTCGACGCCTTCGTGCTTGCCCGCAACACGCTCCTCGACACCGGTGACCCCGTCGCCGTCCTCGCCGGCGACTACACCTGCGACGGCGGTTTCAACATCGCCCAGCTGTGCGACAAGGGCGTCGACCGTGCCGTCGCCGACGCCGAGCAGATCGCCGACACCGCGAAGCGCCAGGACGCCGCCATGGCCGCCGAGGCACGCATCATCGGCAGCGACGCCGTCGTGCCGCTCGTGCACCAGCGCATCATCACCGGCGTCGCCGACTCCGTACAGGGCGTCGTCCTCGACCCGTACGAGCGCGCGCTCGTCGGTACCGGCACCCGGCGCTGAACCGTGCTGCAGCGGGTGGCCGCCCTGGCCTGGCGGGTCGTGCTCGCGGTCGGGCTCGTGTGCGGGGTCGGGCTGCTGCCCTGGCTCACCCGCACCGACCCCGCGTACACCGTCCTCAAGGCGCGGTCCGCCGAGCGCGAGCCCACGCCCGAGGTGCTCGCCGACATCCGGCGGCAGCTCGGGATCGACGGTGGGCCCCTGCACGTCCTCACCGGCTGGCTGGGCGGGCTCGTGCGCGGGGACGCCGGGCGGTCGTGGATCTCCGGCGCGAACGTCCTGCCCGACGTCACGCGGGCGCTCGGGGTCTCGCTGCTGCTCATGGGTGTCGCGCTGCTCGTCGCCGGGCTCACCGCCGGGCTGATCTGCGCGCGCACCCTGCGGCTCGGCGCGCGGCGCCGGCTCGGCGGGCGGCGCGGGGGCGGGAGCCTGTCCGCCGTACTCGCCTCGCTGCCCGAGTTCCTCGTCGCCTCCGTGCTCGCCACCGTCGTCGGGGTGCAGCTGGGGTGGCTGCCCGCGCTGGGGTGGTACGGGCCGCAGTGGACGCTGCTGCCCGCGCTCGCCCTCGGGCTGCCCGCGGGCGCCGTGCTGGGGCGGCTGCTCGATGATCTGCTGCCCGGTGCCTTCGGAGAACCGTGGGCGCTGGCCGCCGCGGCCCGCGGGCTGACGGGGCGGTCCATCGCCCGCCAGGCCGTGCGGCGGTGCGTGCCCGCGCTGCTGCCCAACCTCGGACTGTTCGTCGTCGGGCTGACCGGTGGTGCCGTCGCCGTCGAGCAGGTCTTCGACATTCCCGGGCTCGGGCGCACCACCCTTCAGGCCGCTCTCGCTCAGGACCTGCCCGTCCTCCAGGCCGGGACCCTCGCCCTCGTCCTGCTCGCCGCGCTCGCGACCGGCGCCACCCGCGTCGCCGCCCGGCTGCTCACCGGGCCCGCGCTCCGCGACGGCGCGCTGTCCTCGCTGCACCGGCCCACCCCGCCCGCCGGGGGAGTGCTGCCGGTGCTCTACGGTGCCCTCCTGCTCGCCGTCGTCGGGTTCGGCCTCGCCCGTGATCCGCTCGCCCTCGACACGGGGCAGCGGCTGCGGGCCCCCTCCCTCGACCATCCCTTCGGCACCGACGCCCTCGGGCGCGACCTGCTCGCCCGGGTCGGCCACGGGGCACTGGACACGCTGTTCCTCGCCACCGCCATCAGTGCCGCCGCCCTCCTCGCGGGCGTACTGCTCGGGCTCGTGCCCCGGGTCTCCGCGCCCCTCGTCGACACCGTCAACGCCGTACCGCCGGTGCTCGTCGCGCTGCTCGTCACCGCCGTGGCCGGGAGCGGCGCGGCCACCCCCGCGCTCGCCGTGGGCGCCGTCGCCTGGGCGCCGCTCGCCGCGCACACCTCCTCCCTGCTGCGGCAGGAGCGCGCCACCCTGCACATCACCGCCACCAAGGGCCTGGGCGCGGGACCGGTCCATCTGCTGCGGCACGAGTTGCTGCCCGCCGTGGTGCCGCCCGTCCTCCGGCACGCCCTGCTGCGGCTGCCCGGTGTCGCCCTCGCCCTCGCCTCGCTCGGGTTCCTCGGACTCGGCGCCCAGCCGCCGTCCCCCGAGTGGGGGCTGCTCCTCGCCGAGAACCAGCCCTACGCCGAGCGTGCCCCCTGGGCCGTCCTCGCCCCCGCCGCCGTACTGGCCCTGCTCGGCGCGCTGGCCGTCAGCGCCGCGGGCGGGCTGCGCCGACGGCCCACCCGGTCGTCCCCTCGGGACACCGAGGCGGTCGAGCGGCGGTCAGTGGCGCAGACGGAGCAGGAACCTGCCGGAGTCGGAGTCCGGTGACATGACCTCCACGTCCGCCGCCGGCGGGCGGTCCGGGCAGGCACCCGGCCGTCGTACCGCCCCGTTCGTCGCGCTCTCCCCGCTGCTCCGGCTGCTCATCCTCACCCAGCTCGCCTTCAACATCGGCTTCTTCGCCGTGCTGCCCTTCCTCGCCGAGCATCTGGGGCAGTCCGTCGGCATGGCGGGGTGGCTGGTCGGGTTCGTGCTCGGGCTGCGGACCTTCAGCCAGCAGGGGCTGTTCGTGGTCGGCGGGGCGCTCGCCGACCGGTACGGCATCCGGCCCGTCGTGCTGGCCGGGTGCGTGCTGCGGATCGCCGGGTTCGCGTGGCTCGGTTTCGCCGAGCGGACCTGGGCCGTCGTCGGTGCCGTACTGCTGATCGGGTTCGCCGCCGCGCTCTTCTCGCCGGCCGTCGAGTCCGAGGTCGCCCGGCAGGCCGTCGTGTGGGAGGAGGAAGGCGCCGGGGACCGGACGCGGGTCCTGGCGCTGTTCACCGTCGCCGGGCAGGCCGGTGCCTTCGTCGGGCCGCTGCTGGGGGCGCTGCTGCTCGCCGTCGACTTCCGTACGGCCTGCCTCGCCGGGGCCGGGGTCTTCGTGCTGGTCCTCGCCGGGCACGCATGGCTGCTGCCGCAGCGCGTTCCCGGCCGGGTCCGGGTCCGGATGAAGGGCGGGGCCCGGCTGGTACTGCGCAACCGGCGCTTCCTCGCGCTGTGCTGCGCCTACGGTGCCTACCTCCTCGCCTACAACCAGCTCTACCTGGCGCTGCCCGCCGAGGTGGAGCGGGCCGCCGGTTCGCAGGCGCCGCTGGCCTGGCTGTTCGCGCTGTCGTCGCTGCTGGTGGTGACCGCGCAGTTGCCGGTGACCCGGTGGGCGGGGGAGCGGCTGGCGCGGCGCCGGTCGATGGTGGCTGGGCTGGTGCTGATCGCCGTCGGGTTCGCGGTCGTCGGGCTTGCGCGGCCCGCGGGGTGGACGGGGACGGGTGGGCTGCTGCCCGCCGCCGGGTTCGTCGTCCTGCTCACCCTCGGGCAGATGCTCGTCGCGCCCGTCGCCCGCGCCTGGGTGCCGGACCTCGCCGAGGACGGGCGGCTCGGGCTGTACACCGGGGCGCTGTCCTCGGTCTCCGGGATCGTCGTGCTGGCCGGCAGCTCCGCGACCGGCCTGCTGCTGGACACCGGCCTGCCGGTCGCGGTGCCGTGGCTGGTGCTGGCCGCCGTACCGCTGGTGGCGGCGGCGACGCTGCCCCGGTGGCCGCACCGGGGTGCCGGGGCCGCCGCACCAACCCCCTCCACGGCGGGGCCGGTCCGGTCCTAGCGGCGCAGCGTCGCCACCGCCTCGTCGAAGATGTGCTCGGGGTCCTCCGCGCCGCCGGAGCGGTACCACGCGTCGACGGCCGCGTCGACGCAGGCCAGAGCGGCGGCGACGAAGGCAAGTGCCCTGGGGTCCGGGGCCGCCGTCGGGGGCAGGCCCAGGCGGCGCTGGATGTCCGGGGCGAGCAGTTCCTGCCAGCGCAGGTGCTTCTCCAGGTGCCGGGCGCGCACGGAGGGCGCCTCGTGGTGGATGCGGGCGAGGGTGAGCTGCTCCTCCGGGGTCTTGTCCGCCGGACGGATGGTCAGGAGGGCCGCCCGGATGGCGGTCCAGGCCGATTCGTCGTCCGGGCGGGCCTCCAGCGCGGCCCGTACCGACTCGCCGAGCGCCTGGGTGTCGCCCAGGACGAGGTCCTCCTTGCTGCCGAAGTAGTGGAAGAAGGAGCGGCGCGAGATGCCCACGGCACTGGTGATCTGGTCGATCGTCGTCGCCTCGAAGCCCTGCTCCGCGAAGAGCTGCACGGCGGTGGCGGTGATCTCCGCGCGCGCGGCGCGGCGCGCGCGCTCTCGAAGCGTGGGGGTGTCGGCCATGCACTCAGTCTATAGCTTTGCACGCAGCGCGTAGGGTTTCACTGTGCGCATGATCGTACATCAAGCGCACTACTTGCACTGAGTGCAAAGAGCTGCCTACAGTGCATGACATGACTGCAATCGACTTCTCCGGTCAGACCACGGTCGTCACCGGCGCCAGCTCCGGAATCGGCGCCGAGTTCGCCCGCGAACTGGCCCGCCGCGGCTCCGACCTCGTCCTCGTCGCACGGCGGCTCGACCGCCTGGAGGACCTCGCCTCCGAACTGCGGGCGCGGCACGGCGTACGCGCCACGGCGGTGCGGCTGGACCTGAGCGAGCCGGGGGCGGGGCGTCGGCTCGCCGCTGACCTGGCGGGGCGGGGCATCCGCGTCGACGGCCTGGTGAACAACGCCGGATTCGGCACCAGCGGCACCTTCCATCAGGAGGACCCCGACCGACTCACCGACGAGATCAACGTGGACGTGGCCAACCTCGTCGACCTCACCCGGGCGTTCATCGAGCCGCTCCGCGACTCCGGCCGTGGCGTGCTCGTCAACGTCGCGAGCGCGGCGGCCTACGCGCCCAGCCCCGGGATGGCGGTCTACGCCGCCTGCAAGGCCTTCGTGCTCAGCTTCACCGAGGCTCTGTGGTACGAGTCCCGCGGCACCGGGCTGCGGGTTCTCTCGCTGGCCCCGGGGCTCACCCGCACCGAGTTCTTCGACGGTCTGGAGGGCGGTGCCTACCAAGGCAGCTACCAGACCCCCGAGCAGGTGGTCGCGACCGCGATGCGCGCTCTGGACCGCGGACGGCGGCCGAGCGTGCAGTCGGGGCGTCTGAACGCCCTCATGGTCTCGTTGCCCCGTCTCTTCACCCGCCGCCGGTCCGTCCTGATCAGCGGGCGGATCTCGGCGCGGTCCTCGGGATCGGCGCGCTCCGCGGGGCCGGTGGGCGCGGCGGCCTAGGAGGGACTCACTGCGCGACGAGTTCCCGCACTGCCGTGGCAGGCGTCGCGGGAACCCGGGACCGCCGCCACAGCCACCGCACGTCCCGGCCGAACGACCACACCAGCAGGCCCAGCGCCACCGCCACCACCCCGGCGTTCCCCAGGTGCGGCAGTAGCTCCGCGCCCGCCAGGAGCAGCAGGACGCCCTGGAGCGCGGCCACCGTCTTGCGGGCCGTGCTCGGCGGCAGCGGGGCCGTCAGCCACGGCCACACCCGCGCCGCGGCCACGAACACGTACCGCATGCCGCCGATCAGCAGCACCCACGGGCCCAGATCCAGCGCGACGTACACGCTGAGCACCAGGATGAGGAACGCGTCGACCTCCATGTCGAAGCGCGCGCCCAGCGGTGTCGACGTGCCGGTGCGGCGGGCGACCTTGCCGTCCACGCCGTCCAGGATCAGGGCCACGGCCGTCAGGCCGACCAGGAGGGAGACGGGCGGCGCGCTGCGGTAGGAGTCCGCGACCAGGGCGGTGACCCCGCCGACCAGGGTGGCCCGGCCGAGGGTGACCCGGTTGGCCGGGCCGAACGACGGCAGCCGGGAGCGGTGCAGGGCCCGGGAGAGCACCGCCCAGCTCGCGAACGCGAACGCCAGGCCGGTCAGCCAGCCCGCCGTGCCCATGCCGATCGCGGTGCCGAGCAGCGCCAGGAGCAGGATCTGCGCGCCCGCGCCGACCGCCGTCTCCTGCTGAACGGACCTCGCGGGACAGGCGCCGTACGCGTCGTCCGTGTGGTTCAGGTTGATCAGGGCCACCGAACATCCTCCGGCCGTGTGACAGAGTCGATCAACGCCGCTACCTTGTGCGCGGCTTGTGCATCCCTCGGTACGTGAGTGGCTTCCCGATCGTTCAGGAGGACTTCCGATGGCACGCATGGCACGTGCGTTCTGGCTCGAAGCGCCGGGGCGGGGCGCGATCCGCGAGGTGGAGCTGCCGGTACCGGGCGCGGACGAGGTGCTCGTGCGCGCCCTCTTCAGCGGGGTCAGCCGTGGCACCGAGACCCTCGTCTTCGGCGGCCGGGTGCCGGAGAACCAGTACACGGCGATGCGCGCGCCGTTCCAGGAGGGCGATTTCCCCGGGCCGGTGAAGTACGGCTACCTCAACGTGGGTGTGGTGGAGGAGGGGCCGGAGCGTCTCGTCGGGCGCACCGTGTTCTGTCTCCACCCGCACCAGACCCGGTACGTCGTCCCCGCCGCGGCCGTGACGCCGGTACCGCCCTCGGTGCCCGCCGGGCGGGCCGTACTCGCCGGCACCGTCGAGACCGCCGTCAACGCCCTGTGGGACGCGGCGCCGCTGGTCGGCGACCGGGTCAGCGTGGTCGGCGGAGGCATGGTCGGCTGCTCGGTCGTCGCGCTGCTCGCCCGATTCCCGGGCGTCCGCGTCGAGTTGGTCGACACCGATCCGGCCCGCGCGGAGGTCGCCGAGGCGCTCGGCGCCGGTTTCGCCTCCCCGGGCGAGGCCGTCGGCGACCGCGATCTCGTCGTGCACGCCAGCGCGACGGAGGCGGGACTCGCCCGGTCGCTGGAACTGCTGCGGCCCGAGGGCACCGTCGTCGAGCTGAGCTGGTACGGCGACCGGCGCGTCGCCCTGCCGCTGGGCGAGGCCTTCCACTCCCGGCGCCTGACCCTGCGGGGCAGCCAGGTCGGCACCGTCTCCCCGGCCCGTGCCGCCACCCGCACCTACGCCGACCGGCTCGCCCTCGCCCTCGAACTGCTCGCCGACCCGGCGCTCGACGCGCTCGTCACCGGTGAGTCCGCCTTCGCCGAACTGCCGGAGCTGATGCCGCGGTTGGCATCCGGAGAGATCCCCGCACTGTGCCACCGGATCCGCTACGACGACGAGGACACCGGCACGGACGCCCGCAGCGGCGCCTGACCTTGCGGAAAGACGTACGGACCACTGAACGGCGGAGGGCATCCAGCCGTAATAGACGGCACCCGCGCAGCCATCGGCGGGGAACCAGACGCGCCACACCTGGAGGGTCGTCCGTTGTTCAGCATCACCGTCCGCGATCACATCATGATCGCCCACAGCTTCCGCGGCGACGTCTTCGGGCCCGCGCAACGCCTGCACGGAGCGACGTTCCTGGTGGACGCCACCTTCCGGCGCGAGCAGCTGGACGAGGACAACATCGTCGTCGACATCGGCCTGGCCACCCAGGAGCTGGGTGCCGTCGTGGGTGCGCTGAACTACCGCAACCTCGACAACGAACCCGACTTCGCCGGCGTCAACACCTCCACGGAGTTCCTGGCCAAGGTCATCGCCGACCGGCTCGCCGAGCGCGTGCACAAGGGCGGGCTCGGCGAGGGCGCCAGGGGCCTGACCGGGCTCACCGTCACCCTGCACGAGTCGCACGTCGCCTGGGCGAGTTACGAGCGTGCGCTGTGACCGGCACGACCGCCGCGGGGCGGACCCGGCTCGCCCACGTCCCCGCCCAGCTGCCGGGGACGGCCCAGGCCCAGGCCGCGGCCCCGGTCCGGATCCCGGGCCCGAGGAACGGGGGGATCGTCCCCATGTCCCTGCGATCCGTGCACTTCGTCATGCCGGGTGGCGTCGACGACCCGGCCGCGCCCAGTGGCGGCAACGCCTACGACCGGCGGGTACGGCTCGACCTGCCCGGCTTCGGCTGGCGGGTGCGGGGGCTGCCCGTGCCGGGCGACTGGCCCCGGCCGGACGACGCGGCCCGCGCGGAACTCGCCCGCGTTCTGCGACGGTTGCCGGACGGCGCGGTCGTCCTCCTCGACGGTCTGGTGGCCTGCGGAGTGCCGGAGGTCGTCGTCCCGGAGGCCGAACGGCTGCGCATGGCCGTCCTCGTCCACCTCCCGCTCGGCGACGAGACCGGCCTCGACCCCGCCGTGGCGGCCGCCCTGGACGCCCGCGAGCGCTCGGTGCTGCGTGCCGTCCCGGCCGTCGTCGCCACCAGCGACTGGGCGGTGCGCCGCCTCGTCTCCCACCACGGCCTCGACCCGGGCCGGGTCCACGTCGCCGCCCCCGGCGCCGACATCGCACCCCTCGCGCCCGGCACCGACGGCGTCTCGCGGCTGGTCTGCGTCGCCGCGGTCACCCCGCGCAAGGGCCAGCACCGGCTGGTGGAGGCGCTGGCGGCCGTGGCCGACCTGCCGTGGAGTTGCGTGTGCGTCGGCGGACTCGCACAGGACCCGGAGTACGCCGACCGGCTGCGGTCGCTGATCGCGCGGCACGGTCTCCAGGAGCGGCTGGTGCTCGCCGGGCCGCGGGCCGGCGCCGACCTGGACGCCACCTACGCCGCCGCCGACCTGATGGTCCTCACCTCGTACGCCGAGACGTACGGCATGGCGGTGACCGAGGCCCTCGCGCGCGGCATCCCGGTGCTGGCCACGGATGTCGGCGGCCTGCCGGAGGCGGTCGGACGCGCGCCCGACGGGGGCGTGCCCGGCATCCTCGTCCCGCCGGAGGACCCCGTCGCCCTCGCCGCGGAGCTGCGTGGCTGGTTCGGCGAGCCGGACGTACGACGGCGGCTCAAGGCCGCCGCCCGTGGTCGCCGCGCCGCCCTGAACGGCTGGGCGAGCACGGCCCAGAGCCTGGCCGGCGTACTGCACCGGCTGCCGGGCGAACCGAGGAGGGCCGCATGAGCACGGGCAAGCCCGCCGCACCGGCCGAGAGCGCCGTCCCGGCAGCGGCCGTAGACACCGTCCCGGCAGCGGCCGGGGGCACTGGCCCGGTCGGGCTCGGCCCGCCGGACGCCAACGCCACCGGTTCCCCGAACGCCGTCGTCCACGTCGCGGGCCCGGTCCGCCCGGGCGCCGGACGCCCCGTGGAGCGGCCTGCCGCCGGCCTCGGGGGCAGCCCGGGCGAGGACTGGACGGTCCCGTCCGTCGACCGGCCCGAAGACGGCCCCGCCCGCCCCGCGACGCGGCGGCCGGACGACGCCGCCGCCGAGCCCACGGAGCACCGCGCCGAGCGGCCCTTCGCACGGCCGGTCGCCCACGGGCAGGGGCTGTCCGGCGCCGCAGGGTCCTCCGCCGGGCTGGTCGACGACGAGCCGGGGCGGCCTGCCGCCGGGGGGTCCTCCGACGGGCCGGTCACCGACGGGCAGGGGCGGTTCGGGGCCGGGGGGTCCTCCGACGGGCCGGTCGCCGACGGCCTCGAGCAGTCCTCCGGCGAGCGTGCCACCGTCCGTCTGCGCGGAGCGCCGGTGCGCGAGCACCCTGCAAAGCCCCCGCGCTACGCGCCCGAATGGCTGCGGCTGCGGGAGCCCGCCGATGCCGCCGCGCGGGCGCACGACCTGCTCGACCCGCTGCGGATCAGGCTCGCCAACCTGCCGGGGCGGGCGGACGGGCTGGTGGTGCACGACCTGGGCTGCGGCACCGGGTCGATGGGGCGCTGGCTGGCCCCGCTGCTCGACGGTGCCCAGCACTGGGTGCTGCACGACCGCGACCCCTACCTCCTGCACTTCGCCGCCGTGGCCGCCCCGCGCACCGCCGCCGACGGCAGCCGCGTCACCGTCGAGACGCGGCGCGGGGACCTCGCCCGCCTCACCCCGGACGCCCTGAACGGCGCCGCGCTGGTGACGGCGTCCGCACTGCTCGACGTCCTCACCACCGAGGAGGTCGGCAAGCTCGCCGCCGCCTGCACCGCGGCCGGCTGCCCGGCGCTGCTGACCCTCTCCGTCGCCGGACGCGTCGACCTCACCCCGGCCCACCCCCTGGACGCCGAGATCACCGAGGCGTTCAACGACCACCAGCGGCGCACCGGCATGCTCGGTCCGGACGCGGTCACCGCCGCCGCCGAGGCCTTCGCCGGGCACGGCGCCACCGTACGGACGCACCCCAGCCCCTGGCGGCTCGGCCCCGACGAGGCCGGACTCACCGCCCAGTGGCTGCGGGGCTGGGTCGGTGCGGCCGTCGAACAGCGTCCGGAACTGCGGGCGCGGGCGGACCGGTACCTGGAGGAGCGCCTCGCGGCCTGCGCGGCCGGGGAGTTGCGTGTCGTCGTCCACCACACCGACCTGCTGGCGCTGTGCCGGCCGACGGGCGGGGCCCCGTGAGCGCACCGACTCTGCCGACGGTGTCGACCGCACCGACGGCGGTACTGCCGACGCCGGTACGCCCGCACGCCCCGACCGGCGTCGCGGCTCCCCGCCGCCGCGCCCTGCGCGCCCACCTCGGCACGCTCGCCGGCACCGCCGTCCTCGCCGTGCTCGTGTGGCGGCTGGGGACCGGCGCCTTCCTGGACGGGCTGCGCCGGATCGACGGGCCCACCGTGCTGGCGGCCCTCGGGATCGGACTGGTCACCACGGTGTTCAGTGCCTGGCGTTGGACCCTGGTCGCCCGCGGGCTGCGCATCCGGCTGCCGCTCGCGGCGGCCGTCGCCGACTACTACCGCGCCCTGTTCCTCAACGCGGCCCTGCCCGGCGGCGTCCTCGGCGACGTGCACCGGGCGGTGCGGCACGGGCGGAGCGCCGGTGACCTGGGGCGGGGCGTGCGGGCCGTCGTCCTCGAACGGGTCGCGGGGCAGCTCGCGTTGATGGGTGTCGGGGCCGGCGTACTGCTCACGATGCCGTCCCCGGTGCGCGCCGAGGCACGCCACCTCGCACCCCTCGTGGCCCTCGCCCTGGCCGGCGCGCTCGCCGTCGTCCTCGCCCTGCGCATGAACCGGGCCCCCGCGCGCCGGGGCCGGGCCGTGCGGACGGCGCTCGGTGAGGCACGGCACGGGCTGCTGTCCCGGCGGAACCTGCCGGGCATCGCCCTCTCCTCCGCCGTCGTGCTCGCCGGACACCTCACGATGTTCGTGCTCGCCGCCCGGGTCGCCGGCAGCGCGGCCTCCGTCGCCGCGCTCACACCGCTGGCCGTGCTGGCGCTGCTCGCCATGGGGCTGCCGCTGAACGTCGGCGGCTGGGGCCCGCGGGAGGGCGTCACCGCGTGGGCGTTCGGCGCGGCGGGGCTCGGCGCGGGCACCGGGCTGGGCGTGGCGGTGGTGTACGGCGTGCTCAGCCTCGTGGCGAGCCTGCCCGGCGTCGCCGTCCTCGTCGGACGTCGGTACGCCGCGCGCTACACGCGCTCGCCGTCGGAGCCCTCGGAGCCGTCGGAGTCGTCGTACGTGGACGGCGTCCCCGCCGTCTCGGCCGTCAGCAGTGCGAAATATTCCCCGAAGGAATCCGCCAGGCTTTCCAGTAGTTCCTTCCCCTTTTCCGCCGAACCCAGTGAAGGACGCCCGATGACACCGGAATCGGTGTAGGCGGACATACCGAGGGAGAGCAGATGACGCCGGTCGTCCGCGACGAAATCGGCGGCCTCGTAACCGGGCCTGACCAATTCGGGATGCTTGTGCAGAAGAACGGAGGTCTCGATTTCCCCCGCGTGCATGTCGGTGAGCAGCGAGGTGACCACCCCCGCCCGCCGGCGCGCCGTCTCCCAGTCCTCCGCGGCCGGGAACAGCGCCATCCGCTCGCCGCGTGCCGAGGACTCCTGAACGACGTTGCCCAGCACGTAGTTGCCGCCGTGCCCGTTGACCACGACCAGGGCCCCGACGCCCGAGCGGCGCAGGGAGTCCGCTATGTCGCGCACCACCGCGTGCAGGGTCACGGCGGAGATGCTGACGGTCCCCGGCCAGTCCGCGTGCTCGTGCGAGCAGCCGATCGTCACCGGCGGCAGCAGGTGCACCGGATACGCGTCGGCCACCGCCCGGGCGACGGCGCAGGCGACGAGGGTGTCGGTCGCCAGCGGCAGGTGCGGGCCGTGCTGCTCGAAACTCCCGACCGGCAGCACCGCGACTCCGGAGCCACGCTCGCGCACATCGTCGCTCGTGTCCGCCGGCACCAGTGAAACATCCATTCCGGCACGGCCTTTCATCTCGGTTGAGCAAACTGTTGAGGAACGCGAGAATCATGACAGAAAAAATCGGTGTACTCGGCAAGAAGACGGCACAGCGCACGGACGTGGAGCGGATCGTGATGACGCCGCTTCCCACCGTGTACGGGAAATTCAGGGCGTTCGGCTATTTCGACCACGAACGCGGCGACGAGCAAGTGGCCCTCGTGTACGGCGACCTCGGCGCCGAAGACGTGCTCACCCGGCTCCACTCGGAGTGCCTGACCGGCGACGCCTTCGGCTCCCAGCACTGCGAGTGCGGCGCCCAACTCGCCACCGCGCTCCGGCAGGTGGCCGACGCGGGCAGTGGCGTCGTGGTCTACCTGCGCGGGCACGAGGGGCGCGGCATCGGCCTGCTCGCCAAACTGCGCGCGATGGCGTTGCAGGCCGAGGGCCTGGACACGGTGGAGGCGAACCTCGCCCTCGGCCTGCCGGTGGACGCCCGGGACTACGGCGTCGCCGCGCGGATCCTCGACGACCTCGGGGTGCGTTCGGTGCGGCTGATGTCCAACAACCCGCGCAAGCGCGAGGCGTTGGTGCGGCACGGCATCCAGGTCGCCGAGCAGGTGCCGCTGCTGATACCGCCGTGCGAGTCGAACATCACCTACCTGCGCACCAAGCGGGAGCGGCTCGACCACCACCTGCCGCACCTGGACGCCGCGATGGCACACGTCTCGTCCTGACCGCGAGGAGCCGGACACCGCCGGGCCGGATCAGTCCGTGAGGGCCTCGTGCACGAGCCGCTTCAGGTCCGGGTAGACCGTGTGGGACGACCTCGGCCGCACCTGGGTCATGAACTGCACCGTCAGATCACGGCCCGGGTCGACCCAGAAGGTGGTCGTCGCCACTCCGCTCCAGCCGTAGGTGCCGAGATTGGAGGGCGACCGCGTGCGGCTCGGGTCGGTCACCACGGAGACGCCGAGACCGAAGCCGACGCCGTCGTTGCCGGGTTCGTCGTGCGCCGGGCGGCTGCCGAAGGACCGCAGATCGGCGCCGCCCGGGAGGTGGTTGCGGGTCATCAGGTCCACCGTCGCCGGGGCGAGCAGCCGGATCCCGTCGAGTTCGCCGCGGCGCCGCAGCAGTTCCGCGAAGCGGTGCACGTCGTGGGCGGACGAGGCCAGACCGCCGCTGCCCGACAGGAACCGCGGCCGGCCCCGCAGCGGCAGCCCGGGGACCGGCGCGATGCCGCCGTCCTCGGTCTCGCCGTACAGCTCGGCCAGGCGGCCCGCCTGCGCGTCGGTGACGTGGAACCCGGTGTCCGTCATACCGAGCGGTCCGAAGACGCGCTCGGCGCAGAACACGTCGAGGGGCTGCCCGGACACCACTTCCACCAGCCGCCCCAGTACGTTGCTGGCCACGGAGTAGTTCCACTCGGTGCCCGGATCGAACTGCAGGGGCAGGCTCGCGTAGAGGTCCACCGTCTCGGCCAGGTCGGCACCCGGCCGCACCGAGGACTCCACCCCGGCCGCCCGGTACAGCGCGTCCACGGGGTGGGTGCGGTAGAAGCCGAACGTCAGCCCCGCGGTATGGGTCATCAGGTGCCGGACCCGCACCGGACCGGAGGCGGGGCGGGTGACGACGTTCTCGCCGGTCCCGCCGACGTACACCCGCGGCTCGGCGAAGGCCGGCAGGTACCGGTCGACGGGGTCGTCCAGCGCCAGCCGGCCCTCTTCCACCAGGGTCAGCACCGCCACGGACGTGACGGGCTTGGTCATGGAGTAGATCCGCCACAGTGTGTCGGCCGTCACCGGGAGTCCGGCCGCGACGTCCCGCTGTCCGTGCACGGTCAGATGGGCGACGCGGCCGCCGCGCGCGACGGCCACCAGGAACCCGGGCAGCCGGCCCTCGTCGACCTGCCGGGCGAAGTGCAGGTCCAGCCGGGCCAGCGCCCCGGGGTCCAGCCCGGCCGCACCCGCCTCAACCTCCTGCCGCAGGGGTGGCATCGCCATCGCTCTCCTTGATCGTTCGTTCGGGACGCGTCCGGCATACCCCGTACCCGCCCGCTCGGAACTCCCGCCCTCCTTACGGAGATCCTCACTGGCGGCTGACGGTGCGGGTCAGACCCGTGATCACGGTCGTGGCCAGGATCCAGCCGGTGATGACCAGGACGTAGGAGAGCGTCTGATACCCGCCCTTGGGCGAGAACGCGTTCTCCTGACCGAAGGAGATCACCGGCAGCAGCAGGTCCAGCGTGTAGAAGACCGGGTTGAAGCCGGGGGCCTCCTCCGGTTTGAGTGGCGGCGGGTGGTGCAGTCCGTAGACGACCGAGCCGACCGCGAGCAGCGACAGCAGCCAGCCGCCCGCGCGCAGCGGACGGAAGCCGTAGCCGACCGCGATGTCCTGGAGGTGCCCCCACAGGCGGCCGTACCAGGGCAGGGTGCGCCGGCGCCGCCGCTGCTTGGCGAGCTGTACGAGGCGGGCCGCGTCGTCGTCACCGATGCGCCGGTAGGCGGCGGTCAGCTGCTCGTAGGTGAAGGGGAGGTAGCTGTCCCCCTTCTCCAGCATCGGCAGCCGACGCTCGGCGGGCTCGTGCGGGACGAGCGACGTGTAGGTGAGGTCGTTGAGCTGGACCCAGGCCGGCACCACCTCCGGCTGGAGGAACAGCACGTCCACCTGGGCGCGGCGCAGATTGAGCGCCCCCTGCACCGCCGGGCCCTCCCGCAGCCAGAGTTCGCCGATCACGCAACTGCTGGCACGCAGCGCGGTGTTCCCGGCGTTGGCCAGCCGGGCGTGCGACAGGTCCAGTCGGCCGGGTATCCGGGCACCGCGCAGCTCCAGCCGGCCCCGGACGTCCGCGCGCCGCAGCAGTACGTCGGCCTCGGCGGCGAGCGTCTCGGCCTGGACGGCGGTGCCGCCCGGCCGGTCCAGCACCGAGTCGTTGAGGTTGACGGTGCCGGCCACCCGGGCACCGGTGAGCCGGACCTCGCCACCCGCGCGCAGACCCGGCGCCCACAGGTCGGCGCCCAGCACCGCCTGGTTCAGCTGGAGCACCGGCCACTCGGTGTCCGGCGTCTCGATGCGGGTGCTCTCCAGGTACAGGCTGCCGGTGACCTCCGCCCCCGCAAGCCGCACCGTACCGCTGAACCGGGCCCGGGTCAGCCGCAGTACGCCCTCCACCCGGACCGCGTGCGAGATCAGCCCGGGCAGCACGGACTCGCTCAGGTTCAGCTCGCGCAGCCGGGCTCCGTAGAACCTCGGGGCCTCGTCGAAGTGGCAGTGCCGCAGCCGCACGGGGTGGTCGACCGTGGCGTACTGCAGGTCCAACCGTCCGGTGACGCGGGCGCCGGCCAGGCTGAGCGCCGCGACCCGGCCGTCCTCCCGGGGGCCGTCCAGGAGCAGGGACCGCAGCACGCTCGCGCGCACGGTCCGCTCCGGGCCCCAGGCGCCGCCCACGGCGGGGTCGTCGAAGTCCGCGGCGGAGGAGTCCGCGGCGGAGGAGTCCGCGGAGCGGAAGTCCACGTCGGTGCCCGAGGCGAACGCCCGCCAAAGACGCGACTCGGCCGGTGTCAGGTCGTTGATCTCCATCAGGGAGGGACTCTGACCCGAACCGGCCGAGCACGTCAACGCGCTTTCCGGACCGCCCACTTCCCGGGCGGCTACTTCTTGGCCGACTCCACGGCGTGGCCACCGAACTGGTTGCGCAGCGCGGCGACCATCTTCATCTGCGGCGAGTCCTCCTGGCGGGACGCGAACCGCGCGAAGAGGGAGGCCGTGATCGCGGGCAGCGGCACGGCGTTGTCGATCGCCGCCTCCACGGTCCAGCGGCCCTCGCCCGAGTCGTCGGCGTAGCCGCGCAGCTTCTCCAGGTGGTGGTCGTCGTCAAGGGCGTTGACGGCCAGGTCCAGGAGCCAGGACCGGATGACGGTGCCCTCCTGCCAGGAGCGGAAGACCTCGCGGACGTTGTCCACGGAGTCGACCTTCTCCAGCAGCTCCCAGCCCTCGGCGTAGGCCTGCATCATGGCGTACTCGATGCCGTTGTGGACCATCTTGGAGAAGTGCCCGGCGCCGACCCGGCCCGCGTGGACGTAGCCGTAGGGGCCGTCCGGCTTGAGCGCGTCGAAGATCGGCTTGAGGTCGTCGACGGTCTCCTTGTCGCCGCCGACCATCAGGGCATATCCGTTCTCCAGCCCCCACACGCCGCCCGACACACCGGCGTCGACGAAGTTGATCCCGCGCTTGCCGAGGTCCTCGGCGTGCCGCTCGTCGTCCGTCCAGCGGGAGTTGCCGCCGTCGATGACGGTGTCACCGGGCTTGAGCAGCGTCGCCAGCTGGTCGATGACGTGCTGGGTGGCACCGCCGGCCGGGACCATCACCCAGACCGCGCGCGGCCGCTCCAGCCGGTCCACCAGCTCGACCAGGCTGTCGACGTCGGCCCGGTCGGGATTGGTGTCGTATCCGACGACGGTGTGGCCGGCGTTGCGCAGGCGCTCGCGCATGTTGCCGCCCATCTTGCCGAGACCCACAAGACCGATCTGCATGTCAGTGCACTTCCTTCAGTTCGCGGTAGGCGGCCACCAGCGCGGCCGTGGACGGATCGAGGCCGGGCACGTCCGCGCCCTCGGTGAGGGCCGGTTCGACGCGCTTGGCGAGCACCTTGCCGAGTTCGACGCCCCACTGGTCGAAGGAGTCGATGTTCCAGATCGCGCCCTGGACGAAGACCTTGTGCTCGTAGAGGGCGATGAGCTGGCCGAGGACGGAGGGGGTCAGTTCGGCGGCCAGGACGGTCGTGGTGGGGTGGTTGCCGCGGAAGGTCTTGTGCGGGACCAGTTCCTCGGGCACTCCCTCGGCGCGTACCTCGTCCGGGGTCTTGCCGAAGGCGAGGGCCTGGGTCTGGGCGAAGAAGTTGGCCATCAGCAGGTCGTGCTGAGCCTTGAGTTCGTCACTCAGCTCGGCCACGGGCCGCGCGAAGCCGATGAAGTCCGCCGGGATCAGCTTCGTGCCCTGATGGATCAACTGGTAGTACGCGTGCTGCCCGTTGGTGCCGGGCGTGCCCCACACCACCGGCCCGGTCTGCCACTCCACGGGATTGCCCTCGCGGTCGACGGACTTGCCGTTGGACTCCATGTCCAGCTGCTGGAGGTACGCGGTGAACTTCGACAGGTAGTGCGAGTACGGCAGCACCGCGTGCGACTGCGCGCCCAGGAAGTCGCCGTACCAGACGCCCAGCAGGCCGAGGAGCAGCGGCGCGTTGGCCGGGGCCTCGGCGTTGCGGAAGTGCTCGTCGACGATGCGGAAGCCGTCGAGCATCTCCCGGAAGCGGTCCGGGCCGATGGCGATCATCAGGGAGAGGCCGATGGCCGAGTCGAAGGAGTAGCGGCCGCCGACCCAGTCCCAGAACTCGAACATGTTGGCCGTGTCGATGCCGAAGTCCGCGACCTTCTCGGCGTTGGTCGACAGGGCCACGAAGTGCTTCGCGACCGCCTTCTCGTCACCCCCGAGGCCGTCCAGCAGCCAGGAGCGGGCGGACGTGGCGTTCGTGATCGTCTCGATGGTGGTGAAGGTCTTGGACGCGATGACGAACAGCGTCTGAGCCGGGTCCAGGTCCCGGACCGCCTCGTGCAGGTCGGCGCCGTCCACGTTGGACACGAAGCGGAGGGTGAGGGAGCGGTCGGTGAAGGCCCGCAGCGCCTCGTAGGCCATCGCCGGACCGAGGTCGGAGCCGCCGATGCCGATGTTGACGACGTTCTTGATGCGCCGGCCGGTGTGGCCGGTCCACTCGCCGGAGCGGACCCGGTCGGCGAAGCCGGCCATCTTGTCGAGCACGGCGTGCACCTTGGGGACGACGTTCTCGCCGTCGACCTCGATCACCGCGTCGCGTGGGGCCCGCAGCGCGGTGTGCAGCACCGCCCGGTCCTCGGTGATGTTGATCCGCTCACCGCGGAACATCGCGTCGCGCAGCCCGGCCACGTCGGTCGCTGCGGCCAGCTCCTGGAGCAGGGCCAGCGTCTCGTCGGTGACCAGGTGCTTCGAGTAGTCGATGCGCAGGTCGCCGACGCGCACGACGTAGCGCTCCGCCCGCCCGGGGTCCTGGGCGAACAGCTCGCGCAGGTCCGGGTGGGGCAGCGTGCCCTTGGCGTGGTCCGCGAGCGCGGTCCACTCGGGCCGCTGGTTGAGCTTCGGGGTGTCAGACATGGACAGGGGTCTCCTTGCCGGCCTTGCCGCGCAGGGCGACGGCGTACATCTCGTCGGCGTCGAGGCGCCTGAGCTCCTCGGCGATGAGTTCGGAGGTGGGGCGCACCTTCAGGGCGACGGAGCGCGAGGGCTGACCCGGCAGGGTCATCGTGGCGAGCGGGCCCTCCGGCCGGTCGACGACGATCTCGCCGTTCGCCGTGCCGAGGCGGACCGCCGTCACCACCGGGCCGTCGGTGACCACGCGGTCCACGCGGACGCCGAGGCGGGCCTCCATCCAGCGGGCCAGCAGCTCGGCGGCCGGGTTGTCGGCCTCGGCCTCCACGACCGCGGAGGTCACCGGTACCCGGGCCTGGTCCAGGGCCGCGGCCAGCATCGAGCGCCACAGCGTCAGCCGGGTCCAGGCCAGGTCGGTGTCGCCGGGCGCGTAGGCGCGGACCCGGCGCTCCAGGACCTCCATCGGCCGTTCGACCGTGTAGAGGTCGGTGATCCGGCGCTGGGCCAGCGCGCCCAGCGGGTCCTTCGCGGGGTTGTCCGGCGCCTCCACCGGCCACCACACGACGACCGGCGCGTCCGGCAGCAGCAGCGGCAGCACCACCGAGTCGGCGTGCTCGGACACCTCGCCGTACATGCGCAGGACGACCGTCTCGCCGGTCCCGGCCTCGGAGCCGACCCGGACCTCGGCGTCGAGGTGCGAGCGGGTGCGGTCGCGCAGGTTGCGGGGATGGCGCTTGATGACGACCAGGGTGCGCGAGGGGTGCTCGTGTGAGGCCTCCTCGGCGGCCTTGATCGCGTCGTAGGCGTTCTCCTCGTCCGTGACGATGACCAGCGTGAGCACCATGCCCACGGCCGGGGTGCCGATGGCCCGGCGGCCCTGCACCAGCGCCTTGTTGATCTTGCTTGCCGTGGTGTCGGTCAGGTCGATCCTCATGGCCTGCGCCAGCTCCGTCCGTCTCGTGCGAGCATCTCGTCCGCTTCCCGCGGTCCCCAGCCGCCCGACGCGTACTGCGCGGGCTTGTCGTGCGAGGCCCAGTACTCCTCGATCGGGTCGAGGATCCGCCAGGACTCTTCCACCTCCTGGTGGCGCGGGAACAGGTTGGCGTCACCCAGAAGGACGTCCAGGATCAGCCGTTCGTACGCCTCCGGGCTGGACTCGGTGAAGGACTCGCCGTACGCGAAGTCCATCGACACGTCCCGGATCTCCATCGACGTGCCCGGCACCTTGGAGCCGAAGCGCACCGTCATGCCCTCGTCGGGCTGGACGCGGATGACGATGGCGTTCTCGCCCAGCTCCTCCGTCGCCGTGGAGTCGAAGGGCGAGTGCGGGGCCCGCTGGAAGACGACCGCGATCTCGGTGACCCGGCGGCCCAGGCGCTTGCCGGTGCGCAGGTAGAAGGGCACCCCGGCCCAGCGGCGGTTGTCGATGCCGAGCTTGATGGCCGCGTAGGTGTCCGTGGTGGAGGCCGGGTCGATGCCGTCCTCCTCCAGGTAGCCGGGCACCTGCGCGCCGCCCTGCCAGCCGCCCGCGTACTGCCCGCGCACGGTGTGCTCGCCCAGGTCGTCGGGCAGCCGCACGGCGCGCAGCACCTTCAGCTTCTCGGTGAGCAGCGACCGCGCGTCGAAGGCGGCCGGCTCCTCCATGGCGGTCAGCGCCATCAGCTGGAGCAGGTGGTTCTGGATGACGTCGCGGGCGGCGCCGATGCCGTCGTAGTAGCCGGCCCGGCCGCCGATGCCGATGTCCTCGGCCATCGTGATCTGCACGTGGTCCACGTAGGACCGGTTCCAGATCGGCTCGTACATCTGGTTGGCGAAGCGCAGCGCCAGGATGTTCTGGACCGTCTCCTTGCCCAGGTAGTGGTCGATGCGGAAGACCTGCTCCGGGTCGAACACCTCGTGCACCAGCGCGTTCAGGTCGCGGGCGCTGTCCAGGTCGTGGCCGAACGGCTTCTCGATGACCGCACGGCGCCAGGAACCCTCGGGCGCGTCGGTCAGCCCGTGCTTCTTGAGCTGCTGGACGACCTTCGGGAAGAACTTCGGCGGCACGGAGAGGTAGAAGGCGTAGTTGCCGCTGGTGCCGCGGGACGCGTCCAGCTCCTCGACGGCCTTGCGCAGCTGTTCGAACGCGTTGTCGTCGTCGAAGTCGCCGGGGATGAAGCGCATGCCCTCGGAGAGCTGCTGCCAGACCTCCTCGCGGAACGGCGTGCGCGCGTGCTCCCTGACCGCGTCGTGCACGACCTCGGCGAAGTCCTGGTCCTCCCAGTCCCGGCGGGCGAAGCCGACCAGCGAGAAGCCGGGCGGCAGCAGGCCGCGGTTGGCCAGGTCGTACACGGCGGGCATCAGCTTCTTGCGGGACAGGTCACCGGTGACGCCGAAGATGACCAGCCCGGACGGGCCCGCGATGCGGGGGAGACGGCGGTCCTGGGGATCGCGCAGCGGGTTGCTCCAGTCGAGCGGTGCCACCGGCTCCACGGCCCGGCCGGCCGCACCCTTGCCCTTCGCCGCCCTGGCCGCGCGGGACGCCCCGGTCTTCTTCGCGCTCCGGGACGACCCGGACGCGCCGGCGGCCTTCGCCGCTCCGGCGACGCGGGCCTGCTCGGCCTCCTCGGCGAGCGGCGGTCCGGCCGCCTCCTGCGCCGCCCGGGCCTCCTTGGCTTCCTTCGTCGCCTTGGTCTCCCGGACCGTCGTAGCGGGAAGCTCCTCGCTCATTCCCCGTCAACTCCCTTGCTGTCGAGGGACTTCGTCACGGCGGCGAGCAGCTCCTGCCAGGCCGCCTCGAACTTCGCCACGCCCTCCTGCTCCAACTGCTCCACCACCTCGTCGTACGACACGCCGAGCCGCTCCACGGCCGCGAGATCGGCCCGGGCCTGGGCGTACCCGCCGGTGACCGTGTCGCCCCGTACGTCGCCGTGATCGGCGGCGGCGTCCAGGGTGGCCTCCGGCATCGTGTTCACGGTGCCGGGGGCGACCAGCTCCTCCACGTACAGGGTGTCCCGGAATGCCGGGTCCTTCACACCGGTGGACGCCCACAGGGGGCGCTGGGGGTTGGCGCGGGACCCCGCGAGGGCGGTGAAGCGGTCGCCCGCGAAGACGTTCTCGTACGCCTCGTAGGCCAGTCGCGCGTTGGCCAGTGCCGCCCGGCCGCGCAGGCCGAGCGCCTCCTCGGTGCCCAGCAGGGACAGGCGCTTGTCGATCTCGCTGTCGACGCGGGAGACGAAGAACGACGCGACCGAGTGGATGCCGGCCAGCTCGATCCCGGCCGCCTGCGCCTTCTCCAGGCCGGCGAGGTAGGCGTCCATCACCTCGCGGTAGCGCTCCAGGGAGAAGATCAGCGTGACGTTGACGCTGATGCCCGCGCCGATGACCTCGGTGATGGCCGGGAGACCGGCCCTCGTCGCCGGGATCTTGATCATCACGTTGGGGCGGTCGACCAGCCAGGCCAGCTGCCGCGCCTCGGCGACCGTGGCCCGGGTGTCGTGGGCGAGCCGGGGGTCGACCTCGATGGAGACCCGGCCGTCGCGCCCGCCGGTCGCGTCGTACACCCCGCGCAGCACGTCGGCGGCGGCGCGGACGTCGGCGGTGGTCATCATGCGGACCGCCTCGTCGACGGTGACACCGCGGGTCGCCAGGTCGGCGAGCTGCTCCTCGTACCCCTCGCCGGAGCCTATGGCGGCCTGGAAGATGGACGGGTTGGTGGTGACGCCGACGACGTTCTTCGTCCTGATCAGCTCGGCGAGGTTGCCGGACTCGATCCGCCGCCGCGACAGGTCGTCGAGCCAGACGGACACGCCCTGGTCGGCCAGGCGCTGGAGTGCTCCCGCGGTGGCGGTTGCTTCGGTCACAGTGATCATCTTCTCTTTCTGCCCTCGGATCGAGGTCGAAACGGGTCCGGACCGGGATGGGATCCGGTGGGATCAGCCGCGAGCGGCGGCCAGGGATTCCCGGGCGGCGCCGGCCACGTGCCCGGCGGTGAAGCCGAACTCGGTGAACAAAATCTTCGCGTCGGCGGAGGCGCCGAAGTGCTCCAGGGAGACGATGCGTCCCGCGTCCCCGACGTACCGGTGCCAGGTCAGGCCGATCCCGGCCTCCACGGCCACCCGGGCCCGCACGGACGGCGGCAGCACGCTCTCGCGGTAGGCGCGGGGCTGCTCCTCGAACCACTCCACGGACGGCATCGACACCACGCGCGTCGCGGTGCCCTCGGCCTCCAGCGTCTCCCGCGCGGCCATCGCGAGCTGCACCTCGGAGCCGGTGGCGATCAGGACGACGTCCGGGGCGCCGGAGGAGGCGTCGGCGAGGACGTACCCGCCGCGTGCCGCGTCCGGGTTCGGGGCGTAGGTGGGCACGCCCTGGCGGGTGAGGGCGAGGCCGTGCGGCGCCGGGTGGGTGGAGTGGCGGCGCAGGATCTCGGCCCACACGGTCGCGGTCTCGTTGGCGTCGGCGGGGCGGACGACGTTGAGGCCGGGGATCGCGCGCAGCGAGGCCAGGTGTTCGACCGGCTGGTGGGTGGGCCCGTCCTCGCCGAGGCCGATGGAGTCGTGCGTCCACACGTACGTCACCGGCAGCTGCATCAGCGCGGACATGCGCACCGCGTTGCGCATGTAGTCGGAGAAGACCAGGAAGGTGCCGCCGTAGATCCGGGTGTTGCCGTGCAGGGCGATGCCGTTCATCTCCGCGGCCATCGAGAACTCGCGGATGCCGAAGTGCACGGTGCGGCCGTACGGGTCGGCGCCGGGCAACGGGTTGCCCTCCGGCAGGAAGGACGACGTCTTGTCGATCGTCGTGTTGTTCGAGCCGGCCAGGTCGGCCGAGCCGCCCCACAGTTCGGGCAGCACCGGGCCGAGCGCCTGGAGGACCTTGCCGGAGGCGGCCCGGGTGGCGACCGCCTTGCCGGTCTCGAACACCGGCAGGGAGTCCTCCCAGCCCTCGGGCAGCCGGCCGGCGACCACCCGGTCGAACAGCTCCGCGCGCTCGGGGGCGGCGTCGCGCCAGGCGGCGATCCGCTTGTCCCAGGCGGCGTGCGCCTCGGCACCCCGGTCCAGGGCCCGGCGGGTGTGGGCGAGGACCTCGTCGGCGACCTCGAAGGACTGCTCCGGGTCGAAACCGAGGACGCGCTTGGTGGCGGCGACCTCGTCCGCGCCGAGGGCGGAGCCGTGGGAGGCCTCGGTGTTCCGGGCGTTCGGGGCGGGCCAGGCGATGATCGTGCGCATGGCGATGATGGACGGGCGGCCGGTCTCGGCCTTCGCCGCCGTCAGCGCCGCGTGCAGCGCCTGCACGTCCACGTCGCCGCTGTCGGCGGGCTCGATGCGCTGTGTGTGCCAGCCGTACGCCTCGTAGCGCTTCAGCACGTCCTCGGAGAACGCGGTCACGGTGTCGCCCTCGATCGAGATGTGGTTGTCGTCGTAGAGGAAGACCAGATTGCCGAGCTTTTGGTGACCGGCGAGCGACGAGGCCTCGGCGGAGACGCCCTCCTGGAGGTCGCCGTCGCTGACGATCGCCCAGACCGTGTGGTCGAAGGGCGACTCGCCCTCGGGGGCTTCGGGGTCGAACAGGCCGCGCTCGTAGCGGGCCGCCATCGCCATGCCCACCGCGTTGGCCACACCCTGGCCCAGCGGCCCCGTGGTGGTCTCCACGCCGGCCGTGTGCCCGTACTCGGGGTGGCCCGGCGTCCTGGAGCCGTGCGTGCGGAAGGCCTTGAGGTCGTCCAGCTCCACCTCGTACCCGGCGAGGAAGAGCTGGGTGTAGAGGGTCAGCGAGGTGTGGCCGGGGGAGAGGACGAAGCGGTCACGGCCGGTCCACTCGGGATCGGCGGGGTCGTGTCGCATCACCTTCTGAAAGATCGTGTAGGCGGCCGGGGCGAGGGCCATCGCCGTACCCGGGTGACCGTTGCCCACCTTCTGCACGGCGTCGGCCGCCAGGATCCGGGCGGTGTCCACGGCACGCCGGTCGAGTTCGGTCCATTCGAAGCGGTCCGCGCCGTCCACTGTCTGCTTGCTCGACTGCGTGCTCATCTTCAAGAAATCCTCGATCGGAGCGAAGTAGCTGGTCTGACGCGTTCAAACTTAAAAGTCTGACTTTTGGGAGTGAAGGTCGTGGTGTGTCAGCCTGTGGTGAAACTGGGACACGCCCCGGCCGCGGGGCACACGGGCGGGACGGTACGAGACGGACATGGCGGACGAAAGAAGCCAAGGCGGCGGCGACGGGATCAGAACGTTCCCCTTCCCGGTCGATCTCAGCCTCCTCGGAGTGGGCATGCAGGTCGGTCCCATGGGCGCCGGCCGCACCTGGCACGCGCAGGCGCCGCTGCACCGCGTGCACCGCATCGACTTCCACATCGTCATGCTCCTCACCGGCGGACCGGTCCGTCACATGATCGACTTCGCCGAGTACGAGGCGTCGGCCGGCGACCTGCTGTGGATCCGTCCCGGCCAGGTCCACCGCTTCGCGCCGGAGGCCGAGTACCGCGGAACGGTGCTCACCATGCAGCCCGGCTTCCTGCCCCGCGCCACCGTGGAGGCCACCGGCCTCTACCGCTACGACCTGCCGCCCCTGCTCCACCCCGACGAGGCGCGGCTCGCCGGACTGACGGCGGCGCTCGACCAGTTGCGGCGCGAGTACGAGGACGCGACCACACTCCCGCTGAGCCTGCACACGGCCGTACTGCGCCACACGCTCTCCGCGTTCCTGCTGCGCCTCGCCCACCTCGCGGCCGGTTCCGCGAGGGCGGCGCGGCAGGGGCGGGCGGAGACGCCGGGGGACAGCACCTTCATCCTCTTCCGGGACGCGGTCGAGCGGGGCTTCGCCACCAACCACAGCGTCAGCGCCTACGCCGACGCGCTCGGCTACTCCCGCCGCACCCTGGTGCGCGCGGTGCGCGCCGCCACCGGTGAGACGCCCAAGGGTTTCATCGACAAGCGTGTCGTCCTGGAGGCCAAGCGGCTGCTCGCCCACACCGAGCTGCCGATCGGGCGGGTCGGCGCGGCGGTCGGCTTCCCGGACGCGGCGAACTTCTCCAAGTTCTTCCAGCAGCACACCGACCAGACACCGGCCGCCTTCCGGGCGGAGCTGCGCTGAGCGACGCCGCACGGCGCGACGAAGGGGCCCCACGGTGCGTGGAGCCCCTTCGCCTCTCCTGCGGGGGGTCGGTCGCCGCTCAGTGGCCGAAGCCGAACCAGTTCACGTTGACGAAGTCGGCGCTCTGGCCGCTGGTGAAGGTCAGGTAGACGTCGTGGGTGCCGGTCACCGAGGCCATGTTCGCCGGGATCGTCCGCCACGACTGCCAGCCGCCCGTGTTGCCCACGGCGAAACTGCCGACCGGCGTGCTGGTGCGGCTGTCCAGGCGCACCTCGACCAGGCCGCTGACCCCGGCGGCGGCACCGCTGGCCACCCGGGCCTTGAACTGGGTCGCCGCGCTCGAACCGAACTCGACGCCCTTGTACTGCACCCAGTCGCCGTTGGCGAGGGCGCCGAGGTTGCTGCCGCCGCCCGAGTCCGAGGTGCCCTCGGTCAGGGTGCCGGACTGGGCGTCGTACGACTCCGCCTCGATGGCGCTGTACGCGTCGCGGTCACCGCCGGTCGGCGGTGGCGTGGTACCGCTCCCACCGGCCGACAGCACCTGGACGTAGTCCACGAGCATGGAGTGGCCGGGCTGGGTGCCGCCGTCCGGGCCGCCGCCGAAGGCGTCCGGGAAGCCGCCGCCCATCGCGACGTTCAGGATGATGAAGTAGCCGTGGTTGGTGGCGTTCGCCCAGGTCGTCGCGTCGACCTGGTTGGCGCGGACGGTGTGGAAGTTGTTGCCGTCGACGTAGAAGCGGATCTCCTCGACGCTCGTCGAGCGGTCCCACTCCACCCGGTAGGTGTGGAAGCCCGCCTGGCAGGTGGCGCCGGGGCACGGGGTGTTGCCGCCGATGCCGCTCGTCTCGTTGCAGGGGCCGCCGGGCGAGGTGCCGCAGTGCAGCGTGGACCAGACCGTGTTGAGGCCCTGGGTGTTCTCCATGATGTCGATCTCGCCGACACCGGGCCAGTTCCAGTAGTTGCCGCGGTAGGGCGCGCCGAGCATCCAGAACGCCGGCCAGTAGCCCTTGGCGGCGGCCCCGGTGACGTTCGGGACCTGGATACGGGCCTCCACGCGCAGCTTGCCGCCGGCCGGGGGCTCGAAGTCGGCCCGCTTGGTCTCGATGCGGCCCGAGGTCCAGTTGCCGGCGCCGTCGCGCTGCGGGGTGATGCGCAGGTTGCCGCCGCCGTCCAGCGAGACGTTGCTCGGGGACGACGTCATCGTCTCGATCTCGCCGGTGCCCCAGTTGGCCGGGCCGCCGGGGTACGAGGTGCCGGTGTCGTACTGCCAGTTCGCGGTGTTCACGCCGGAGCCGGCCGCGCCGTCGAAGTCGTCGGCGAAGACCTGGGTCCAGCCGGACGGGGGCGGCGGAACGGCCGCGCCCGCCGACGGGCCCGTGACGGTCGTCGCCGCCGCGGCCAGGCCGAGCGTGCCGACGACGGCCACCAGCGCCCGGCGCAGCGGCCGGCGTCTGGGCGGGTTGCCGGATGTCTGACTCATGTGGGGGTCGCCTCTCGATGCGGGAGTGGGAAGCGTTACGCCCCGAGCGCGCTCCGCGGGGAGACGTTTGAGAGCGCTCTCAGAGTGCGGCCAATGTGCTCCGGGAGGCCGCCGCCGTCAAGAGGTGAAGCCGAGAAAGTCCTTGCGGGGCCGGGGAGTTCAGCCCGTGAACGTCGTGAACGTCACGAAAGTGCCGGGCCGGACGGGCGTGCCCCGACCGCGGTCCCTCCCCACCCCCGTCGGGGAGGAACCGCGGACCGGCCGGGCCGCGCGCCCGGCGTCTCGGCGGCGCGCCCGGCGTCTCGGCTGCGCGCCCGGCGTCTCAGCGCGCCGCGGGCTGCGGCGGAACGGGAGCGGGGTCGGGGGCCTCCTCGTGCACCCCGAACCTCTCGTGCGCCCGGCGCAGCGGCTTCGGGGCCCACCAGGCGCGCCGGCCCAGCAGCGCCATCGTGGCCGGCACCAGCAGCATCCGGACGACCGTGGCGTCGATCAGCACCGCCAGGGTCAGGCCGAGCCCGATCTGCAGGATCGGCGAGAAGCCCCCCGTCATGAAGGCGCCGAACACCACCGCGAGGAGCAGCGCGGCACAGGTCACCACCCGGCCCGACCGGCGCAGGCCGGTCACCACGGCCTCCCGGTCGTCGCCGGTCCGCTCCCGGGCCTCGCGCATCCGGGCCAGGATGAACAACTCGTAGTCCATGGCCAGTCCGAAGGCGATGGCGATGATCAGCGGCGGCGCCGTCAGGCTCAGCGCGCCCAGCCCCTCGGCGCCGATCAGCCCGGCCAGGTGACCGTCCTGGAACACCCAGACCACCGCCCCGAGCGCGGCCCCGAGGCTGAGCAGCGTCGTCGCGACGGTGCGCAGCGGCAGCAGCACCGACCCGGTGAACGCGAACAGCAGCACGAAGATCCCCGCCAGCACGGTCAGTGCCGCCCAGGGCGCCCGGTCCGCGAGCATCTCCCGGAAGTCGACCAGTTGGGCCGCGCCGCCGGTGACCTGGACCGGCGCGTCGCCGCGCAGGTCCCGCACCCGTTCGACCAGTTCGGTGGCCGCCGGACCGTCGGCCGCGCCGCCCGCGGGCAGTTCGAGCACGGTGGTGCCGCCGGACAGGTCACGGACGGTGGTGCCCGGGGCCAGCGCGCGGATCCGGTCGGCGGTCGCGGCGTCGGTGCCCGGCCGCAGGACCACCGTGACCGGTGAGACGCCGGTGCCCGGCGGGAAGTGCGCCTCCAACGCGTCGTACAACTGCCGTGCCTCGGTGCTCTTCGGAAGCTGCCGCGCGTCCCCGAGGTTGATGGACATGCCGGTGACGGGCAGCGCCAGCACCAGCAGCGCCGGGACGGCCACCGCCAGGACGGCCACCCGTCGCCGGGCGGCGAAGCGGGCGAGGCGGGCGAAGAGCCGCCCCTCCTCCTCCGGCCGCGCCTTCGCCGGGGGGATCCGGCCGCCGAACCGGGTCAGCAGCGCGGGCAGCAGGGTCAGCGCCGCCAGCATGTCGACGACGACCACCGCGGCCACCGCGAGCCCCATGCTGCGCAGGAACGTGCTCGGGAAGACCAGCAGCCCGGCCAGGCTCACCGCCACCGTCAGCCCGGAGAACAGCACGGTCCGCCCGGCAGCCGCGACCGTGCGGTGCACGGCCTCCACGACGTCCGGGGTGTGCCGCCGCTCCTCGCGGAAGCGGACCAGCATCAGCAGGGCGTAGTCCACGGCGAGGCCGAGCCCCAGCATCGTCGTGACCTGGATCGCGTACACGGAGATGTCGGTGAACAGGCTGAAGCCGAACAGCGCCAGGAACGCGCCCGCGATCCCCGCCACCGCCACCAGCAGCGGCAGCCCGGCCGCACGCAGCCCCCCGAACACGACGAGCAGCAGGACCAGCACGACCGGCAGCGAGATCAACTCCGCGTTCTGCACGTCCTCCTGGGCGCGCTCGCCGAGCTGCCGGCCCAGCAGCGGCCCGCCGCTGACGTGGACCCCGGACACCTCGCTCCCGTCGATCCCGTGCAGCCGGTCGGCCGCGTCGTCCACCGCCGCCTCCTCGGCGGCGTCGTCGAGACCGCCCTCCAGGGTGACGGAGACGACCAGGGCCCGCCCGTCCTCGGCGACCAGCCCGGGCGTGGCGTACGGGTCCGGGACCTCGGCGACGCCCGCGACCTCCCGCAGGTCGGCCACGGTCCGCCGCACCTCGGCCCGGACCGCGGGGTCCGCGACGGCGGAGGCCTCGACCACGCCGGTGATCGAGTCGCCCGCCGGGTCCAGGCCGTCCAGGTGTTCGGCGGCGACCTGCGACTCGGTGCCCGGGATGTCGGGCACGTCGTCGGAGAGTCTCCCGAAGACGCCCGTGCCGAGGCCGAAGCCGAGCAGCAGGAACAGGCCCCACAGGAGCATCACGGTCAGCGGGCGGCGGGTCGCCGCCCGGGCGAGTGTGGACAGCACGGTCCCTCCCGGGAATCGGACTCGGTCTGGTGTCGTCGCCACCAGGGTCGGGGCCGCCGGGGGTCCGCCGGATCGCCGGAGAGAGCGGTTTGCCGACTCGCCCGCACGGGGGAGAGCGCTCGCCGCCTCACCCCGCAGGGGGAGCGTCACGGGGAGCCGGGAGCCACCAGACCGGTCTCGTATGCGCAGATCACCGCCTGCACCCGGTCCCGGAGACCGAGCTTGCCCAGCACGTTGCTGACATGCGTCTTGACGGTGTGCTCGCTCACGAACAGGGTCGTGGCGATCTCGGAGTTGGACAGCCCGCGCGCCAGCAGCCGCAGCGTCTCCACCTCGCGCGCGGTCAGCACCTCCAGGCGCCGAGGGGTGACGTCGGCCGCCGCCTCCTCGCGCCGGCGCCGCACGATGTCCGCGACCAGCCGGCGCGTCACCGCCGGGGCCAGCAGCGAGTCACCCGCCGCGACCACCCGCACCGCGTGCACCAGGTCGTCCCGGCGCACGTCCTTGAGCAGGAAGCCGCTGGCACCCGCGTACAGCGCCTCGTACACGTACTCGTCCAGGTCGAAGGTGGTCAGCATGACGACCTTGCAGGCGGAGCGCGCGCACACCCGCCGGGCCGCGTCCAGGCCGTCCATGACCGGCATGCGGATGTCCAGGAGCAGGACGTCCGGCGCGTACCGCTCGACCGCGGCGACCGCCTCCGCGCCGTCCCCGGCCTCCGCGACCACCTCGATGTCCGGCTGCGCCTCCAGGATCATGCTGAACCCGCTGCGCACCAGCTCCTGGTCGTCGGCCACGACCACCCGGACGCTCACCCGAGGGCCGTCCGCCGGCCGACCGCGACGGGCAGGCGTACGACGACCCGGAAACCGCCGTCCGGCCCGCCGCCGGTGACGGCCTCGCCCCCGCAGGCGGCGGCCCGCTCCCGGATGCCGATCAGTCCGTGCCCGCCGCCGCCCGTCCCGTCACCCGGGGCCGCCGGACCCCGCCCGTCGTCCGTCACCGTCAGGGTCACCCCGTCCTCCGCCCAGTCGAGCCCGACCACCGCGCAGGAAGCGTACGCGTGCTTGACCGTGTTGGTGAGGGCCTCCTGCACGATGCGGTAGGCGGCCACCTCGGTGTCCGCGGGAAGGGCACCCGGTTCGCCCGTCGTCCTCAACTCCACCCGCAGGCCGGCCGATTCGCCGACCCCGCGGACCAGCCCCGGCAGCGCGGTCAGGCCCGGCTGGGGCAGCCGCCGCGGCCCCGGCTCGCGTTCCTCCTCCTTCAGCACCCCGAGAATGCGCCGCAGTTGGGTCATCGCGTCCCGCCCGGCCGTCGCGATCGCGTCGAACGCGGCCTCCGCGCGCGCCGGATCACTGCGCACGACGACCGGTCCGGCCTCGGCCTGCACCACCATCAGGCTGACCGCGTGCGCCAGGATGTCGTGCATGTCGCGGGCGATGCGGGCGCGTTCCTGCGCCGTGGCCCGCGCGGTGTCGGCCGCCCGCTCGCGCTCCAGCCGCCGCGCCCGGTCCTCCAGTTCGGCGGTGTAGGCGCGCTGGGTCCGGGTGAGCGAGCCGAGCGCGTACGCGCACCCGATGCTCAGCAGCTGGAAGGCGTACTCGAAGGGCTCGGCGTCCTCCTTGTGGCTGATGGTGGCGGCGACCCCGATCAGCCAGCCCGTCAGCATCACCCGCCGCTGCCAGGGCCGGGCGAGGGCGGCCAGCGTGTAGAGCACGACGAAGCCGCCGTACATCAGGTCGGGCGGCGGCGCGTGGTGCACCGCCTGGGCCGGGGTGGCCACCGACACGGCACAGGCGGTCGCGAACGGCGCCGCACGCCGCCACACCAACGGCACGGCGGTCGCGGCCCCGAGCAGCCAGCCCCGCCAGGACAGCGGATCGTCCCCCTCGTCGGGGAACAGCCACTGCAGCGAGACGGCGAACAGCACCAGCGCGGCGACGGCGGCGTCCACCGCGTACGGGCTGGCCGTACGCAGCCGGGCGAGGACGGGGGCGAGCGGGGAGGACAGCGGGGACCGGGCGGGCATGGCGGCTCCTGGGGCACGGGCCGTCCCAGTATCAGGAGGAGTACGGGGGCCCGTCCTCACCGGTGCGAGGGATATTCGGGCGCCAGCCCAGGGCCCGGGAGATGCCGCGGGCCGCCAGCCGGACCGCCGGAACCAGCACCGGCACCTGCGCGTCGGCGTGCGGCACGACGACCGACACGGCCGCGGTCACCGTGCCGTCCGGGCCGTGCACCGGGGCGGCCACCGACAGGGCGTCGTCGGTGATCTGCCGGTCGCTCACCGCCGCTCCGGTGCGCCGGACCTCGGCCAGCACCCGGCGCAGGCGTGCCGGGTCGGTGATCGTGTACGCGGTGAAGGAGGCGAGCGGACCGGTGCGGTACGCCTCCTGGAACTCCGGTTCGCCGTGCGCGAGCAGAGCGAGCCCGACCCCGGTGGCGTGCAGCGGCCAGCGGGCGCCGACGCGGATGTGCACGCCGACGGACGACCGCGCCGCCAGCCACTCGATGTAGACGACCTCGCCGCCGTCCCGCACCGCCAGCTGCACGTTCTCGTGGGTCGCCTCGTACAGGTCCTCCAGGTACGGCCACGCCACCTGCCGCAGCGCGAGACCGCGCGGGGCGAGCGCGGCGATCTCCCACAGCCGCAGGCCCACGTGGTAGACGCCCGCACCGTCGCGCTCCAGCGCACCCCACCGGGTCAGGGCACCCACCAGCCGGTGCGCCGTGGTCAGGCTCAGCCCGGCCCGGCGGCTGATGTCCGTCAGGGACAGGGCCGGGTGCGCGTGGTCGAACGCGGCGAGCACGGCGAGCAGCCGTTCGGGGGCGGTGGGGCCGGCAGGGGCGGTCACCGGGCCGAGGGTAGGTGTCCGCCCGCTCCCCGGCCAGAGGGAAGGGGAGGTGCGCGCGCGGGGGCACCGGCCGTGCCATGATCGGCGCCGGACGGGAGTGCGGCCGGGCGACGGAAGGGTGCGGACGTGAGGCTGACGATGCTGGGCGGCGGCGGGTTCCGTGTACCGCTCGTGTACGGGGCGCTCCTCGGCGACCGCGCCGAGGGACGCGTGACCGACGTCGTCCTGCACGACCTGGACCCGGCCCGGCTGACGGCGGTGACCCGGGTGCTGGCCGAACAGGCGGCCGGGGTGCCCGACGCGCCGGCCGTCACCGCGACGACCGACCTCGACGAGGCGCTGCGCGGCGCCGACTTCGTGTTCTCCGCGATCCGTGTCGGCGGCCTCCAGGGACGCGCCGACGACGAACGGGTGGCGCTCGCCGAGGGCGTCCTCGGCCAGGAGACGGTCGGCGCGGGCGGCATCGCCTACGGGCTGCGGACCGTCCCGGTCGCCGTCGACATCGCCCGCCGGGTGGCCCGGCTGGCACCGGACGCCTGGGTCATCAACTTCACCAACCCGGCGGGCCTGGTCACCGAGGCCATGTCCCGGCACCTCGGCGACCGGGTCGTCGGCATCTGCGACTCGCCGGTCGGCCTCGGCCGCCGCGTCGCCCGCGTGCTCGGCGCCGACCCGGACCGCGCCTTCGTCGACTACGTCGGCCTCAACCACCTCGGCTGGCTGCGCGGCCTGCGCGTCGACGGACGCGACGAGCTGCCGCGGCTGCTGGCCGACCCGGCACTGCTCGGCTCCTTCGAGGAGGGCCGGCTCTTCGGCGCCGAGTGGCTGCGCTCCCTCGGCGCCGTCCCCAACGAGTACCTGCACTACTACTACTTCAACCGGGAGACCGTCCGCGCCTACCGGGAGGCCGACCTCACCCGGGGCGCGTTCCTGCGCGACCAGCAGGCCCGCTTCTACGACGAGATGCGCCGCCCCGACGCCCCGGCCCTCGCCACCTGGGACCGCACCCGCGCCGAACGCGAGGCCACCTACATGGCCGAGAACCGCGAGACGGCGGGCGCGGGCGAACGCGAGGCCGAGGACCTGTCCGGCGGCTACGAGAAGGTGGCGCTGGCGCTGATGCGCGCCGTCGCCCGTGACGAACGCGCCACCCTGATCCTCAACGTCCGCAACCGCGGCACGCTCTCCGTCCTCGACGCCGACGCGGTGATCGAGGTCCCCTGCCTGGTCGACGCGAACGGCGCCCACCCGATGGCGGCCGATCCGCTGCCGGACCACGCCACCGGCCTGGTCCGCGCGGTCAAGGGCGTCGAGCGCGACGTCCTGGCCGCGGCCGGGACCGGCTCCCGCGCGACCGCGGTCCGCGCCTTCGCCCTGCACCCCCTCGTCGACTCGGTCGACGTCGCCCGCCGCCTGGTCGACGGCTACCGGGCGGTGCACCCGGGACTGGCCTACCTCAGGTGAGTCCCACGGGGGCGGACTTCGCCGCCGTCGCCGTCGCCGTCGCCGGCCGTGCGGTCGCAGGTGCCGGCGGCGCGGCGGCCGGGAGGTCCGCGCGCTGGTGCGGCAAGGTCACCGGGCGCAGCGGACGCGGTCCCGCCACCACCGCGTAGTCCTGACCCAGGAACGGCGGCTCCAGCTCGCCCGGGTCGTCGCCGAGGGCCAGCCGGACCGCCGCCCACGGCACGTTGACCCCGCACAGCGCCAGCTGGTGCAGTCCGCCCGCCGGGCGGGTGTTGACGTCCATCAGGACGGGCCGGTCGCCGTACATCCGGAACTGCACGTTGGACAGGTGGTGCAGCCCGAACGTCTCGGCGATCCGCCGTGCCGGTGCCAGCCACTGCTCGTGCAGGGTGAACCCGCGGCGGCGGCCGTTCTTGGTGCGGCCCACGGCGAGGCGGACCCGGTTGTCGGTCCCGGTGAGGCAGTCCACCGAGACCTCCGGCTGCTCCAGGCGCGGCATCACCAGCCAGTCCACGGGCTCCTCGGCCGCCCGCAGCGCCTCGACGACCAGGGACAGCGGCACGGACGGGCTGGGGAAGCCGTTCAGGTGAGCGAGGGAGAAGGGGTCCCGGGTGACCGTCCGGAAGCCCACCCCGCCCGCGCCGGAGGCCGGCTTGAAGCACGCCCGGTGGCCGCCCGCCTCCAGTTCCTCCACGGCGAGGACGAGTTCGTCGGCCGTGCGCACCCGCCACCACGGCGGCACCGGCACGCCGACGGCCCGGACCGCCTCGTAGGCGATCACCTTGTCCCGGAAGACGGCCACCGCCTCGGGCGGCGGCGCGAGCAGGGCCGTACCCAGCGCCTCGAACTCGGCGCGGTGGGCCACGATCGCGGACTGGTGCAGCCGGGGCACGAACACGTCGATGCCGCGCCGCGCGCACTGGGCCAGGGCGTACTCGACGTAACCGGCCGGGGAGAGCCCCTCGGGCTCCAGCTCCGCGGTGTCCGCGGCGGCCAGCACGGGGGAGTCCGGGTCGCCGTGCGTGGCATGGATCTCGACGGCCCGGTCGGCGGGATTTCTCCGCAGCTGATCCATGAAGAAGACGTTCTCCGCGTACGTGCGGTTGAGCCAGACGCGTACGGGAGAAGCCATGCAAGCCGCCTTCCAGGGTTCGCGGGCAGGGCGAAGCGGGCCGTGCCCGGCCAGGGGTTTGGAGGGACACCGAGCCGCTCTGCGCGAAAGGAGAGTCGTGGCGGTGGTGTTGGGGCGATCATAGGGGTACGCGCGGCCCCGAGCGCAACGAGCGTCACACGGATGCCTCGGCCCGGCCGTTCGGCGGTCCCCGGGGCCGTCGCACGGCCGGGCCGGGCCGCCTTGTGACCCGGGCGGGGATGTGATCTCGTGGCGTCGAACGTGTGTCTGGGAGGGGTGGGGGATGACGACGAGCGCCGGGGCTCGGGGGAAGCTGTGGGCCATCAGCGATCTGCACGTCGGATACGAGGAGAACCGGGCCCTGGTCGAGCGGACGCGCCCCGAGTCCGACGACGACTGGCTCCTGGTGGCCGGCGACGTGGCGGAGACCGTCGCCGACATCCGCTGGGCGCTCGGCATCCTCGCGGACCGCTTCCGCCGGGTCGTCTGGGCCCCCGGCAACCACGAACTGTGGACGCATCCCAAGGACGCGGTCGACCTGCGCGGCGTCGCCCGCTACGAGTACCTCGTCGAGATGTGCCGGGAGCTGGGCGTGACCACCCCCGAGGACCCGTACCCCGTGTGGGAGGGCGCGGGCGGCCCGGCGGTCGTCGCGCCGCTCTTCCTGCTCTACGACTACTCGTTCCTGCCCGCGGGGTGTGCGACCAAGGCCGAGGGACTGGAGTACGCCCAGGGCACCGGCGTCGTGTGCAGCGACGAGTACCTGCTGCACCCCGACCCCTATCCCAGCCGCGAGGCCTGGTGCCGGGCGCGCGTCGCCGAGACCGAGCGCCGGCTCGCCGGGATCCCCGCGGACCTGCCCACGATCCCGGTCAACCACTACCCGCTGCACCGGCACCCGACCGACGTCCTGTGGTACCCCGAGTTCGCCATGTGGTGCGGCACCTCGCTGACCGCCGACTGGCACCGCAGGTTCCGGGTGGAGACCATGGTCTACGGGCATCTGCACATCCCGCGCACCACCTGGCACGAGGGGGTCCGCTTCGAGGAGGTCTCGGTGGGCTATCCCCGCGAGTGGCGCAAGCGGCCCGGGCCGCCGGGGCAGCTGCGCCGCATCCTGCCGTCGACGCAGCCGTCCACGGCGCCGTCGCACCAGGAGGTGTCCCGTTGATCGAGGAACTGCTGCCCGGCACGGTCGTCGCCGTGGAAGCCTTCGGCCAGGACGACGCCGGCCACCTGCCCCTGTATCCGGAGGAGGAGGCGCTCGTCGCGCGGGCGGTCGCCAAGCGGCGCCGCGAGTTCACCGTGGTGCGGTCCTGCGCCCGACGGGCCATGGAGAAGCTCGGCGTGCCGGCGCAGCCCGTGCCGACCGGCGAGCGCGGGGCGCCGCGCTGGCCCGAGGGACTCGCCGGGAGCATGACCCACTGCGACGGCTACGGCGCCGCCGCCCTGGTCCGACTGACCGACCTGGCCTCCCTGGGCATCGACGCCGAACCCGACGGCCCGCTCCCGGACGGCGTCCTGGAGAGCATCGCCCTGCCCGCCGAGGTGGCCCTGCTGCGGCGGCTGGGCGGCGAGCGGCCCGGCGTCCACTGGGACCGGTTGCTGTTCAGCGCCAAGGAGTCGGTCTACAAGGCGTGGTACCCCCTCACCGGGCAGTGGCTGGACTTCACCGAGGCGGACATCGAGATCCGCGTGGACCCGGTCGACCCGCGCCGCGGCACCCTGCACGCCGCCCTCCTGGTGCCGGGACCGACCGTGGACGGCAGGCGCCTGAGCCGCTTCGACGGCCGCTGGAGCGCCCGGGACGGCCTGGTCACCACGGCGGTCACGGTCCCGCGCACCTGAACTCCGGCCGCCCGCCCGCCGGTCAGGTGGGCGGGCACCAGTCCCGCAGCAGCCGGAAGAACGCCTCCTCGTTCCCCGTCAGTCCCGCGGCCCGCAGCGCCTGCTCCGCCTCGGCCAGCACGGAGGGCGGGACGACGGGCGGGCGGGGAGAGTCGCCGGGGCCCGCCCCGGTGTCGAAACCGGCCCGCACGGTGTGCAGGAGCCGCAGATAGGCCTGGACGGCGGTGCGTTCGTGGTCGGTCAGTACGGCGGTGGTCATCGGTCGGCTCTCCCCACAACGACGTCAGCGGTCACGCGCCCCCGCACGGCGGCGGCACCCTCCCAGCTTGCCGTCCACCACTGACAATGCCGTCCTCACGACTCGGGCCGCTTGACGCTTTCCAGGAGCATGTCCAGCCACTCGGCGACCTTGTCGCGGTGCTGGTCGGTGGGCAGTTGTGCGGCCCGCCAGGCGATGCCGCGCACGCCGTGGTCCTGGAGCAGCCGCTCCAGCGGGTCGTCGGCGGGGGCCGCCGCCTCCCGCTCCCGGTCGGCGAGCTGCTGGAGCAGCTCCTGCTCGGTGCGCTGGAGGGCGCCCGCGAGCGCCTCGGGGTCCTCGGCGGTGAGGAATCCGGCGTGCACCCGGAAGAAGCGCTGGATGGCGTCGCAGTGCTCCATGGTGGGGCGCCGGTCGCCGTTGATGAGCGCACCGGCCTGCTGCCGCGACATCCCGGCGCCGTCGGCTATCTCCTGCTGGGTGTACTTGCGGCCGTTCGGCTTCAGCCGGGTGCGGCGCAGCAGGTCCAGCCGCTGCACGAACCTGGTCTGCACGTCGGCCTCGCCCGTCGGCCGGCCCCCGAGCAGCGCCCCGACGACGGCCTCGGGGACGCCGGAGGCGGCGGACAGCCGGCCCACGTCGAAGACCTCGGCGTGCGGTACGTCGAGCCGGTCCGCGAGGGCGCCGACCCGGGCGACGACGGCGGCCAGCGTGGTGGTCGGCTTGGCGCCCGGACCTTCGAAGCCACCCGTCACCGACAGCTCTCCTACGTCTCTCACAGGCCTCACAGGCTTCTCACATGCAGTTGCCGTGAACTTCCCGGAGAGTAGCCTGCCGCTCGAACTCACATCCAGGCATCGCCACAACTGTGGCCTATTTCAGTCGTCAACAGGCACGAAATGCCACGATAGTTGACACGCCTCGCGTCGGGGCGACAGGATGCGGACGCCGCGAGAAGGCCGCATAGGCAAGAGGGGTGACCTCCCGATGGCATTTCAGGCAGGTGGGCAGCGGCCGGCGCCGCGGCCCGCCCCGGCGACCCCCGAGGCCCAGGCCTATCTCCAGGACTACACCGCCCTCCTGGAGGCCGTCCCCTTCCCCTCCCTCGTCGTCGACCACCGCTGGGACGTGGTGCTGGCCAACGGCGCCTTCCGGACACTCTTCCAGGGCGCCGGACCGCACCCGACGGCCATGCCGGACGACAACTTCCTCCGGTTCGTCCTCTTCCACCCGGACGCCGCCACGGTCCTCGGCGAGCACGAGTCGAGCTGGTGCCTGCCCATGCTGGCGCACTTCGCCGCCACCCTGGAGCGGTACGGCCACGACCCCGGACTGCAGGCCGTCCGCCGGGACATCGCCCAGGACCCCATCATGGAGGCGGCCTACCGCCAGGGCCTGCCGCACTGGATCCGCGCCGTCGGAGCGCGGGCCGTCGAACACGACGGTGCCGTGCGGCCGCTGCACCACCCCGACCCGCGCCGCGGCACCACCGAGTGCCGGGTCGTGGTCGAAACGCCCGCGTCGCTCCAGGAGCTGGGCTACACGCGGTTGACGCTGGTCCTCAGGGAGCCGCGCCGCACCGCGCACCGAGCACCACGTGCCCGCCACGCCCCCTCCCACCTGAGAGTCGTTCCCGCCGCCGAGTGACGGGTGGTCAGGGCGGGGGCGGGGCGGCGGACACGCCGCGCTTCGCCGCCTGGATCTGCTCGTACACGTGGGTGCGCAGCTCCGCGAAGCGGGGAGCCACCCGGGTGTGCACCTGGTCCCGCGCGTCCGGCAGGTCGACCCGGAGCTGCTCCCGTACGACGGTGGGGGAGGCGGACAGCACGATCACCCGTTCGCCCAGGTAGACGGCCTCGTCGATGTCATGGGTGACGAACAGGACCGTGATACCCCGCTCCCGCCACAGCGCCCGGACCAGGTCCTCGAGGTCGGCGCGGGTCTGCGCGTCGACCGCCGCGAAGGGCTCGTCCATCAGCAGCACCTCGGGTTCGTACGCCAGCGCCCGCGCGATGGCCACCCGTTGCTGCATGCCGCCGGACAACTGCCACGGGTAGGCCCCGGCGGCGTCCGCGAGCCCGACCGACGCGAGCGCCTCCGCGACCAGCTCTCCGCGCCGTGCCCTGCTCAATCCCTTCTGCTTCAGGGGGAGTTCGACGTTCTGGCCGACCCGCAGCCACGGGAACAGACTGCGCCCGTACTCCTGGAAGACGAACGCCGTCCCGGGCGGCGGACCCGTCACCCTGCGGCCGGCCAGGAAGACCTCGCCCGCCGTCGGTTCGAGCAGTCCGCCCACGCACTTCAGCAGCGTCGTCTTGCCGCAGCCCGACGGGCCGACCATGCAGACCAGTTCACCGGCCGCCACGGTGAAGGTCAGATCGCGCACCGCCTCGACGCGCCGCCCCGCACCCTCGTACACCTTCTTCAGGCCACGTACGTCGAGCATGGACCGCCCTTTCACGAGTCACGAGGTACGGGGGTTTCACCGGTTTTCACCGGGACCGCCGGGCGGCGGCGCGCAGGCCGTGGTACCAGCCGAGCGCCCGCCGCTCGACCAGCCGGAAGAGGACCGACAGCACGAAGCCGAGCAGACCGAGCAGCAGGATGCCCGTCCACATGTCGGGGATGGCGAAGGAACGCTGGAACTGCACGACGGTGAAGCCCAGCCCGTTGCTGGCCGCGAACATCTCGCTGATCACCATCAGGATGATGCCGACGGACAGCGCCTGGCGCAGCCCCGCGAAGATCTGCGGGCTCGCCGAGCGCAGCACCACGTGCCGCAGCCGCGCGGCACCCGTGATGCCGTAGGACCGGGCGGTCTCGGCCGTCACCGCGTCCACCGCCCGCACCCCCTCGACCGTGTTGAGCAGCACCGGCCAGACACAGCCGGTGGCGATGACGACGATCTTCATCGTGTCGCCGATGCCCGCGAACAGCATGATCACCGGCACCAGCACCGGCGGCGGCACGGCGCGCAGGAACTCCAGCACCGGTTCGCACACCGCCCGCACCCGCCGGTAGGAGCCGATCAGCGTGCCGAGCGCGACACCGACGACGCCCGCCAGCGCGTAACCGGCGGCGAGCCGCAGCACGCTGGGCAGCACGTCACCGCGCCACCGCTCGCCGGTCCACACCTGCGGGAAGGTCTCGACGATCGTCCGCAGCGGCGGCCAGTACACGTCCTCGCTGCCCGACGAGGAGACCCACCAGACGGCCACGAGGACCACCGGCAGGGCGAGCACGAGCACCAGCCGCAGCAGCAGGCGCCTCACACCGCCACCTCCCCGCGCACCGACTGGTGCCAGGCCAGCGCCCGCCGCTCCACCGACCGCGCGCCGACGTTGATCAGCAGGCCCAGCAGACCGGTGACGACGATCAGCGCGTACATCTCCGGCACGGCCTGCGAGGTCTGCGCCACCGCGATCCGGGCACCGAGACCCGGCGCCCCGACGACCAACTCGGCGGTGACGGCGAGGATCAGCGCCACGGCCGCCGCCAGCCGCACCCCGGTCATGACGTAGGGCAGCGCGGTCGGCCACAGCACGTACCGGACCCGCGCCCAGGTGCCCAGGCCGTACGAGCGCGCCGTCTCCTCGGCGACCGGGTCGACGTCCCGGACGCCGTACAGCACCTGGATCAGCACCTGCCAGAAGGCCGCGTACACGACCAGGAGCAGCACCGACCGCAGCTCGGTGCCGTACAGCAGCACCGCGAGCGGGATCAGCGCGACCGACGGGATCGGGCGCAGGAACTCGATCGTGGACGCCGTCGCCGCACGCAGGTACGGCACCACGGACAGCAGCACCCCCACGACGATCCCCGCGCCGACCGCGACGGCCAGGCCGATGGCCCAGCCGGTCAGGGTGTCGCCGAGCGCGGTCCAGAAGGCGCCGTCCGCGAGTTCCGCGCCGAGCGCGTCGGCGATCCGGCTGGTGGGCGGGAAGTACTCCTCCTCGACCAGGCCCAGCCGCGGCACGGCCTCGCCCAGGGCGAGGAAGGCCGCGAGCCCGGCCGCACCCAGTGCGGCGTTCTCGCCCCTCACGGCAGTAGCTTGTCCAGGTCCGGCGTCCGCTTGAACAGACCGTCGGCCTCGCCGAGCTTCGCCAGCTCCTCGATCGCGGCGCGATCGGGCTCGGCCGGCCACTTCGGCAGGGTCACCTTCGCCAGCACGTCCGCCGGGATCTTCGTGTACGTGGTGACGGTCTCGCGCACCTCGTCGGGGTGCGTGTCCGCGTAGGCGAGGGACTCGGCGGTGGCCGCCCGGAACTTCTCCACCACCTCCGGGTGCTCCTGCGCGTACTTGGTGGAGGTGAAGTACATGGCGACGGTCAGCTTCGGGGCGACGTCGATCATGGGGGAGGCGATCTCCCGGCCGCCCTGGCTCTTGATCGTGGCCAGTGCCGGTTCCACCACCATCGCCGCGTCGATCCGCCCGGCGTCCAGTGCGGCCGGCATCTGGTCGAAGGCCAGCTCGACCAGCTCCACCTCGTCCGGGTCGCCGCCCGCCTTGCGCACCGAGGCCCGCACCGCCGTCTCGTTGATGTTCTTCAGCGTGTTGATGGCGACCTTCTTGCCCTCCAGCTCCTTCGGCGACCGGAGCGGGCTGTCCCCCTTCACGGTGAGCGCCTCGAAGTCCTTGCCCACCTCACCGGTCGAGGCGATGCCGTTGGCCACGGCCTTCACCGGCACGTCGTTCGACTGGGCGATCATCAGGGACGTCATGTTGCTGAAGCCGAACTGGAACTGGCCGCTGACCACCCCCGGCACGATCGCCGCGCCGCCCTGCGCGCTGGAGAACGACAGCTTCAGGCCCTGCTTCTCGAAGAACCCCTTCTTCTGACCCAGGTACAGGGGCGCGACGTCGACGATGGGGATGAGGCCCACCTCGACCTCGGTGGTGCCCCCGGAGGAGCCGGACCCGTCCGACCCCCCGGAGTCGTCGGACGAGCCGCACGCCGTCGCGGCGGCCAGGACGGACACGGCCGTGAGGCCGACGAGCAGACGACGCATGACTCCCCCTGGAGGAACGTGCTCAGTGGAACGTGCTCAGTGGGAACGTGCTCAGCGGGAACGTAGGGCCGGCGCTCAGTCGTGGTCAATGCTCTTGCTGAGATGGGCCGTTGAGGATTCAACCGAGGAGGTGTCGCCGCGGAGTCACAGGTCCAGCACCAGCCGTCGGCCGCGGCACCGCGACACACAGATGAGCATCGTCTCCCCGGCGGCCCGCTCCTCCTCGGTGAGCACCGAGTCCCGGTGGTCGGGAGCGCCCTCGACGACCTCGGTCTCGCAGGTGCCGCAGGTGCCCTCCGTACAGGAGTAGAGCACCTCGACGCCTGCTCCGCGGACCGCGTCCAGGACCGAGACACCGGGCGGCACGACCACCGTACGGCCGCTGCGGGCGAGCACGACCTCGAACTCCGCCTCCCCCTCCGCCGGGGCGTCCGCGTCGGCCTCCTTCGGGCGGAACCGCTCCACGCGCAGGCTCCCGGCCGGGCAGCGTGCCTCGACGGCGTCCAGCAGCGGGCCGGGCCCGCAGCAGTAGACGAGGGTGTCCGGGGACAGGTCGTCGAGCACGGACGCGAGGTCGAGCAGCCCCGACTCGTCCTCCGGGACGAGCGTGACCCGGTCGCCGTACCGCGCCAACTCCTGCGTGAACGCCATCCCGGCCCGGGTCCGCCCGCCGTACAGCAGGGTCCACTCGGCGCCCGCCTCCTCGGCGGCGGCCAGCATCGGCAGGACGGGGGTGATGCCGATGCCGCCGGCGACGAATCGGTAGCGGGGCGCGGGCTCCAGCCGGAAGTTGTTGCGCGGGCCGCGCACCCGGACCTCGTCCCCGGCCCGCAACTCCCCGTGGACGTAGGCCGAGCCGCCCCGCCCGCCCTTCTCGTGCAGCACCGCGATCCGCCACTCGGCCCGGTCGGCCGGGTCGCCGCACAGCGAGTACTGCCGCTCCAGGCCGGGACCGAGGACCACGTCGACGTGGGCGCCGGGCTCCCAGGCCGGGAGCCGTTCGTCCAGCGGGTGGCGCAGGGTGAGGACGAGCACGCCGTCGGCCGCGGTATCCCGGCGGGCGACGACGAGTTCGGCTTCGTACCGGGTCATGAACCGTCCCCGGGCAGGTCGTGTCCTCGCGGGTGGGCGAGCATCCAGTCCCACATCGCGACGGGGTCCTCGGCGGTGTGCTCGGCGCCGCAGTGGCAGGTGCCGCGCAGGACGTCGGTGCCGGGCAGCCAGTCGACGCGGTAGACCTCGCCGGTGCGGCCGCTCACCGGGCCGCCCGCGGTCCGGCCCCGGCGCCCTCCTCGACCAGCCGGGCCAGGATGCGGCGCGCCGCCAGGCCTCCGGTGTCGATGTTGATGCTCAGCTCCTGATAGCCGGTGCGCTCACCGCCCAGCGTGCGCTGGAGCAGGTTCAGCGCGTCGACGTCCTGCATCACGACCGTGCGGTTGTTCTTGTACAGGAACTCGGTGACCTCGGCGTCGTCCGTCGCCCAGTCCCGGGAGACCGCCCAGAAGTCGTACACCTTGCCGTCGCCCGACGGCGTGATGGCGTAGGTGATCTCGGTGTGGAAACCGTCCGGGTCGCTGCCGTCGGGCGCGGGCACCACACCGGTCGGGGCGACCCTGCTGTGCAGCAGGTACAGACAGGGCGCGTGGTACTCGATGTCCTGCCAGCGGTCGATGCGCCCGACGATCCCCGTCGACCTGGCGTAGAACGGCGGGCACTCGGCGTCGTCCATGTGCCGGCTCACCCGGACGATCCCGGCGCCCTCGTCGACCTCGGTGGTGATCGGCGTCTCGGCGACCTCGGGCGTGCCGATGTAACCGCCGTGCAGATAGGTCTCGTGGGAGAGGTCGAGCAGGTTGTCGACCAGCAGCCCGTAGTCCGCGTCGATCGGCTCCATGCCCCGGACCGTGACCCAGCCCGGCGCGTCCAGGTGCCGGGCCCGCGGCACCGCCTCGGGGTCGGCCAGCGCCGGGTCGCCGATCCACACCCACACCAGGGAGTCCCGCTCGGCCACCGGGTACGAGGCGACCCGGGCGGTGCGCGGGACCCGTTTCTGGCCCGGCACGTACACGCAGGTGCCGGTCGTGTCGTAGGTGAACCCGTGGTAGCCGCACACGATCCGGTCCCCGTCCAGCCGCGTCGGCGCCTCGGACAGCGGATAGCGGCGGTGCACACAGCGGTCGTGCAGGACCACCGGGCTCCCGTCCTCCTCGGCGCGGTAGAGCACGAGCGGTTCGCCGAGGACCGTGCGGCCCAGCAACTCGCGCCCCACCTCGTGACTGTAGGCGGCGACGTACCACTGGTTCCTGGCGAAGGCGGTCATGTGCGGCATGCGCGGCTCCCGTCGTCCTCGACGTCGTGTGGTCACACCATCGCCACGCCGTCCCGCCCCGGCAACAGCACTTCCGCCACACGGAATTCTCCGCCTCCGGGAGTCCCGCAGCCGCGAAGTTACCTGTGCGTTCCGCACCTCGGAGTGGTGACAGCCGCAACTGTCCGAGGCGGTACGCCGCGTGACAGCGTCGTCTCCGTCAGCCACCGGTGGGAGGGAGCAGGCGTGAACAAGGGCTACGCCGTGTACTGCGACGCGGACCCGTACTTCTACGACGCCCCGCACCGCACGGCCGACCGGACCGGGGCCGCGCGCTCCCGGTACGCCGCCGCCTCCTCGCCCGTACCGCAGGGGTGGCAGCGCCACGAGAGCGGGGACTGGCTCGCCCTGCGTCCGGCCGACGCCGACCTGCCCGCCCAGGGATGGAAGATCCACGTCTCCGCCTGCCTCGACAACGCGGAGTCCGTGCTCGACCGGGTGTGGCGGCACTGCGTCGACGGCGGTACGGCCTTCAAGTTCGTGCCCAGCCGCTACCTGCTGCACCAGCGCAACGCCAAGTACGCGGACCGGGCGGGCAGCGGCAAGTTCGTCACCGTGTACCCGGCGGACGAGGCGGAGTTCGAGCGGCTCGTGGGAGAGCTGTCCGAGCTGCTGGCCGGCGAGCCCGGACCGCACATCCTGAGCGACCTGCGGATCGGCGACGGGCCCGTGCACGTCCGCTACGGCGGCTTCACCCGGCGCGACTGCTACGACGCGGACGGGGAACTGCGGCCGGCCGTGTCCGGCCCCGACGGTGTGCTGGTGCCGGACCTGCGCGGTCCGGTCTTCCGCATCCCGGAGTGGGTCGACCCGCCCGCCTTCCTGCGCCCGCACCTCGACGCCCGCTCCGCGGTGACCGTGACCGGCATGCCGTACACCGTCGAGTCGGCGCTGCACTTCTCCAACGGCGGCGGCGTCTACCTCGCCCGCGACACCCGCACCGGTGCGCGGGTCGTCCTCAAGGAGGCCCGTCCGCACGCCGGGCTGGCGGCCGACGGCGCCGACGCCGTGACCCGGCTGCACCGTGAACGCCGGGCGCTGGAGCGGCTGTCGGGGCTCGCCTGCACACCGGAGGTGCTCGACCACCTCACGGTCGGGGAGCACCACTTCCTCGTCCTGGAGCACATCGACGGCAAGCCGCTCAACACGTTCTTCGCCCGCCGGCACCCGCTCATCGAGGCCGACCCGGGCGAGCGGAGACTGGCCGAGTACACCGACTGGGCCCTCGACGTCCACGCGCGGGTGGAACGCGCCGTCGCGGAGGTCCACGCCCGGGGTGTGGTCTTCAACGACCTGCACCTGTTCAACATCATGGTCCGGGACGACGACAGCGTCGCCCTGCTGGACTTCGAGGCCGCCCACCACGTCGACGAGGCGGGACGGCAGATCGTGGCGAACCCGGGGTTCGTGGCGCCTGCCGACCGGCGTGGGGTGGCGGTGGACCGGTACGCGCTGGCGTGCTTGCGGATCGCGCTGTTCCTCCCGCTCACCAGTCTGCTGGCCGTCGACCGGCACAAGGCGGCGCACCTCGCGGAGGTGGTGGCGGAGCAGTTCCCGGTGGACCGGGCCTTCCTGGACGCGGCGGTCGACGAGATCACGCGGGTCGACGGGAGCACGCGCGTCGACGGGGGCACGCGCGTCGACGGGGGCACGCGCAGCGACGGGGGCACGCGCAGCGACGAGGTCACGCGCCTCGACGAGACCACGCGCGTCCACCGGGCCCCGGCGGTGCGGCGGCCCGCCGGGCCGGTGGCGCCCGTCCGGCCGGACGACTGGCCGCGCAGCCGGGACTCCATGGTGGCGGCGATCCGTGCCTCCGCGACCCCCTCCCGCACGGACCGCCTCTTCCCCGGTGACATCGCGCAGTTCGCCACGGCGGGCGGCGGGCTGGCCTTCGCCCACGGTGCGGCGGGGGTGCTGTACGCCCTGGCCGAGAGCGGGGCCGGACGGGACGAGGACGGCGAGCAGTGGCTGCTGGAGCGGACCAAGCGACCGCCGTCGGGCATGCCGCTCGGTTTCCACGACGGGCTCGCCGGACTCGCCTGGACCCTGGAGCGCCTCGGTCACCGCGACCGCGCCCTCGACCTCGCCGAACTCCTCCTCGACCAGCCGCTCGACCACCTGGGTCCGGACCTGCACGGCGGCACCGCCGGTCTCGGCCTGGCCCTGGAGTCGCTGGCCGCCACCACCGGTCAGGCCGCGCTCCACTCGGCGGCGCTGCACTGCGCCGAACTGGCCGCCGACGGGTTGCGGGGCGAAGGCGGGCCGGCCGACCGCGGCCGCGCTCGTGCCGGGCTGCTGTACGGCGGCGCGGGGCGGGCCCTGTTCTTCCTCCGGCTATTCGAACGCACCCGGGACTCCGCCCTCCTCGACCTCGCGCGCGACGCGCTGCGCCAGGACCTCGCCCGCTGCGTCCGCGGCGCGGGCGGCGCGCTTCAGGTCGACGAGGGCTGGCGCACCATGCCCTACCTGGGCGCCGGCAGCGTGGGCATCGGCATGGTGCTGGACGACTACCTGGCGCACCGGGCGGACGAGGAGTTCGCACGGGCCGCCAACGAGATCGTGGCCGCGGCCCAGGCGATGTTCTACGCCCAGCCCGGGCTCTACCGGGGCGTGGCCGGAATGGTCCTGCACCTGGGCCGCACCACGGCCACGGCGCCCGGTACCGGGCCGCGGGCCGTACGGCGACAACTGGACGCCCTGTCCTGGCACGCCATGTCCTACCGCGACCGGCTCGCCTTCCCCGGCGAGCAGATGATGCGCCTGTCCATGGACCTCTCCACCGGAACGGCCGGATGCCTGCTCGCCGTCGCCTCCGTCCTCGGCGACTCGCCCGCCGGACTGCCGTTCCTGCCGCCGCCGCGCCGAAGCGGCGGCCCCCCGACTCGGCTCCACCAGGAGCCGTGAGAAAAGCACACCCCTTGCCGAACGAAAGGAATGCGTCATGAACCTGTTCGACCTGCAGTCGATGGAGACCCCCAAGGAAGAGGCCATGGGCGACGTCGAGACCGGCAGCCGCGCGAGCCTCCTGCTCTGCGGCGACAGCAGCCTGAGCATCACCACCTGTAACTGACACAGGGGTTGACGGCCACGGCGACGTGGTGAGCCATGTCGCCGGGCGCGGGCGCCCCGGGTTCCGGCCCGGGGCGCCGACGCCTGCCCGCGCACGACGTACGGAGGTCCTCACCGGTGCGAAAGAGCAGGCCCGTGCCGTCGCGGGCGCCGGGGCGAGCCCTGGAAGCCCTGGTCCTGCTGTGCTCGGCCGCGGCGGCCGTGGCGGCGGTGGCCCAGCCCCTGGCCCTCGGCCGCACCCTGGATCTGCTCCTGCGCGACGGCGACGCCGGATGGTGGCTCCCGCTGAGCGCCGGGCTGCTCCTGGGCGAACTGCTGCTGGACAGCGCGACCTCGCTGTTCACCGGCCGCTGCAACGCCACCTGGACGGCGTCCGTCCGCACCCGCGCCCTGCGTGGCCTGCTGCGCACCGCCCCCGACCAGGCGCGGCCGTACCCGCCGGGCGACATCGGGACCCGGCTGACCCTCAACGCCGCCGACGCGGGCGGCGCTCCGGCGGCCCGCGCGGCGCTGGCCGCCTCACTGATCACCCCGCTGGGGGCCCTCGTGGCGCTGGCGTTCGTCGACGTGTGGGTGGCGCTCTGCGTGCTGACCGGTCTGCCCGCCCTGGCGCTGCTGCTGCGTTCCTTCGCCCGCGACACCGGCGCCACGGTCGCCGCCTACCAGCGCACCCAGTCCCTGATCGCCTCCCGGCTGCTGGAAGCCCTGGAGGGCGCGGACACGATCGGCGCCGCGGGAACCGCCGGACGGGAGCGGGCCCGTGTGCTGGCACCGCTGGCGGAACTGGCCGCCCAGGGCCGGCACATGTGGGCGCTGCACGGACGGGCGCTCGGCCGGAGCGGTGTGCTGGTCCCGCTGCTGACGCTGGCCGCCACCGCCGTCGGCGGGCTGCGGCTGGCGGCCGGCGAACTGAGCGTGGGGGACCTGCTCGCCGTCGGCCGGTACGCGCAGCTCACGGCCGGTGTCGGCGCGGCGGCGTCCCTGCTCGGGGCGATCGTCCGGGCCCGCGAGGCACGGCGCCGGACCCGGGAGCTGGAACGGATGCCCGCCACGGCGTACGGCACGCGGCGGCTGCCTCCGGACGGTCCGGGAGAACTGCGACTGTGCGGGGTGCGCGTGCTGCGCGGCGGCAGGGAGGTGCTGCGCGCCGACGGCGTGCGGGTGCCGGGCGGCAGCACGGTCGCGGTGGTCGGCCGCAGCGGGGCGGGCAAGTCCGTCCTGGCGGCTGTCGCGGGACGGCTGATCGACCCCGACGAGGGACACGTACTGCTGGACGGCGTCCGGCTCGACCGCTTGACGCACGAGGCGCTGCGCACCGAGGTGGCGTACGCCTTCGAACGCCCCGTACTGGGGGACGGCACGGTCGCGGAGGCGATCGCCACCGGGGCGCGGCGGCCGTCGCGTGAGCGGGTACGCCAAGCCGCCCGGGCGGCGGGCGCCGACGGCTTCGTACGCCGGTTGCCGCACGGTTACGACACCCCGCTGCCGCGGGCACCACTCTCGGGCGGGGAACACCAGCGGCTCGGACTGGCGCGGGCCTTCGCGCACGCCGGGCGGCTGCTGGTGCTGGACGACGCCACGTCCAGTCTGGACACCGCCACGGAGCACGAGGTGGACCTGGCGCTGCGTCGCTCGGTGCGGCCGGGGACCAGGCTCGTGGTGGCGCACCGCCCGTCGGTCGCGGACCGGGCCGACCTGGTGCTCTGGCTGGAGGACGGGCAGGTGCGTGCCGTGGGAACCCATCGCGAGCTGTGGCACACGGCGGGGTACCGGGAGGTCTTCGGCGCCGGCGCCGGCGCGGGAGCCGATGCCGGTGCTGATGCCGGTCCAGGTCCAGGTCCAGGTCCCGGTCCCGGAGTCGGCGGGAGCGTCCCAGGGGCCGTCCGGCGTCCCGAGCCCGAAGAGGCACGCCCGTGACGTCCGCCGAGGCCGGGTCGCTGCGCCGCCTCGCGCCGCCGGCCCGCCGCTTCCTCGCCCACCGCAAGGGAGTGCTGGTACGGCTCGGGCTCTGGTCGCTGGCCGAGGCGGGGCAGGCCTTCCTGGTCGGCCACGCGGTCGCGCGCTCCGTCGACGAGGGGTTCCTCGCCGGTGATCCGCGCCGGGGACTGCTGTGGCTCGGGGTCGCGCTGGTCGCCGTGCTGTCCGGCGCCCGGGTCGTCCGGGGCGTGTTCGCGCAGCTCGCCGGGGTGACGGAGCCGCTGCGCGACGGCCTGGTGCGGCGCGCGGTCGACCGGTCCATGGCCCGGGCGGCGCCGGGCGGCCCCGGTGGGACGGACCGCGCGGCCGTCTCGCGGCTGACGAACCAGGTCGAGATCGCCCGGGACAGCTTCGCCGGTCTCGTCCTCACCCTGCGGTCCTTCGTCTTCACCGCCGCCGGCGCACTGCTGGGCCTGCTCTCCCTGCACCCGGCCCTGCTCGTGGTGGTGCTGCCCCCGCTGGCGGCCGGGCTCGCGCTGTTCCTGGTCACGCTGCGGCCCATGGCGGCCGCCCAGCGCCGGGCCCTGGCGGCCGACGAGGCGTTGGGTGAGCACGCGGCGAGCGCGCGGGCGGCGTTGCGGGACCTCGCCGCCTGCGGGACCGGGCCCGGGGTGGAGCGGCGCGGCGCGGAACTGGTCGCCGATGCCGCCGCGGCGGCCCGGACGCTGGCCGGATGGGCGGCGGTGCGCACGGCGGCGCTCGGCGTCGCGGGCCACCTGCCCGTGCTGGCGCTGCTGGTGGCGGTGGGGTGGCTGCGCGGGCGCGGGGTGAGCGTGGGGGCGCTGCTCGGCGCGTTCACCTACCTCGTCCAGTCCCTGCTGCCCGCCCTGCACACCCTGATGACCGCACTGGGCGCGGCGGGGTCCCGGCTGCTGGTCGTCCTCGACCGGATCCTCGGCCCGGAGCCGGAGCCGGAGCCGGAGTTGGGGCCAGAGTCGGGGTTGGGGCCGGGGGTGGAGTCGGGGCCGAGCACCGCGAGCGCACCGGGGGCGGCGGCTTTCGCGGTGCACACCGCCGCGGCCCCGGCGGTGGAACTGCGGGCCGTCACCCTGTCCTACGGCGTCCGCGCCGAGCCCGTGCTCGACGCGCTCGACCTGCGCGTCGCGCCGGGCGAACACCTGGCCGTCGTGGGCCCGAGCGGCATCGGGAAGTCGACCCTCACCCGCCTCGTCGCGGGAACGCTCGCGCCGAGCCGCGGCGAGGTACGCGTGGCCGGCCGCGCGGTGACGGGGCGCCCCGCCGCCGAGCTGGCCGCACTCCGGGTGCTGGTCCCGCAGGACGCCTACGTGTTCTCCGGCACCGTCGGCGACAACCTCGCGTACCTGAGGACGGACGCGAGCCGGGCCGAACTCGGAGCGGCGATCGACGTGTTCGGTCTCGCGCCCCTGGTCGAGCGGCTGGGCGGGCCGGACGCCACGGTGCGCCCCGCCGAGCTCTCGCCGGGGGAGCGGCAACTGGTCGCGCTGGCCCGCGCGTACCTGTCGCCCGCCCCCCTGCTGCTGCTCGACGAGGCCACCTGCCATCTCGACCCGGCCTCCGAGGCCCGCGCGGAGGAGGCCCTCGCCGGGCGGTCCGGAACCCTGGTCGTGGTGGCGCACCGGCTGTCCTCGGCCGTCCGTGCGGACCGGATCCTGGTGCTGGACGGCGTACGGGCGCAGTGCGGAACGCACGCCGAGCTGCTGGGCCGTTCGCCTCTCTACCGGGACCTGACGGGGCACTGGAACTCATGACGCGTCAGGTCCAGCCGGCGCTCTGGACGATGCGGATCGCGTCGACGCGGTTGCGGGCACCCACCTTCCGGACCGCCGTGGCCATGTAGTTGCGGACCGTCCCCCGGGACAAGTGCAAACGCGCCGCGATCTCGGCGATCGGCGCCCCCTGGGAAGCCAGGGCCAGCACGCCCAGTTCCCTCGTGGTCAGCGGCATCTCCGCGCCCTTCAGCAGGGCCACGGTGAGCGTCTCGTCCAGGAAGCGTTCGCCCTGGGCGACCGTGTGCACGGCGGTGATCAGCCGATGGGCCGGGGCGTTCTTGTCGACCAGCCCGAGGGCGCCTCCGTCGAACGCCCGGCGCAGCACTCCCGGCCGCTTGGCGGTCGCCAGGACCACGAGCCGGTCCCCGTACCGGGCCCGCAGGCGTCCGGCTCCCGCGTCCTCCGGCCCCGTCAGGCACTCTCCGTCCACGACGCAGACGTCGGCGGGCAACGCCCCGGTCAGCTCCGGACCGTCGGCGTCGAGACAGTGCGACGACACGTCCAGCGTGTCGTCGGATCTGAGCAGTTGCACCAGTGCCGACCGCAGCAGTTCCTCGTCGTGCACCACGGCAATACGAACCATCTCCCCCACCCCTTGTCAGCGGCGGCCCCGTTCGGGCCGCCGGGCTCCGCGCGCCCCCGCGCCATCGGCCATGTGCCCCCATCCGGGACGGCGGAACACGACACGTACGCACGTGCGAACCGCATCGGAGGCAATTCGCCGTCGTCAGAGCCTTGTCGGGGGACGGTCGAGACGGGTGCGGCAGCGAAGAAGGGCGGATAACACACCAATCCGCGGACGGCTTCGGCCCGTGCGGGAACCGACGAGAGTCCGCCGGCTTCGCGTCGCGGCCACTGGCGTCCTGGCCAGGGCGGGTTCCGCCGCCCGGGGCCGGCCGCGCCCGCCAGCCGGGCCCGCCCGGCCCGCGGTCCGGGCGGCAGCGGGCCCGGCCGAAAACCGCCGCTGTCCAATCTGGCGCGAAAGGCACCGCGCGGTCGACTCCCGTGGCTGTCGGTGGGTGCCCCTAGTCTTTGGCCAACGCCACAGCGGAGCGTGCCGATTCAGGGCCCCGTGTGCTGTGCCGTGTGTACCTAGTAGTGGGAGAGGCGAAGAGCTGATGGGTTGGCTGGCAGCGGGCGACACGTACGAAGTCGCCCTGGTGGAGGGCCGGGTGGTGGCGCGGCCCGCGTCCGCGAAGTCCCCGGCGGAGGGCAAGCGGGAGCGGACGCTGCCCGCGGAGATACGGGACCGCCCCGAGGTGGTCGAACTCCAGCGCTTCGCCGAGTGGCTGGACCGGCACGCCGCCGAGTGCGCGGCGCAGGTCGACAACTGGATGGTGTCCTCGCTCCCGGTGCCCACCGGGCTGCTCGCGCGGGTCTGGCCCGACGAGGCATGGCAGGCGGCCCTGCGGGACATCGTCGTGGTCGGCGAGGGCCCCGACGAGGTCGGCTTCCTGCGCGACGCGGACGAGTCGCAGGGACTGCGGGTGGTGAACCTGGACGGGGAGACCGTCCGCCTGACCTCCCGCACGGTGACCATGCCCCACCCGGTCCTCCTCCCCGACCTGGAGGAACTGCGCACGTTCGCCGCCGAGTCGGGCGTGGTGCAGGGCGTGGAGCAGATCCACCGGGCCACCTGGCCGGCGCCCGGGGACTCCTGCGACGGCGACACCGACGTGGTCACCGAGTTCGCGGGTGCCGAGTACCGCTCGTGGTTCCACCTCTCCGCCCGTGCCACGTCCCTCGGCTACCAGGTCTCCGGGGGCCGGATCGTCGACCGCGTCCGGGACGCGGGGCGCATCGTCACCGTCTCCGTCGGCATGAGCGACCCGTACACCGAGGAGAAGGCCTGGACCGGCGCTCTGGTCTGGAGCCACGAGGACGAGTACCGAAACCTCCCGCTGCGCGAGGTCGGCCCGGTCGCCTGGTCCGAGGGCATGCGCATGGCAGCCGCCCTGCACGCCGGGCGCACCGTGCCCACGGACGGCGCCGAGTGAACGCCACAGCGGCGGTACGTACCACACCCACGAAAGGCACACGATCATGAGCGACGGCACGACCCGGGACGGGGCGGCGGCTGAGGTGGAGGAGCTGCTGCGCGCCGGTGCGGTACTGCCGCCGGGCACCACCGGGGGCGGCGACCGCGCCGTGCCCGTGTTCACCCGGGCCTACCGGCATCCGGGGCTGGACGACCGGATCGTCGTACGCCTGACGCCCGCCGACCCGTCCGGCACGGAACCCGCCGCGGGAGACCCGGCAGGCGGGGACGGCGGCGGGTTCCTCGGGCTGCTGCCCGTGGGCGAGCCGGTCGAGGTCGGCGTCGGACAGCACCGGGCCATGGGCTTCCCCGAGTGGGTGCTGGTCCGCCACCCCACCGACGGCCACCTCGCGATGTCCCTGGTCGAGGAGATGAACAAGGTCGCCAGGACGGTGCGCTCCCGGGCGAAGCGGGCCCGCGCCACCTACGAGTCGATCGGAGCCCGCCTCGCGGGTTCCGTGCCGCACTTCCTGCCCACCTTCTACGAGGAGGCCGGCCGGGTGTTCCTGGCCGCCGGCGAGAAGGCCTACGCCTCGCAGATGTTCGTCAACGCGCGCAAGGCCGAGACGGCCCACGCCCTGCCGTTCGACGAGGCCCGCATGGACGCGGTGTTCCTGGAGTTCGCCCTCGCCGACGCCATGCCGACCAAGGTGCTCTCCAGTTACGCCAAGGGACTCTCGTCCCGGGTGCCGGCCGCCACCGCCTTCCGGCACCTGCGCGGGCTCTTCGTCCGGCTCGCCGCGCACGGCGTGGCCCCGTCCAGCCCCGGCGCGGGCGATCTGCGCAGGCTGGCGAAGGCCGTCGCGGGCAGGAACGCCCTCGCCGAGGAGATGGCCTACCTGCGCGAGGTGCTGCCGCTGCCCGGCACCCGCAAGGCACCGCCCGGCTGGTGGAAGGCGCACCGGGCCGCCCTGCTGGAACTGACCCGGCGCGAACCCGCCGCCCGCGGCACCCTGCTCGGACTGCTCCCCTCGGAGTGGGAGCACGAGGAGCTGGGACAGTGGCTCGACCTGCTGGACAAGACCGGCGCCACCGAGGGACTGTGCGACGCCACGCTGCCCGCCGAGGCCCGGTCGCCCGACGGCACCGCCGGCTGGACCCGCCGGTTCCTCGCCCTGTGCCGCACCCACGAGCGGAGCATCGCGCCGTCCGGGCTGTACCCCCTCCTCGACCGCATGGCCGGTGCCCTCCGCGCCGAACTGCACGACGAGGGCGGCACGCTGCCGCCCCCCGTCGGCGACGTCAACCTCCTCGACCAGCTCCTCGCCCTGGCCATCCCGGTCGGGGACCCCGAGGAGCGCCCGTGGCTCAACCTCCAGGACTGGGCGGACCTCGACGAACGGCGCGACCTCCTCGCCCTGGAGGCCGACACCCGTTTCCGGGAGGTGTTCCAGAGCGGCTGCCCCACCTACGAGCGCGAGGGCATCGACAAGCGCACCGTGACCCGGCTCGCCGAGTCGCCGGGCGGCCGCCCGATGCTCGCCGAATGGGTGGCCGGGGTCAGCCGCGGCTACCTCACCAGTGGACTGGGCGACTTCGCCCTCAACAGCGGCCCGTTCGAGACCCTGAACTGGCTGCCGGGCGAGATCATGGCGACCGCCGAGCAGGAGGTCCGGGACGCCCTGGGCACCGGCATGGCGCCCGTGCTCGCCCGCGCCCTGCGCAACGGGATCGTCGACGAACTGGGCTGGCCCGCCTGGGACGAGGCGATCGGCTCCGCCGCCTCCCCGGAGAGGGCCCGCGCGACACGCGTGGCCGAGGCATGGCCGTACCTCGTCGTCCTCGACGGCACGTACGCGCGGGTACTCGGCGCGCGGGGCACGGTCCTCAGTCACGAACTGCGCCTGCCGGACGACGCGGACCGCCCCGACGTCCGGTACGTGGACGGCGGACTGCTCGTCTCCTGGTACGTGTCCGCCACGTCCACCTCGCACGGCTACTGGTACCACCCCGACACGGGCATCTCGCCGCCCACGGAACTCGTCGGCGACGTCCGCTCCTCCTACGCCTGCCACGCGGACGGCAGCGGCGGGACGAACGGCATGCCGCCCGTCTCCCTCCCGTTCGCCGGGGGCGGCAGGACCAGCGGCTACCGCGTGCTGCGGCCCGGGGACACCCACGTCCCGTGGCGCCGTCGGGTGATCGGTGACGGCACCTCGTACTGGGTCTGGATCGACGACTGGTCCCGCCGGCAGAACAGCACCTGGCACGCCTACGACCCGGCCGACGACACGATGGGCGAGCGCGGCGGTCCGGACTGGTTCGCCCAGGGGCTGCGCGCCGCACCGGAGGGCAGCACCCTCGGCACCACGTGGCTGCTGCCCGCCCCGTCCGCCGAACCGGGCCCGGTGTGCGCCCCGGTGGACGGGCTGCTCGGCTGGCGGGTGATCATCCGGCCTGATGGTTCGCAGCAGGGGGAGGACCTGGCCGGCCGCTCGGTCGTCGTACCGTGGCGCGTGGGCGGGAGCCCGGAGAACGCGCTGGTCTTCCCCGGCTCCGACCGGGTCGTCACCGTGATGCGATGGTCGAGCGACCTCCAACTGCGAGACTCCGACCACGCGGTGCTCGCCCGCTTCAATCGTGATCAGACAGCCGGTCCCTTCTCCGCGGGCACCCCTCTGCTGCCGCCCCTGCGCTACTGGCACCTGCTCCGGCCCCGCGACCCGCAGGGCTCCGCGGCGCTCCGCCGGGTCGGCGACGACGTCGCGGCGGCACTGCTGGCGGCGGCCGTCGCCGAGACCGCCGGGGACGGGGCGGCGGACCGGGACGCGGTGCTCGGACCCGTCCGCACGCTCTTCCCCGAGGTCGGCGACGAGGCGCTGCTCCGGGGCATCACCGGCGTGGCGCGCTACGCCGCCGAGCAGCAGCGCGTCCTGGACGGGCTGCTCGCCCGGCTGGACTCGGCGGTCCGGGGCGTCACCCCGGAGGAACCGCGGCCCGCGCTCGGCGACCGCCTGCTCGCCTCCGCGCTGAACGGCGTCGGCCTGACCGAACGCGACGCACGCTGGTACTACGACTTCCAGCACAGCCTCTTCGAGCTGCCGCAGCTCCTCGCCCGGTCGATGAAGGGACTGGCCGAACCGGCTCCCGCGGGCGTATTTCACCTGTCGCTCGCCAAGCAGGAGCCGTTGGAGCACCTCAACGGACTGGCGCTGCCCGAACTGCCCGCCGTACTGGCGCTCCGGGCGGCCTCGGAAGCCACCGTGGAGGAGCACCGGCAGGCCCTGGACACCTTCCTCGGCGAACTGGACGCGCACGGGCTGACGGAGCTGGACCCCGGCCACTGGCGCCGGGTGCACCTGGCCTTCGACCCCGACACCTTCGACGGGCCGGGCGACACCTACGGGTACACGAGGGGGACCGTGCTCAACCTGGAGGGCGGCGCGTTCCTCGTCTTCCCCGACGACTGGTACCAGTTCGTCCGCGAGTACGGACCCCACGAGGTCAAGGGCAAGCACTACGGCGCGGCCTACCACGACCCGTCCGGCCGCTTCGAGACGCCGGCCCCCTACACGCCGGTGTCCGAGGAGCCGTTCGTGCCGGAGCCGGCCCGGGCGCCCGGCTGGGTCGCCGCCCTCCGCGCCGAACTGGCCGAGCGCGGCCCCGTGCCCTGGCGCCCCGAGGCCGCCGAGGAGTTCTCCCGGCTCACCGGCGTCACCCCGACCATGGCCCGGCTGGTGCTCGCCGGCATGCCGCAGACCGACGACAAGCGCGCGAGCGTGCCCTCCGCGACCCTCAAGGTCATCGGGGTGAAGTCGGCCGACGCCCGCGTGTCCAAGGACGAGCTGAGACAGCTCGACAGCGCCGCCCTGCGGGCCGTGGTGGCCGCTCTGCTGCCCACCGAACCCTCCCGGCTCTGGACGCACGGCCCCGACACCGCCCGCGCGGCAGAGGTCTGGAACCAGCGGCTGGGCAGACGCACCCCGCTGCCCGAAGACGTGCTGCACGACGCCGTCCGCGCCGTCGAACCCGTCGGCTGGGCACCCGCCGACGCCCTGCGGGGCTTCGCGGACCTGGCCACCGAGCCCCGTCTGACGACGGACCTGACCTGGAGCTTCGGCCGCTACTACCTGGAGACCGCCGAGCAGGCACCCCGCTTCGACAGCTCGGTCCTCAAGGGGTCGGTGGCCCTGGCCGCGTGGCTCGCACACCGGCTCCCGTCCGGCGACCCGCTGCGGGCCATCCTGCCGGGCGTACTGACCGCACTGCGCGAGCGACTGGCCCACCCCGGTCTGCTGCTCGCCGTCGACCGGCGCGGGATCGACTGGGAGGCGTTCCGGCGGGCCGCCGGAGACCCCGCGGAGACCGGCGACGGCTTCGAACGCCACGGCGCGGTCGTCCTGGGCACCGAGCGGACGGAACCGCTCCCCGCCATCCGACCGGCGCTGCTGGACGCCGCCGGTCACGACCCCCACCTCGCGGCGCTGTACACCGGCGAGCGGCCGAACGCCCAGGAGACCGCACTGCGCCTGGTCCACGACCGGCCGTTCGCCGAACTGCTCGCCGACCCGGGCCGGCCGATGGCGGGGGAGTGCGACGCGGACGGGCTGTGGTGGCCCCAGGACCCCGCCCGCTCGGTGCCCGACCTGGTCGGCGAGGCGGCCAAGCGGTACGGCATCGGCGAGGACGCCGCCGTCCTCTACCTGATGCTGCTCGCCATGCCGGACCCCACCGACCGCAACACCGCCCGCTGGACCGGCTGGGGCGGGCAGCGCGGCGGAACGGCCAGGCTCCGCGCGGCCCGCGCCGAACTGGCCGCCACCGACCTCGTGGTCGAGGGCAGCCGTGCCAAGGCCGGACGCTCGCTGTTCCTGCCCGGCGGCTGGACCCAGCCGCCGAACCCGCACCTCCCCCTGGAGCGGTGGAAGCTGCCGATGTACGACCTGCTGGAGGGCGAGGCGCCCGTCCTGGGGGTCGTCGTGCCCACCCGGCCGGTCGCCGGGCTGTACCGCGAGGCCTGGCAGCGCATCCAGGACGGGGACGGGCCGCGCCTGGAGGAACTGGAGGTGCCGCGGCCGGGCAGGCGCCGCCGCTGACCTCCGCCACCGGTGGGGACGGCCGTCGGGCGGCCGTCCCCACCGCCTCCCCCGCACGCCCACGCACCTGGACCCATGACCGCACGCAAAGAGACCGCCACCGATGTGGTGGTGCCTACGGCTGACACGCAGCCGTACCTGATCGGCATACGCCACCACAGTCCCGCACTGGCGGTCGCCGTCCCCCGGTTGCTGGACGCCGCGGACGCCGAGGTCGTCTGCGTGGAACTGCCGACCGACTTCCAGCCCTGGCTGCCGTACCTCGCCGATCCGCGGACCGTGGCGCCGGTGGCCCTGAGCGGTGCCCACCAGGACGGCCGGCTGGAGCTCTACCCGCTCGCCGACTTCTCGCCGGAGCTGGCGGCGATCCGCTGGGCGCGGGAACGGGGCGCAGAGGTGGTCTGCTGCGACCTGCCGCTGGCGGACCGGGCATGGTCGTGCGGACCGCCGGACGGAACCGCGGTCGACGCCGACGAGTTGTGGGACCGCACCGTCGAGGCACTGGCGCCGGGCAGCGCTCCCGAGGCCGTGCGCCGCGCCGCCCTCGCCTTCGGGCGGGCGCTGCGCGACGACACCGCGGCCCACACCGGGATCGGTGCCGGTGACCTCGCCCGCGAGGCACACATGCGCCGGACCCTCGCCGCCCGGGGGCAGCGCCGGGTCGCGGCCGTGATCGGCGCCTTCCACGTACCCGGACTGTCCGACGAGGGCGGCTGGGGGACGGTGGCCGAGACCGCGCCGGACCCGGGGCCGGGCTCCCCGGTCGTCACGTCCCTCGTGCCGTACGCCTTCGCCCAGCTGGACCCCGGCTCCGGGTACCCCGCCGGCATCCGCGCCCCGCGCTGGCGGCAGGCGGTGCTCGACGCCGGTGGCGACCCCGGCCGCGTCCGTGCCGCCGCCGCCGGGTTCCTCACCGAGGTGTGCCGGGAGATCCGCGCGTCCGGCGACACGGCGGGCACCGGTGAGGCCGTCGAGGCGCTGCGGATGGCCGGCGACCTCGGCACCCTGCGCGGTCTGCCCGCACCGGGCCGCCGGGAACTGGTGGAGGCGGTGACGTCCGTACTCGGCCGGGGCCGGACCCTCGACCGGGAGTTGGGCGCCGTCCTGGTGGGCACGGGACGCGGCCGCCTCGCGCCCGGCACCCCCCGCTCCGGACTCGGGCCCTGGGTTGAGGCCGAACTGGCCGCGCTGCGGCTGCCCGGCCCGCCCGACCCGGGCGGCCGGGACCTCCGGCTCACGCCGCTGCGCACCACGCTCGACGCCCGGCGCGAGATCCTGCTCCAGCGCCTGCGGGAGTGCGGGGTGGGCTACGCGGAGCCCGTCGAGGTGACCGCTGCCGGGGAGGGCGGTGCGCTCACCACCCGGTGGCGGGCCGCCTGGACCCCGTCGGTCGCCGCCCGCCTCGACCTCGTCGGCGTGCGCGGGGTGACCGCCGCCCAGGCGGCCGACGGCACCCTCCGGGAAAACCACCGCAGGGCGGCCGAGGCCGGGCGGGTCACCCCCGCCCGGGTCGTCGCCCTTCTGGGGGCCGCGGCCCGGTGCGCCCTCACGGACCTGCTCCACGACGGCCTCACCGAGGCCGAGCGCGTCCTGCCGGGCGCCGCCGCACTGCCCGAACTCCTCGATACCCTGGACCTGTTGGAGTCCATCCACCGACGGCACCTGCCCGGCACCAGCGAACCCGTCCGGATCCGGGCGGCCCGGCTCGCCGGCCTCCTGCTGGACGCCGCCGTCCGCCTCCTGCCGGGGCTGGCGGGCAGCGACGAGACCCGGGACGCCGTCGCGGTCGTCACCCTCGCCGTCCGCAGCGCCGCGGACCGGCTCGGCCTGCGGCTGGACGGCGAGCTGTACGCGCTCTCCCGCAGCGGCTCCCCGCTCCTCCAGGGCGCCGCCCAGGCCGCCCGGGTACTGCTGGACCTCGACGGCTCGGACCTGCTCGGGACGAGGCTCGCCGGCTGGGTGGACACGGCGACCGGGCCCGACGGACGGCGACGGCTGGAACGCCGGCTCACCGGGGTGCTGGTCGCGGCCGGATTCCTGATCGAGTCCGCGTCCACCGCCCTCGACCCGCTGTTCGAGCGCGTCGAGACCATGAGCGACCGCGGCTTCCTCGACCGGCTGTACGCCCTGCGCGGCGGCTTCCGGGCGCTCACCCCGCAGGGCCGGACCCGTGTCCTCGCGGCCGTCTCCGACCGCCTGGGCGACCGGCCCGACCTGCGGCTCCCGGCGCCGGCCGCGCTGGTCGGGCGGTGGGCCGCGGCCGACGGAGAGGGCTTCACTCTGCTCCGGGAGCTGGGCCTGGCGGACCTGGTGAGCGCCCCGGCGGCAAAGGACGCGGGAGAGACGTCGGTTCCCGCGCCGCGGACGGAGCCCTCCGGCGCCGAGACCCCGCACGGAGCCGGCGCCCCGCGGCTAGGGCCCGCGGACCGCTGGCGGCTGCTGCTCGGCCGCGACACCGCGAGACTCCCCGCGGCCCTGCGGCCGTACGCCCGGGCACTCGACGAACTCTTCGACCGGGAGGGCGAGGAGGCGGACGAGGAGAGCCGGCAGACCGAAGAGGGCGGGGACGGCGGCGAACCGGAACCCGGCGCGAGCGGGCCCTCCGGAGGCAGCGACGACGACCGGACCGGCGGCGGAGCGCGCAGCTGGCCCAGCGTCCGGCACTGGGCCGAGGACCTCCGGACGCTGTTCGGCGCGGAGATCCGGGAGGAAGTCCTCGAACGCGCCGTCGCCGACGGCCGTACGGACGCCATCACCCTGCTCGACCCGGCCTCCGCACGGCCCTCCGTGGAACTGCTGTCCGCCGTGCTGACCCTGGCCAGGGGAATGCCCGAGCAGCGGGTGGCGAGCCTGCGGCCGCTCGTGAAGCGGCTGGTCGAGGAACTCACCAGGGAACTCGCCACCCGCCTGCGCCCCACCCTGACGGGCCTGACCACCCCGCGCCCCACCCGCCGCCCCGGCGGCCCCCTCGACCTGCCCCGCACGCTGCGGGCCAACCTCGCGCACATCCGCCGCCGGGAGGACGGGCGGGTCGAAGTCGTCCCCGAGCGGCCGGTGTTCCGGACCAGGACCGCACGGCAGAACGACTGGCGGCTGATCCTGGTCGTCGACGTCTCCGCCTCCATGGAGACCTCGGTCGTCTGGTCGGCGCTCACCGCCGCGGTCCTGGGCGGAGCACCCATGCTCTCCACCCACTTCCTCACCTTCAGCACCCAGGTCGCCGACCTCACCGGTCTGGTCGCCGACCCGCTCTCGCTGCTGCTCGAGGTGGAGGTCGGCGGCGGGACGCACATCGCGGCCGGTCTCGCCCACGCCCGCTCCCTGGTGAAGGTGCCCGACCGGACCCTGGTGGTGGTCGTCAGCGACTTCGAGGAGGGTGCCGCGGTCGACGGACTGCTGGCCGAGGTCAGGGCCCTGGTGTCCGCCGGCGTCCGGCTGCTGGGCTGCGCCGCGCTGGACGGCGGGGGAACGCCCCGCTACTCCGTGCCCGTCACCCGCCGACTCGTGGCCGCCGGAATGCCGGTGGCCGCCCTCGGCCCGCTCTCGCTCGCCCGCTGGGTCGGCGCGCAGGTCCGTGGAGCCGCCCGATGACCCGTTCCCGTCCGGGCACCGCCCCCTCGCTGCCGCCGGTCGCGCCGGAGGTGTTCGCCGCCGCGGTGGAAGGCCTGTCCACCCGGTTGCGCCGCAGACTGGACGCGGCCGTCGAGTCGCTGGCGGCCACCTCCGCCGACGCCGCCGAGGACGGCACCTACGGCATCCGCTGCGGCGAGGACGCGCTGGTCACCCTGACCCCCGGCCCGTCCGGCACGATCACCTCGCCGGACCAGGCCCGCTGCACCTGCCTCCTGTCCCCGCGCTGCCTGCACCGCACCGCCGCCCTGGGCGCCGCCCCGGTCGCGGACCCGGCCCCACCGGCCGAGACGGCTCCGCCGGCCCAGACGCCTCCGCCCACCGCGCCGGTCGCCCTTCCCGCGCGCGGCCCCTCCGCCGGGCAGGTCCGCGCCGCCGAGGGTTGTGGACGGCGGCCGCCGCCGTCCTGGCGGCCGGGATGACCGCGGCGGGCGCGGTCGCGCAGGCCGAGTTGCTCCGGGCCGCGCACACCGCACGCCTGGCCGGCCTGCACCGTGCGGAGGGCGCGGCCCTGGACGTCGTACGCCACCTGCGCGACGCGCGCGACCCGCAGGGCGCCCACCGGGTCCAGCGGCCCGCCCAGTCGGTCGCCGCCCTGCGGGAACTCCTCCTCGTCACCCACCGGCTGAAGGCGGCCGACCCCGACCCCGGCCTGATCGGCGCCGTCGTCCACCACCACCGCCCCGACGGGCCGCTGCGCCTCTACGGCGTCTGCCGGGAACCGGTCGTCGGACCCGGTGCCCTGGGCGGTGTCCTCACCCATCTCGTCGACGACGCCGGCAACTGGTACACCCTCCCCGACGTAGCGCCGGGGGGACCGGAGCGAGCCGGCCGCGCCGGCACCGCCCACGTCGCCGTCCGGTCCTTCCTGAGCGATCACGAACGGCTGTCCCGCGGTGGTCTGGTCGTCACCGGGGCCGTCGTCGCCCCGGACGGCCGCCTGCTCGCGGAGCCCGGCGTCCGGGCCACGTTCGCCGCCGGACGCCCCTGGGCCGGTTTCGCGTTCGCGGCCGCCGCCGCCGACCGGACCGGGGACGCCCCGCCGCTGACCGGGTGCGACGTGGAGATCGTCGCCGCGGACGGCGAGGCGGTGCTGGCCCGGATCGACACCGGCGACGGTCCGGGGCCGGCCGTCCGGCTGGCACCGGCCCACCGGCATCCCGCCCTCGCGCACACCGCGAACCTCCGGCGACTGGGCGCGTGCCCGGGGCTGCGGGTACGGGTGCTCGGGCGGGTCGACCCCGACCGGGTCACGACCCTGCGCCCACTGGCCGTCGGGCCGGTTCCCGGTCCCGGGGCGGCGACCCTCCGCCTCCCGGAGGACTGGCGGGACCGTGCCGACCTCGGCTACGACCGGCTGTGCGACGCGCACTTCCCGGCAGCGGCTCCCGGCCCGGCCCCGTCACCGGCCCCGCTCGCCGCTGCCGACGCCAGTCCGGTCGACTCGCCGCTGCGGCGCGTGCGCGACCTGGTCGAACTGGCGGTCACGGGCGGACGCCGAGCAACCGCGGAACCCGCGCGCGACAGCGACCGCGGCGCCCACGCCGCCGCGCTGCGCCGCGGCGGGTTCGCCACCGGCGCGGACCTGTTCGCCGCGCTCGGCGCGGTGGCCGCCCGCCGTCCACGGGACGCCTTCGGCCGCCCGGCCGGGGACGACCTGGACCAGTACGCGGCCCAGTGGCTGGCCACCGCCGTCTACCTCACCGGCACGGAGGCGGCCCTGCGGCGCGACCTCTGGCACCGGTGAGCCGAACCCGGCCGGAAGCCCGGCGGGAAGGCCCCGCGCGGGAAACCCGGCGCGAGAGACCGGCGCGAAGGCCCGGTGTCAGCGCCGCAGTTCCTTGTGCGCCGTCTCCGGCAGCCGCAGGTACACCAGTGAGGACAGCAGGCACAGCACGGCGACGTACCAGGGGAAGATCCCGGAGTGGCCCAGGTCCTTGAAGAGCGTGCCCACGTACGGTGCCGTGCCGCCGAACAGCGCCACCGTGAGCGAGTAGGGGAAGCCGATCCCGGCCGCCCGCACCCGCGGCGGGAACACCTCGGCGTTGACGGCGGCGCTGATGGAGGTGAAGCCGGTCAGCAGGACCATCCCGGCGCACTGCACGAGCAGCAGCACGGCGAAGGAGTCGCGCAGGGAGTGCAGCAGCGGCACGCTCAGCAGCGCGAAGCCCACACCGAAGAAGAGCAGCAGGGGACGGCGCCCGAACCGGTCGGAGAGCAGGCCGCCGAGCGGCTGGAGCAGCCCGAAGAAGGCCAGCGAGATCGTCCCGGCGAGCAGCGCGTCCGACTTGGCCACGCCCGCGTTCAGCTCGGCGTACGTCGGCAGGTACGACGTCCAGGTGTAGTAGGCGATCGTGCCGCCCGCCGTGATGCCGCAGATCAGCAGGGACTCGCGCGGATGACGGCGCAGCGCCTCGAAGAGGGCCGGACGCGGCGCCCGTTGCTGCTCGGTGCTGCGGGTCTCCTGCGCGCCCTGCCGGATCCAGAAGCCGACCAGGCTGAGGACGGCGCCGAACACGAAGGGGAGCCGCCACCCCCAGCCGTTCATCCGGTCCTCGCTCAGCGTGTCCACCAGCAGCGTCGCGATCCCGGACGCCACCAGCTGCCCCGCCGTGGTCGAGACGTACTGGAAGCTGGAGAACAGGCCGCGCCGCCCCGGCCCCGCCGACTCCACCAGGAAGGTCGTCGAGGCCGCGAACTCGCCGCCCACCGACAGCCCCTGGAGCAGCCGCGCCAGGACCAGGACCACCGGGGCCAGCACCCCGGCCGCCGCGTACGTCGGGGTCAGCCCGACCAGCAGACTGCTGCCGCCCATCAGCAGGATGGTGACCGTCAGCGCGGCCCGCCGCCCCCGCCGGTCCGCGATCGCGCCCATCAGCAGCCCGCCGACGGGCCGCATGAAGAAGCCCACCGCGAACACGGCGAACGTCGACAGCAGCGGCACCAGCGAGTTGTCCGCGCCCTTCGGGAAGACCTGGTCCGCGATGTAGGTCGCCAGGAAGGTGTAGGCGTACCAGTCGTACCACTCCACCGCGTTGCCCACCGAGGCGGCGAGCAACTGGCGTACGGGCCGTCGGGTCGGGGCTGCCGGTGCTTCCGTGTCCATGCCTGTCATGATCGCGACCATCCCCGGACGGGGAGCCCGGCACACCTCGCGTACCGGTGACTTTCACACCAGCGCCACCGGACCCTTCCCTGACGTTTGCTGCTCCTGGAACACTCCTTTCGCGCGCAATCCGTCATCACCCGGCACCGTCCGGCCGGTTGAACCCCCCAAGGCGAGAGGTCCCTCACCCCCATGGCCGAAGTGAACCGGCGCAGATTCCTCCAACTCGCGGGCGCCACCACGGCGTTCAGCGCCCTGTCCGCGAGCATCGACCGGGCCGCGGCACTCCCGGCGAACCACCGCTCGGGGTCGATGGAGGACGTCGAGCACATCGTCGTCCTGATGCAGGAGAACCGTTCCTTCGACCACTACTTCGGCAGGCTGCGCGGGGTCCGCGGCTTCGGCGACCCGCATCCGGTGCGACTGGACGACGGCAGGTCGGTGTGGCACCAGCGCAAGGGCGACGGCACCGAGGTGCTGCCCTTCCACCCGGAGGCCGACGACCTCGGCATGCAGTTCCTCGAAGGGCTCCCGCACGGCTGGTCCGACGGCCAGGACGCCTACCACGACGCCAAGTACGACCGCTGGCTGCCCGCCAAGGGCACCACCACCATGGCGTACCTGACCCGCGAGGACATCCCCTTCCACTACGCGCTCGCCGACACCTTCACCGTCTGCGACGCCTACCACTGCTCCTTCATCGGCTCGACCGACCCCAACCGCTACTACCTGTGGTCGGGGCACACCGGCAACGACGGCGCGGGCGGCGGCCCGGTCCTCGGCAACGACGAACTCGGCTACGACTGGACGACGTACCCCGAGCGCCTGGAGGCGGCCGGGGTCTCCTGGAAGATCTACCAGGACGTCGGCGACGGCCTCGACGCGGCCGGCCACTGGGGCTGGATCGACGACGCCTACCGGGGCAACTACGGCGACAACTCCCTGCTGTACTTCAACAAGTACCGGAACGCGAAGCCCGGCGATCCGCTGTACGACAAGGCCCGCACCGGCACCGACGCGAAGAGCGGCGAGGGCTACTTCGACCGGCTCCGTGCCGACGTCAAGGCGGGCAAGCTGCCGAAGATCTCCTGGATAGCCGCCCCGGAGGCCTTCTCCGAGCACTCCAACTGGCCCTCGAACTACGGCGCCTGGTACATCTCCCAGGTCCTGGACGCGCTCACCTCCAACCCGGCGGTGTGGGCGAAGACCGCCCTGTTCATCACGTACGACGAGAACGACGGCTTCTTCGACCACGTGGTGCCGCCGCTGCCGCCGAAGTCCGCCGCGCAGGGCCGGTCCACCGTCGACGTCTCCCTGGACGTCTTCGAGGGCAGCGCCAAGCACCGCGAGGGCTTCTACGGGCTGGGCCCGCGCGTGCCCATGCTCGTCGTCTCGCCCTGGAGCAAGGGCGGCTTCGTCTGCTCCGAGACCTTCGACCACACCTCGGTCATCCGCTTCATGGAACGCCGCTTCGGCGTCCACGAGCCGAACATCTCACCCTGGCGGCGTGCCGTCTGCGGCGACCTGACCTCCGCCTTCGACTTCTCCCGCACCGACAGCCGCCCGGCCCGGCTGCCGGACACCGACGCCTACGAGCCGCCGGACCGCGAACGCCACCCCGACTACCGTCCGACGCCGCCCGCGGACCCCGGCATGCCCCGACAGGAACGCGGTACACGCCCCACCCGGCCGCTGCGCTACGCCCCGCACGTGGACGGTGCCGTGGACACCGCGGCCGGGAAGTTCACGCTGGCCTTCGCCTCCGGACCCCGGGCCGGTGCCGCCTTCCTCGTCACCTCCGGCAACCGCACCGACGGCCCCTGGACGTACACCACCGAGGCCGGCAAGAACATCGCGGACACCTGGAACTCGGCCTACTCCGGCGGCTCCTACGACCTGACCGTGCACGGCCCGGCCGGCTTCCTGCGGGTCTTCCGGGGCGCCAACGAGGTCGCCGGACCCGCCGGACCCGAGGCCACCGCACGGCACCGCGGCGACGACCTCCGGCTCACCCTCACCAACACCGGCGCCGGCACGGTCCGGCTCCGGATCGCGAACGCCCACGACGGCCGCACCCGGACCGTCACCGTCCGCCCCGGCGCCACCGTGCACCACACCGTCGGCCTCGCGCGCAGCCGGCGCTGGTACGACGTGACGGTCACCTCCGAGACCGACCCGGCCTTCCTGCGCCGCTTCGCCGGGCACGTGGAGAACGGCCGGCCGGGGACCAGCGACCCGGCGATCGTCACGGACTGAGACTGCGGCCGGACGGGCCTAGAGCCGCGTGAGGTGCCCCGGCCCCGGCTGCCGGGGCACCAGCCCGGGCCCCGCCGGTGCCGGTCCCTTCGGCTCCGTCTCCGGACCCGCGAGCGCCGGGCCCGCGAGCCCCGGACCCGCGAGCCCCGGGCCCGCGAGCGCCGGTGCGGCTAGCTCCGGCCGGTCGGGGGCCGCCCGGCTCAGCTGGAGCACTCCCCAGGCGGCCAGCGCCGCACCGGTCAGCGCGAGGAGCACGCCGCCCGCGCCGCCCCGGAGCCGTTCTCCGAGCAGGGAGAGCCCGATCACCGCGGCGGCCACCGGATTGGCCAGGGTCACCACCGCCAGCGGGGCGCCGAGGCCGCCGCGGTACGCCGTCTGGGACAGCAGCAGTCCGCCGGTCGCGAAGGCGGCCACCAGCACGGCCACGCCGATCACCTGGACGCTCAGCAGCGGGCCCGACCGGTCGGTGACGGCGACCGTCACGGTCTGGGTGAGCGCCGAGGCGACACCGGACGCGATCCCGGACGCCGTCGCGTGCCGCAGTCCAGGCCGGGCGCCGGGCCGCGACAGCACGCCGATCAGCGCCGCCGTGGCGCCGGACACCGTCAGCGCCTCCGGCACGCTCAGCACGTCGTCCGGGGCGGGCCCCGAGGCGGTGAGCAGCAGTGCGCCGAGGCCCAGCAGCGTCAGCCCGGTGCCCCGCCACTCGATCGCGCTCACCCGCCGGCCCGCCAGCCGCGCCCCCAGGGGCACCGCCGCGACCAGGGTGAGCGCACCGAGCGGCTGGACCACGGTGAGGGGTCCGTACTTGAGCGCCACCACGTGCAGCAGTGCCGCCGAGGCGTTCAGCGCGACCGCCCACCACCAGGCGCCGGAGACCAGCATCCGCAGCGCACCGGCGCCGGAGGCGCGCGAGGCCAGCCGCTCCTGGGCGACGGCCGCCGCGGCGTAGGCGCAGGCGGAGACGAGCGACAGCAGTACGGCGACCAGGGCGGCGTTCACCGGCCCGCCCCGACCAGCTCGGGCCGCTCGGCCGACGACCCGCGCCGGACCTCGGGCCGCCGGTGGGGGAGGGCGCACCGCGGCCGTCGGGGCCGTTCGGGCACCCGCAGTACGGCGAGCGCGAGGCCGAGCAGGGCCGTGGCCACGATCACGTCGAGCCAGTAGTGGTTCGCGGTGCCCACGATGACCAGCAGCGTCACCAGCGGATGCAGCAGCCACAGCCAGCGCCACCGGGTCCGCGTCGCGACGATCAGACCGACCGCCAGCATCAGGGCCCAGCCGAAGTGCAGCGAGGGCATCGCCGCGAACTGGTTCGACAACGTGTCGGTGCGCGGCGGCCCGTACACCGAGGGCCCGAAGAGCCGGGCCGTGTCGATCAGGCCGGTGGCGGCCAGCATGCGCGGCGGGGCGAGCGGAAAGAGGAGGTGCAGCACCAGCGCGGCGCCGGTCACGGCGGCCAGCACCCGGCGGGCCCAGAGGTAGTGCGCCGGCCGTCGCAGGTAGAGCCAGACCAGGAAGGCCACGGTGGCCGGGAAGTGGACGGCGGCGTAGTACGTGTTCGCGACGTGTATCAGCGTGTCGCCGTGCAGCAGCAGGGACTGGACCGCGCCCTCGTCGGGCAGCCGGAGCGCCCGCTCCCAGTCCCACACGTGGTGGGCGTTGCGGAACGCCTCGGCGGTTTCTCCCGTCGCCAGTCGGCGGCCCGACTTGTAGACCAGGAAGAGCCCGGCCACGAGCAGGAGCTCACGGACGAGCGGTGGGCGCGCGGGCGCGTCCGGCCCCGCTTCTGCAGGCTCGCTGCGGGCATTCATCCCCCGGCCCCTTCGCTGACGGTGGTGCGTGTTGCTGGTCGGGTACGGGGCCGTGTGACGGTTCTCATCGATACGACCTCGTTCCGATACGCCAGTGTACCGATACGGTGGTGTACCGGTACACTGGCGTATCGATAGACATACGACACACGGGAAACGGGAAGGAGCGGGGCCGATGACGTCGCAGGACGCGGACCGACCGGAAGCGGCCGGCACCTCGCGCCGCTCCAAGATCACGCCGGAGCGTGAGCAGGAGTTCTTCGACGCCGTGCTCGACCAGCTCCGCTCCTGCGGCTACGACGCCGTCACCATGGAGGGCATCGCCGCCAGCACCCGGTGCAGCAAGTCCACGCTCTACCGGCAGTGGAAGACCAAGCCCCAGTTCGTGGCCGCCGCCCTGCGCTCCAACCGCCGGGTGCGCTTCACCGACATCGACACCGGTTCGCTCGCCGAGGACCTGCGTCAGGCGGCCGCGGCCGCGGGCGAGGGGGCGGGAAAGGACACCGGGCTGCTCCAGGCGCTCGGCCACGCGGTCATGGAGGATCCGGAGCTCAAGTGCGCGCTGCGCGAGGCACTCGTCGAGCCGGAGATCGCCGCGCTGCGGGCGATCCTCGCGCGCGGTGTGGCCCGCGGAGAGGTGCCGGCCGGCCACCCGGCGCTGGAGTACGTGCCGGCACAGCTCTTCGGCATGCTGCGGATGCGGCCCGTCCTGGAGGGCGAGCAGGCGGACGCGGCCTACCTCGTCCGGTTCGTGGAGGCCGTCGTGCTGCCGGCGCTCGGCCTCCCCTGAGACTCAGGCCGCCGTCCACGGGATGACTGGACGGTGGCCTGCCCGCGCCGCACCGTGGGGACGGGGGCGGCGCGCACCGCCGGCCGGGCGGGGCACCCTTTGAGCGGAAGGGCGCCCCACCCGGCCGGCAGTCTTTCCGCGGTACCTCTGCGGGCGCCGCCGGGCCGGTCAGACGTCCTGGCCGTCGCCTCCGCCGCCGCCCGAGGTGTCCACCTCGATGCCCTTGGTGATCTCGTCGATGACCGTCTGCTTCTGGTCGGTGTCGACACCGAAGCGGACGACGACGATGCGCTCGGCGTCGGCGGGCGAGGGGAAGGCCAGCGACTCGACGAAGCCGTCGGCACCCTTGGCGGTGACCGCCTTCCAGCGGACCAGGTAGCCCTTCTGCCCGGCGACCGTGACCGCCTCGGAGGCCAGCTCCTCGTGCGAGGTGATCCCGCCGTAGGACTCGCCGCCGTAGGATTCCTCGGCGTTCGCCTCGATGTCGGCCTTCGCGACCTCCTCCGCGGTGTCGCCCTCGGTCTTCAGGAGCACGGCGGGGGCCGAGTAGGCGCCGCCCTTCGTGCAGGACTTGGAGGTGTCGCCGGGGCACTTGTAGGCGTCCTCCGACGTCACCTGCGCGCCGACCTGCAACTCCTGCCCCGACCAGCCGTCCGGGATGGGCAGGCTGATCCCGCTGAACGCGTCCGTCACCGAGCCGCTGTCGATCGTGGGCGGCTCCGACTGGTCGGGGGAGTCCGGCGCGGGCGACCGGCCGTCCTCGCCGCCTCCGCCCCCGCCCGAGTCGCCGAAGGGGTCGTTCCGGTCGCCGGGACCGCGCCGGTCCTGCTGCGCGGCGCCCGCGTCGTTGCCGCCCGAGCCGTCGTCGGTCAGCGCGTACACGCCGACCCCGATGCCGGCCAGCACCGCCACGGCCGCCGCGACGGCTATGCCGGTGCGCAGCCGCCGCCGTCGCGCGGACGGGGGCTGGACGGGTATGCCCGGATAGCCCGGGTGCACGGGGTACGGCCCGGCCGCGGTGTCCTGCACCGGTGGTGGGACCGGCGGTTGCCCCGGCGGCTGTGCGGGGGGAGCCCATGCGGCGGCCGCCTCCGCGGGGCGCACCCGGTCGGTCCACGCCGTGCCGTCCCACCAGCGTTCGGTGGCGGGACCGTCATTCTTCTGTCCGGGGTCCGGGTACCACCCGGGAGGAGTCGCCTGCGTCATGTGCCCACCGTATGAGGCGTCGGTGAAAGCCGGATGAGAGGCCCGGCCGTACTCCGGCCGCGCCCCGCCCTGCGGACGGCCCGGCGCCCCGCGCGCCGCGCGAGGTTGACGGCCTCCCGGCCGCACCGCCGCTGATGACGGGCCCGGTCCGTCGTTCACGCTTTACCGCATGTCACCCCTCACGGCAACTGGTCGGCGGAGCGCCCACCACTTGCGCGATCGGAGGGCTAGGCTCAGGCTCTGTACGTCATTCGGGCGACTCGGGGAGGTAGCGGGATGACGTAGGTACGGCGGGCGGGCGCCGTCCCGGCCTCCCTCTGGGAGCGCGACGAGGAGGTCGCCACCATCACGCGCGCGGTGGACACGCTGTGCGCGGACCGCTCGTCCCCCGGCACCCTGCTGGAGGCCCGCGGCGAGGCCGGGGTCGGCAAGACCGCGCTGCTCGCCGAGACCCGCCGGATCGCCGAGGCCCGTGGCTGCACCGTCTGGTCGGCACGCGGCGGCGAGACCCTCAGGTCCGTCCCCTTCAACGTGGTGCGCCAACTGCTCCAGCCCGCCCTGGTGTCCATGCTCCCCGAGGAGGCCCGCGAGTACCTCGGCGACTGGTACGACATCGCGGGCCCCGCCCTCGGCATAGCGGACCCCGGTGAGCGGCAGGCCGACCCGCAGGGCGTGTGCGACGGCCTGGTCGCCGCCGTACGCCGGCTCGCCCGCCGGGAGTGGCCGCTGGTGCTGCTGATCGACGACGCCCACTGGGCCGACCAGGAGACCCTGCGCTGGCTCGCCGCGCTCGCCGAACGGCTCGACGAGACCTCCGTCCTGGTCGTCATCGCCCGCCGCCCCGGCGACGTCAGCGGGGACAGCGCCCGTCACCTGGAGGCGGCCACCGCCGTCGGCCGGCCCCTCGCCCCGCTCAACGCCCTCACCCCCGAGGCGACGGCCGGACTCACCCGCGCCACGCTGGGCGCACACGCCGAGGCCGCGTTCTGCCGCGAGGTGTGGGCCGTCACCGGCGGCAACCCCTACGAGACCGTCGAACTCCTCGCGAAGGTCCAGGACAGCGAACTGCAGCCCGTCGAGGCGGAGGCCGCCGAACTGCGCGACCTGAACCGCTCCGCCCGCGGCGGCGGTCTCGTCGCCCGCCTGGAGCAACTCGGCGTCGACTCCACCCGGTTCGCCTGGGCCGCGGCCATCCTCGGCGGCGGCATCACCGTCGACATGGTGGCCAGGCTCGCCACCCTGGACCGCGCCGACGCCGCCCGCTGCGCCGAGCTGCTCCGGGGCGCCCGGATCCTGGCCGTGCCCGACGCCACCGCCGGGCAGCCGTCCGCGGGCGACCTGGAGTTCGTGCATCCGCTGATCGCCACCGCCGTCTACAACTCCATCCCCGACGCGCTGCGCACGGCGATGCACGGCATAGCGGCCCAGCTGGTCGCCGACTCCGGTTTCGGTGCGGCGGCAGCCTCCCGCCATCTGCTCAAGGTGCACCCCGACGACGACCAGGAAGTCGTGGCCCAGCTGCGCGAGGCCGCCCGCGAGCACCTCGCCGTCGGAGCCCCCGACGCAGCCCGGCGCTGCCTCGAACGGGCACTGCAGGAACCGCCGTTGCCCGAGTCCCACGCACGCGTGCTGTTCGAACTGGGCTGCGCCACCCTCCTCACCGCGCCCGCCACCACCATCGGTCACCTGCGCACCGCGCTCGCCATGCCCGGACTGGAGGGCGAGCAGCGGGTGGACGCCGTCTTCCGGCTCTCCCAGGCACTGCTCCACAACGACCAGCTGGAGGAGGCCGTCCGCACCGTCGAGGCGGAGGCCGCCCGCAACCCCGACCCCTCCGCGCGCCTGCGGCTCCAGGCGGCCCAGTACATGTGGGAGGGCATCCACGCGGGCGAGACCTCCTCGCCGCACCGCTCCGCACGCCTGGCCGAACTCGCCGCCACCTGCACCGGCCGCGACAACGCCGAGCGCGCCCTGCTCATCCTGCGCGGCTTCGACGCCATGACCCACGGCGAGAGCGCCGAGGAGGTCGTCGAACTGTGCGACCGCGCCCTCGTCAACGGCCGCCTGGCACCCGGACTCGGCTGGACCGACACCGAGTGGGGCCTGGAACTGCCGATGATGCTGGCCAGCTCCTACGCCTACGCCGACCGGCTCGACCGCGCCGAGGCACTGTTCACCGAGGCCCTGCGCGCCTACGAGAGTGCCGGCTGGAGCGGCGGCCACCTCTCCCTCGCGCACGCCTACGTCGGCCTCGGCCACCGCAGGAGGGGCCGCCTGAGGGATGCCGAGCAGTCGCTGCGCGAGTCCCTGCGCATCGCCGAACGCGTCGGCCGCGGACTGCCGCTGTACTGGTCGGCGACCTGCAACCTGATCGACACCCTGCTCGCCCGCGGCCATGTCGAGGAGGCCCGGACCGTCGCCGAGCAGTACGGCTTCGCACCGCCGTACCCGTCGACGATCGTGCTGCCCGACCCCCGCCCGGTGCGTGCCCGGCTGCTGCTCGCCACCGGCCGCACCAAGGAGGGGATCAACGAACTGGAGGCCGCCGAGAAGGCCGCCGCCGCGCGCGGCCGGCACAACCCGGTGGTCGTCCCCTGGGCGACCGAACTGGCCCGGGCGCTGGCCGGCGAGGACCCCGGCCGCGCCGCCCGGCTGGCCACCGACGCCCGCCGCCAGGCCGAGCGCTTCGGCACGGACACCGCGATAGGAGAGGCCCTGCGCTGTGCCGCCGCACTGGAGACCGGCCAGCGCGCGGTCCGGCTCGCCGCCCAGGCCGCCACCTACCTGGAGGCGTCGCCCTGTCAGTACGAGCACGCCGCCGCCCGCGTGGAGTACGGCGTCGCGGCCCGCTCGGCGGCCGAGCTGAACCGGGGACTGGCGCTGGCCGAGTCCTGCGGCGCCGACGGCCTCGCGGCCCGCGCCCGCGAGGCCCTGGCGGTGGTGGGCCGGGCGGGCTGAGGTCCCTCAGGGCGCGCCGAGGGACCTCAGAGCGCGCCGAGGGGATTCACTCCGCGGTGCCCTCCGCCTCCTCGGCCAGCACCCGCTGGGCCGTCGCGAACGCCGAGTTCGCGGCCGGGACACCGCAGTACACCGCGGTCTGGAGCAGTACCGCGCCGATCTCGTCCGGCGTCAGCCCGTTGCGGCGCGCCGCCCGCACATGCATGGCCAGCTCCTCGTAGTGGCCGTGCGCGACCAGCGCCGTCAGCGTGACCATGCTGCGCTCGCGGCGCGAGAGCGTCTCGTCGGTCCAGATCTCGCCCCACGCGTAGCGAGAGATGAAGTCCTGGAAACGGGCGGTGAAGGGCGACTGCCGCGCCTGCGCCCGGTCCACGTGCGCGTCGCCCAGCACCTCTCGCCGCACCGCCATGCCCCGCCGGGCCGTACCGTCGAAGTGCGCCCGCAGTGCCGTCAGCACCGCCTCGGGCCGCTCGGCCGGCGCCAGGTGCGAGGCACCCGGGATCTCGGTCAGTGTCGCGCCCGGCACCGCGTCGGCGATCTCCCGCAGGTGCGAGGGCGGCGTGGCCGGGTCCTCGCGCCCCGCGACCAGCAGGGTCGGCGCGGAGATCTCACCGATCCGTTCCCGCAGGTCGAAGGCGGCCAGCGCGTCGCAACAGGCCGCGTACGCACCGGGATCGGCCTCCCGGTGGTCCCGGACCAGCCGCGGCACGGTGAACCCCGGCGTGAACCACCGGGCGTCCGCGCTGTCCGCGAGCCGTGCCAGCCCCTCCGTGCGCACCTGCGTGGCCCGCTCCTCCCACGGCTTCGCGCCGTTGAAGTGCGCCGACGAGCAGACGACCGCCAGGGAGGACACGCGCTCCGGGTGGTGCACGGCCAGATGCAGGCCCACCGCGCCGCCCAGGGACACCCCGGCGTGGGCGAACCGCTCCACCCCGAGCGAGTCGGCGAGGGCCAGCACCAGATCGGCCAGGTCCCCGACGGTGGCGCCGGGCCCGATCAGGTCGGCCCGCGAACCTCCGTGCCCCGGCAGGTCCCAGCGGATCACCCGGTGCCGGACGGACAGTTCGGGCGCCACCGCGTCCCACAGCGCGTACGAGGTGCCCAGTGAGGGGCCGAGCAGCAGCGGGGGAGCGGAAGCGGGGCCTTCGGACAGGTGGTTGAGCATGGTCGTCAACGTCGCTCCAGAGCACGGTCGGTGAGGGTGGCGGCGGCGCCCGTGTAGCGAGCGGGGTCGGTCGGGCCGGCCAGATCGAGGTCCCGCAACTCCGGTACCCCGGCGAGGAGTTCGCCAAGATCGCGGTCCTCGGCGTAGGCGCGCGCCGCCAGTTCGGTGAGCAGTTCCCTGGCGCGGGCCCGCCCGAGCACCGGCGCCAGTTCGGCCGAGAGCCGCTCCGAGACGATCAGCCCGTGGGTGAGCCCGAGGTGCGCCCGCATCGCCTCCGGGCGCACCCGCAGCCCCTCGGCCAGCTCCGCGGCATCGCGGGCGGCGCCTCCGGTCAGCCGCAGCAGGTCCCGCAGCGGCTCCCACTCCGCGTGCCAGGCCCCGGCCGGCCGCTCGTCCTCGGCGGCCAGCGAGCCGTACAGCGTGGCCGCCAGCTGCGGTGCCCGCCGGGCGGCCGCCGCGATCAGCGTGGACCGCACCGGGTTGGCCTTGTGCGGCATCGCCGAGGAACCGCCCCCGCCGCCCTCGGCGACCTCGCCGATCTCGGTCCGGGACAGCGTCAGTACGTCCACGGCGATCTTCCCGAGCGCCCCGGCGGCGAAGGCGAGGGTCCCGGCCAGGTCGGCGATCGGAGTGCGCAGCGTGTGCCAGGGCAGTACGGGTGCCCGCAGCCCCAGTTCACGGGCGTAGGCGGCGGGCAGCGCGGTCGGGTCCGTCGCGCCGTACGCCTCGAAGGCGGCCAGGGTGCCCGCCGCGCCGCCGAGCTGGGCGGGCAGCGCGTCCCGCACCGCCGTGATCCGGTCCCGCGCGTCCAGCACCAGCGCGCGCCATCCGGCCGCCTTGAGCCCGAAGACGGTCGGCACGGCGTGCTGGGTCAGGGTCCGGCCCGGCATCGGCGTGTCCCGGTGCTCGGCGGCCAGCCGGGCCAGCGCCCGTTCCGTACGGGCGAGGTCGGGCAGCAGCAGGTCCAGGGTGCGGGCGGCGACCAGCATCGTCGCCGTGTCCAGGATGTCCTGGCTGGTCGCGCCCCGGTGCACGTACGGCCCGTACGGCTCGCCGACCGCCTTGGTCAGGTCGGCCACCAGGGGGATGACCGGGTTCCCGCCGCCCCGGGCGCGCTCGGCGAGCGAGCGCGCGTCGAAGGCGGCCGGGTCGGCGGCGGCCGCGTCCACCGCGTCCGCCGCCTCGGCCGGGGCGAGCCCCAGCGCGGTCTGGGCACGGGTCAGTGCCGCCTCCGCGTCGAGCAGGGCCCGCAGGTACGCGCGGTCACCGGTCGCCGAGGCGGCCGGCGAGCCCGTCCACCCGGGGGCGAGCAGGCCGGTGTCGGCGTCGGGTTCGCTCCCGGCGGGGTCGGGGACGGCAGGTGATGTCACTGGAACTCCAGGAAGACCGTTTCGCCCTCGCCCTGAAGGCGGATGTCGAAACGGTACGTCCCGTGGCCCTCGTCCCCGGCGACCAGCGTGTCGCGGCGCTCGGCCGGCACCCGGGCCAGCAGCGGGTCGGCCGCGAGCACCGCCTCGTCGCCCGGCAGGTAGATCCGGGTGAACAGGTGCACCAGCAGCCCGCGCGCGAACACGCACACGCTGACGTACGGCGCACTCCGCCCCCGCGCGCCCGGCCGCAGCGTCCGCGCGTACCAGTGGCCGTTCGCGTCGGTCTGGATGCGTCCGAAGCCGGTGAACTCCACGCCGTTGCGGCCCAGGAAGCCGCCGGAGGCGGGATCGCGCCGCATCGACCCGTCGGCGGTGGGGACATCGCCCTGGGTGTCCGGGCCCCACAGCTCCAGGAGGGCGTCGGGCAGCGGGTTGCCCTCGCCGTCGTACACGTACCCGTGCACGGTGACCGTGTCGGGGTGCCCGGCGGGTGCGATGTCCTCGCCGCCGCGGAAGGGCAGGGCGTACCCGTAGAACGGGCCGACCGTGTGCGACGGGGTGGGCAGCACCTGCTCGGGGCTGCCGGTGTCGATCTTCGTCATGGCGGGTCAGCGTCCTTCTTCGATCCAGGTGGCGTTCGGGCCGTCGAGCACGATGTCCCAGTGGTAGCCGAGCGAGAACTCCGGCACGGACAGGCTGTGGTCGTAGGTCGCGATCAGCCGCTGCCGCGCGGCGTCGTCCGTCACCGACTGCAGGATCGGGTCGTACGGGAACAGCGGGTCGTTCGGGAAGTACATCTGCGTGACCAGGCGCTGGGTGAACGCCGAGCCGAACACGGAGAAGTGGATGTGCGCGGGGCGCCAGGCGTTGACGTGGTTGCGCCACGGGTAGGGGCCGGGCTGCACGGTGGTGAAGCGGTAGCAGCCGTCGTCGTCGGAGAGGGTGCGGCCCACGCCGGTGAAGTTCGGGTCGAGCGGCGCGTCGTGCTGCTCGCGCTGGTGCGCGTACCGTCCGGCCGAGTTGGCCTGCCAGATCTCCACGAGCTGCCCGCGGACCGGCTTCCCGGCGCGGTCCAGGAGACGGCCCGAGACGGTGATGCGCTCGCCGATCGGCTCACCGGTGTGCTGCCGGGTCAGGTCGTTGTCGACGTCGGTGATGTCCCGCTCCCCGAAGGCGGGCGAGGCCAGCTCCACCAGCTCCGGGTCCTTGGTGACGTCGATGGCGATCGGCGGCTGCTTCGGGTGGCGCAGCACCGAGGAGCGGTACGGGGCGTAGTCGCGGCGCGGGTGGTGCTCGACGGGCGCGCCGTCGGCGACCCGCTTCTCGTAGGCGGCGTGCTCGGCCGCGATCTCCGCGTCGATGTCGTGCTGGGTGAGAGTCATGGGGGAGTCCCTGGGGTGACTAGCGGTCGAGGACCAGGGCGAGGCCCTGGCCGACGCCGATGCAGAGGGTGGCGATGCCGGTGCCGCTCCCCTTGCGGGCGAGCTGGTGGGCGACGGTGCCGGCGAGGCGGGCGCCGGAGGCGCCGAGCGGGTGGCCGAGGGCGATGGCGCCGCCCTGCGGGTTGAGGACCGCGGGGTCGAACTCGGGCCACTCGGCGACACAGCCCAGCACCTGGGCGGCGAAGGCCTCGTTGAGTTCGAGCACGTCCAGGTCGGCGAAGCTCCGGCCGGCCCTGGCCAGCGCGCGGTTCACGGCCTCGACGGGGGCGAGGCCGAAGTACTGCGGGTCGGTCGCCGAGACGCCGGTCGCCGAGACACGGGCCAGAGGCTCTCGCCCGGTGGCCCGCAGGCCCTCCTCGTCGACCAGGAGCAGCGCGGCGGCACCGTCGTTGAGCGGCGAGGCGTTCCCGGCGGTCACCGTCCCGTCGGTCTGCCGGAAGGACGGCCCGAGCTTCGCCATCGCCTCCGGCGAGGCGTCCGGGCGTACGCACTCGTCGGCGGCGAAGTCCACCGGGTCGCCCTTGCGGCGCGGCACCGGGACGGGCGCCAGCTCGGCGTCGAACAGGCCGTCGGCCTGGGCACGGGCGGCCTTGTGGTGGGAGCCGAGGGCGTACTCGTCCTGCTGCTCGCGGGTGATCCCGTGCTTGTCGGCGATCAGCTCCGCCGACTCGCCGAGCGGGATCGTCCACTGCGGGTCCATCGCCGGGTTGACCATGCGCCAGCCCAGGGTGGTCGAGTACATCTCGGTGTGCCCGGCGGGGAAGGGCCGGTCCGACTTGGGCAGCACGTACGGCGCCCGGGTCATCGACTCCACGCCGCCCGCGAGCGCGACCGAGGCGTCGCCGACCGCGATGGCACGGGCGGCCTGGATCACCGCTTCGAGGCCGGAGGCGCACAGCCGGTTCACCGTGACGCCGGGGACGGTGGTGGGCAGTCCGGCCAGCAGGGCGGCCATGCGGGCGACGTTGCGGTTCTCCTCACCGGCACCGTTGGCGTTGCCGAAGTACACGTCGTCGATCCGGGACGGGTCCAGGCCGGGCGTACGGCCGAGGAGTTCACGGATCGCGTGCGCGGCCAGGTCGTCCGGGCGCACGCCCGACAGGCCTCCGTTGTACTTGCCGAACGGGGTGCGCACCGCGTCGACGATGTAGACGTCCTTCACTTCATCCCCTCCGCGCTCTTCGCGACGACGAGCTTGGCATCGGTCCTGGCGACGACCTCGTCGACGTCCACGCCCGGCGCGGTCCCCACCAGGACCAGGCCGTCGTCGGTGACGTCGAGGACGCCGAGGTCGGTGATGACGCGGTTGACGCACGCCTTGCCGGTGAGCGGCAGGGCGCACTCCTCGAGGATCTTGGGGGAGCCGTCCTTGGCGGTGTGAGTCATGACCACGATGACGGTGCGGGCGCCGTGGACGAGGTCCATCGCGCCGCCGATCCCGGTGATCATCTTGCCCGGGATCGCCCAGTTCGCGAGGTCGCCGGAGGCGGAGACCTGCATCGCGCCGAGCACCGCCACGTCGATGTGCCCGCCCCGGATCATGCCGAAGGACAGGGCCGAGTCGAAGAAGGCGGCGCCCGGCCGTACCGTGACCGTCTCCTTGCCCGCGTTGATCAGGTCGGGGTCCACCTCGGCCTCGGTGGGGTACCGGCCGGTGCCCAGGATGCCGTTCTCCGACTCCAGGGTGACCTCGACGCCCTCGGGGAGGTAGTTCGGGATCAGGGTGGGCAGGCCGATGCCGAGGTTGACGTACTGGCCGTCCGCCAGCTCCAGCGCGGCCCGCGCGGCCATCTGTTCACGCGTCCAGGGCATCAGGAAGTCACCGTCCCTCGTGCCGGAGGCGCGGAAATCGTACGCCGCTCTATCTTCTTGTCGGTGGCCTGCTCCGGGGTGAGCGCCACCACCCGCTGGACGAAGATCCCCGGCAGGTGCACCGCGTCCGGGTCGATCGCGCCGGGCTCGACCAGCTCCTCCACCTCGGCGATCGTCACCCGGCCGGCCATCGCGGCCAGCGGGTTGAAGTTCCGGGAGGACTTGGCGAAGACCAGGTTGCCGTGCCGGTCGCCCTTGGCCGCGCGGACCAGCGCGAAGTCCGTGCGGATCCCGCGCTCCAGCACGTACTCCGTCCCGTCGAACTCGCGGACCTCCTTCGGCGGCGAGGCCAGCGCGACCCCGCCCGACCCGTCGTACCGCCACGGCAGCCCGCCGTCGGCGACCTGGGTGCCGACCCCGGCGGGCGTGTAGAAGGCGGGGATGCCCGCGCCACCGGCCCGCAGCCGCTCGGCCAGGGTGCCCTGGGGGATCATCTCCACCTCCAGTTCCCCGCCGAGGTACTGGCGCGCGAACTCCTTGTTCGCGCCGATGTAGGACCCGGTCACCCGGGCGATGCGCCCGGCGGCCAGCAGGACGGCCAGCCCGGACTCCATCGCCCCGCAGTTGTTGGAGACCACCGACAGTCCGCCGGTCCCGCGCTCGTACAGCGCCTGGATCAGCACGTTCGGCACACCGCTCAGCCCGAAGCCGCCCACCGCGAGCGACGCGCCGTCGGCCACGTCGGCCACCGCCGCACCGGCCGTGGCCACCACCTTGTCCATCCGAGGAGCCCCATCTCTTCCGTGTGCCCCGGAAGCAGATAGTCAGGGCACTGAGTATTCCAGCGAGATTGCCCACACGCTGCCACCGGACGGGCGGGGCGTCAAGACCCGCAAAATGCGTGGTAGATCGTGTGAGGCGTTCCCGGATGCCGGTACGCGGTGCCATGTATCGTCAGTGCACCTACGAAAGTGACCACGGGAGTGCACATGGCAGCGGTCGATCTGGCCACCCACCCCGGCCACCTGGCCCGGCGGCTGCAGCAGGCGCACTACCTGCTGTGGAACACGATGGTCTCCGAGGAGACCACCTCGCCGCAGTACGCCGTCCTCAACGCCCTCGTCGCAGAGCCGGGGCTCGACCAGCGCACCGTGGGGGAGCGGGTGGGCCTGGACCGGTCCACCATCGCGGAGGTGGTCAGCCGGCTCGGCCGCCGCGGGCTGCTCGACAAGGTCCGCGACCCGCAGGACGGCCGCCGGTCCCTGCTCCGGCTCACCGACGAGGGGCTGCGCGTCCACCGCAGGCTGGGCGTGCGCATCGCCCGGATGAACCAGGTGTTCCTGGCCCCGCTCGCCGCCGACGAGCAGGCGGTGTTCATCGACCTGATCCGCCGGGTCGCGGACGCCGCGGAGGGGCTCCGCAACCCGGCCGAGCCGGCGGTGGCGCCGGGCTGACCGTGGGTTTCCCCGTCAGGAGTGCCAGGCGAAGACGACCCAGACCTGGCCCTCGGCGAAGTTCAGCGGCTTGCCGTCCTCGGTGGTGAAGGTCGTGCCGTCCGCGGCCGCCCCGCGCTTCCAGGTCGCGTCGTACGCCCGCCCGTCGCGCAGCACCTCCGCCTCGCCCGAGCCCACCGACTCGACGTAGGGCGAATTGCTGCCGCGGAAGTCGCGGAAGTCCGACTCGCGCACCGTCACGTGCTGCACGACGACGGTGGCCGGTGCCAGCCGCCCGCCGTCGGCCGTGCGGGCCGGGCTGCCGTCCATGGAGACCAGCCACCGGTCCCGGCTGTCGGACCAGGTGAAGGCGAAGCTCGCCGAGGGGTAGCGCACCGTGTGCGAGGACTCCGCCCGGCCGCCCGCGGGAGCCTTGCCGTAGGTGAACCCGGTGGTGAGGGCCGTGGCCCCCGACGGCTTCCCCAGCAGTTCGTCCGGTCGCAGGTAGAGGTTGTGCGGGGCCTGCCGGTCCCCGGCGCGGACGTAGGCGTCGGAATCCTCGCTCGCCGGCTCCGCGCGCAGCGGCGCCTTGTCGATGATCGGCAGCAGTTTGCTCTGCGCCCCGGAGAACGCCAGCACCGGCCGGTCGAACTGGCCGAGCAGCTCCAGGTCGGACTCGCGGGCGCTGCGCACCGGCCCCACCGACTCGGGCAGCTCGGTGGCGTAGATCGCCATCAGCCGGCTCAGTCCCGCCTCCACGGGCTCGGCGTAGACGACGTCCGCGTCCTCCAGGCCCGTCTGCGGGCGGGCCCCGCGCACGTTGTCCACCTTCACGGCGAGCACCGGTCCGGAAGCGGGGGCGGCGCTGTGCGACCGCTCCGGTCGCGGCGCGTGCGACGCCCGTCCGTCCTCCTTCGCGCCGGGCCCCGCCGTGCAGCCCGCCGCGCCCAGCGAGACCGCCACCGCCGCCGTCAGCAGTGCGGCGCACCGCCCCCTGCGCGTTCCTCTTCGCATTCCGGCCATCCGTCCACCCATCCTGTGTCATCGATTGTGCGCTTCTTGAAGGATTTAGTGCCATACCTGAATGAATCCGATACGGCGCACGGAACGGGGCAGATAATCCGCTGTTCGGCCGAAAAGACCGCCGGGTTCGGCGACGGGAGCCCCGGGGTACCCGGCGGGCACGCAGAACCGACGCGCACGGCGACGGAGGGAGCGCGGGCGATGAAGGCAGTGACGTGGCAGGGCAAGCGGGACGTGCGGGTGGAGGAGGTGCCCGACCCGAAGATCCAGGAGCCGACGGACGCCGTCATCCGCGTCACGTCCTCCGGGCTGTGCGGCTCCGACCTGCACCTGTACGAAGTGCTCACGCCGTTCATGACACCGGGCGACATCCTCGGCCACGAGCCGATGGGCATCGTCGAGGAGGTCGGTCCGGAGGTGACCAACCTGAAGCCCGGCGACCGGGTGGTGGTGCCGTTCCAGATCGCGTGCGGCCACTGCTACATGTGCGACACCGGGCTGCCGACCCAGTGCGAGACCACCCAGGTCACCGGCGAGGGCATGGGCGCCCCGCTGTTCGGCTACACCCGTCTGTACGGCGCGATCCCCGGTGGTCAGGCCGAGTACCTGCGCGTGCCGCAAGCCCAGTTCGGCCCGATCAAGGTGCCCGAGGGCCCGGCCGACGACCGCTTCGTCTACCTCTCCGACGTGCTGCCCACCGCCTGGCAGGCGGTCGAGTACGCCGCCGTCCCGCAGGGCGGCAGCCTCGCCGTACTGGGCCTCGGCCCGATCGGCGACATGGCGTGCCGGATCGCCCGCCTCAAGGGGGTCGACAAGGTGTTCGGCGTGGACCTCGTGCCGGAGCGGCTGGAGCGGGCCCGAGAACGGGGCGTGGAGACCTTCGACCTGCGGTCCTTCGACAACGAGAAGGAACTCGTCTCGGCGATCCAGGACCGGACGGGCGGTCGCGGCCCCGACGCCGTGATCGACGCGGTCGGCACCGAGGCGCACGGCGGCGCCGTGGCCAAGCTGGTGCAGCAGGCCGCCGCGGTGATGCCCCGGGCGATCGGCGGGCCGCTGGCGGAGCGGTTCAGCATCGACCGGCTCGCCGCCCTCTACACCGCGATCGACCTGGTGCGCCGCGGCGGCACCATCTCGCTGTCCGGCGTGTACGGCGGCATGGCCGACCCCATGCCGATGCTCACCATGTTCGACAAGCAGATCCAGCTGCGCATGGGCCAGGCCAACGTACGTCGCTGGAGCGACGAGATCGTCCCGTACCTGACCGACGACGACCCGCTCGGCGTCGACGGCTTCGCCACCCACCGGGTGCCGCTGGCGGACGCGCCGCACGCGTACGAGATGTTCCAGAAGAAGCGGGACGGCGCGGTCAAGATCCTGATGCAGCCGTAGGGTCCACCGCGTGCGTCAGGGCCCGCCGAGGATCTCCGCCAGGTCGTAGCGGACCGGCTCCTCCAGCTGCGCGTAGGTGCAGCTCTCGGGGGTCCGGTCCGGGCGCCAGCGGCGGAAGCGGGCCGTGTGCCGAAAGCGCGCCCCGTTCTCCATGTGGTCGTACGCCACCTCGACGACCCGCTCGGGACGCAGCGGCACCCAGGACAGGTCCTTCTTGCCCGACCAGCGGCTCGGCGCGCCGGGCAGCCGCGCCGACTCGTGCGCCGCCTCCTCGGCCCAGGCGGCCCACGGATGCCCCCGGGCGTCGTCCATGCGCAGCGGCTCCAGCTCCTCCACCAGCTCGGCCCGGCGCTTCATCGTGAAGGCGGCGCACACCCCCACGTGCTGGAGGGTCCCCCGGTCGTCGTACAGCCCCAGCAGCAGCGAGCCGACCACGGGCCCGCTCTTGTGGAAGCGGTACCCGGCGACGACCACGTCCGCCGTCCGCTCGTGCTTGATCTTGTACATGGCCCGCTCGTCCTGCCGGTAGCGCAGATCGAGCGGCTTGGCGACGACGCCGTCGAGCCCCGCCCCCTCGTACTGCTCGAACCACCGCCGGGCCACCTCGATGTCGTCCGTCGCCGGCGCCACGTGCACCGGCGGCGTCACTCCGCCCAGCGCCCGCACCAGCAGCGCCCGCCGGTCGGCCAGCCCCACGTCGAGCAGGGACGCGTCGTCCAGCGCCAGCAGGTCGAAGACGACCAGCGAGGCAGGGGTGCGCTCCGCGAGCGTCCGCACCCGGGAGTCGGCCGGATGGATCCGCTCGGTGAGCGCGTCGAAGTCCAGGTGCCCGTCCCGCGCGATGACGATCTCCCCGTCCACCACGCACCGCTCGGGCAGCCGCTCCCGCACCGCCGCCACCAGCTCCGGGAAATACCTGGTCAGCGGCTTGCCCGTCCGGCTCCCCAGCTCCACCTCGTCCCCGTCGCGGTACACGACCGCCCGGAACCCGTCCCACTTCGCCTCGTAGTGCATCCCCGGCGGGATCTTCGCCACGGACTTGGCGAGCATCGGCTTCACGGGCGGCATGACGGGCAGGTCCATGCTCCGATTCTGTACGCCCTCGCCCCGGGACGCCTGATATGCGAAGCCCCCGTGCTGCGCCTACCGTGGCTCGCATGGCGGAAGCGGTGGAGCTGGAGGCGGGCGGGCGGAGTGTGCGGCTGTCCAGCCCGGGGAAGGTGTTCTTCCCGGAGTGCGGGTACACCAAGCTGGACGTGGCCCGGTACTACCAGGCCGTCGCCCCCGGCGTCCTGCGTGCGCTGCGCGACCGGCCCACCACCCTGCAGCGGTACCCGGACGGCATCACCGGCGAGTGGTTCTACCAGAAGCGCGCGCCCAAGGGGATGCCCGACTGGATCCCGACCGCGCACATCACCTTCCCCAGCGGGCGCAGCGCCGACGAGATGTGCCCCACCGAGGAGGCGGCCGTGCTGTGGGCCGCCCAGTACGGCACCCTCACCTTCCACCCCTGGCCGGTGCGCCGCGACGACGTCGACCACCCCGACGAACTGCGCATCGACCTCGATCCGCAGCCCGGGACGGATTACGACGACGCCGCCCGCGCCGCCCACGAACTGCGCGCGGTGCTGGAGGAGTTCGGCGGGCTGCGTGGCTGGCCCAAGACGTCCGGCGGGCGCGGCATCCACGTCTTCGTGTCGATCGAGCCGCGCTGGACCTTCACCCAGGTGCGGCGCGCCGCCATCGCCGTCGGCCGCGAGATGGAACGGCGGATGCCCGAGCGGGTCACCATCAAGTGGTGGAAGGAGGAGCGCGGCGAGCGCATCTTCATCGACTACAACCAGACCGCGCGCGACCGCACCATCGCCTCCGCCTACTCCGTGCGGCCCCGCCCCAAGGCGCCCGTCTCCGCCCCGCTGACCTGGGACGAGGTGGGCGTCGCGCACCCGCAGGACTTCGACATCACGACCATGCCCGCGCGCTTCGCCGAACTCGGCGACGTGCACGCGGGCATGGACGACACGAGGTACTCCCTCGACGCGCTGCTGGAGCTGGCGACGAAGGACGAGCACGACCACGGGCTCGGTGATCTGCCGTACCCACCCGAGTATCCGAAGATGCCGGGCGAGCCGAGCCGGGTCCAGCCCAGCCGGGCCAGGAAGAAGGCTCCCGGCCCGGACTGAGCCACGACGCGGACCCCTAGAGGTCCTTGATCCGGACGTCGCGGTACGAGACCACGTCCGAGGTGCTGTGCACCTGGAGTCCGATGTAGCCGGAGGCGAACCGCCGCCCGTCGGTGCCCGGGTCGTCCGAGCGCTCGGGGTAGAAGGTCTGGCCGCCGAAGTTGTCGAACTCGTTGATCAGCACGCCGTTGCGGTAGACCGAGTAGTGCTGGTCCACCACCCGGATCTCGTAGTCGTTCCAGGTGCCCTTCTCCGTCACGCCCGCGCCGGCCAGGCCGACCCGGTCGAAGCCGTAGAGGGAACCCGTCTTGTACATGTCGCCGGTCGGGCTGTCGAACACCTGCACCTCGTGCCCGTACTTGATGGCGACCCACTCCGGCCGGGACTCCTCCGGGTGGTCGTGCACCTGCGGGAAGCGCACGAAGACGCCGCCGTTGGTGTTCGCCGTACCCGCCGCGTCGTCCCGCCACTGGAGCTTCAGCGAGAAGTCGCCGTACTTGCGCTCGGGGAACCACAGCATGCCCATGCCGGGCGTGCCGGTGCTGGACGTGATCGACCCGTCCGGGTTCAGCCCGAACGAACCGCCGCCCACCTGCTCCCACTTGGCGAAGGAGTCCTGGGTGCCGTCGAGGATCGTGCGGTAGCCCTCGGTCTGGCCGGGCAGCCCGATCTTCGACTGCTTGGCGGCCTTGTTGATCGCCCGGTACTCCCGCTTGTCGACGACGCCCTCGTCCAGGAGGCCGTCCATGACCTCACGGACGTGCTTGAGGAACAGCGCCTGGGACGTCCACTCCTTCTCGTCCTCGATCATCTCGTTGATCCGGCACCGGTTGTTGGTCACCCGGTTCGGCACCCCCGAGTCGACCGTGCCGACGATCACCGTCTGGCGCTCGTCGTACTCCGGGCAGGGCGGCGGCGGCACCTGGCCCGCCACCACCGAGAAGCTCACGGTCAGCGGCTCGGAGGTGTTGCCCGCCTTGTCGCTGGCCCGGTACGCCACGGTGTGCCGGCCCACCCGGTCCACGACCACCGGGTCGGTGTACGCCAGGTAGGGCCCGGCGTCCAGCGAGTACTCCACACCGGCGACGCCGGAACCGCCCTCGTCCGCGGCGTTCACGGTCACCTTCGCGCTGCCGACGTAGGCGCCGTCGGAGTTCTTGGTGCCGTCCACGGTCGCGCCGGTCACCGGCGGGGTGGTGTCCTGCGGGGGAGCGGCGGCCACGGTGAAGGCGACGCTCTTCTCCGCGGCGACGTTGCCCGCCTTGTCGGTGGCCCGGTAGCGCACGGTGTGCTCGCCGACCTCGTGCACCATGACCGGCCCGGTGTACGCCGTCCAGGCGCCGTCGCCGACCGCGTACTCGATGGTGTTGACGCCGGAACCGGTGTCGGAGGCGGTGACGGTCACCGTCGCCATGTCGATGTAGGCACCGTCCGCGTTCTTCTCCCCGCTGACCGTCGCCGAGGTCTCCGGCGCGGTCGTGTCGTCGGTGTCCGGCGCGGCCACGGCGAACGTGACGCTCTTCTCCTCGGCGGCGTTGCCCGCCTTGTCGAACGCCCGGTAACGCACCACGTGTTCACCGACCTGGTCGACGACGACCGGCGTGGTGTACGGCTGCCAGGCGCCGTCGGCACCGATCGCGTACTCGATCCGCTCCACGCCCGAGCCGCCCTCGTCGGTGGCGGCGATGCTCACGGTCGCGGAACCGACGTACGCGCCGTCGGCGTTCTGCGTGCCGCCCACCTCGGCCGAGGTCGCGGGCGCCGTGGTGTCCTCGCCGCCGCCACCCTCGGTGACCACGAGCACGCCGGTCATCTGGCCGTGGCCCGGGATCGTGCAGTGGTACATGTACTTGCCGGGGGTGAGGGTGACCTCGGCGGTGTGCTTGCCGCCCTCCGCGTCGTTCGGGTTGGCCAGGATGTTCAGCTGCACGTCCTGGTTGTACGCGGGATCGCTGGTCATGAACGTCAGCGTGTGCGGCATGCCGGTGGTGTTGCCGGTGGCCTCACTGTTCTCGAAGACGATCGTGGCCGGACCGGCCACCGCCGTCTCGGGCGCCGACGTGTACTTGGTGATGTCGTCACCGGCCGTCCAGGTGAGCACCTGGTCGGCGGCGGCCGCGGCGGGTGCCTTCGCGGGCTGCCCGGAGGCGGACGTCGCCTGCAGTCCGAGCACCATCAGCAGGCCGGCCAGCAGCGCGGCCCACATTCTTCGTTGGCGTATCACTCGGTCCCCCTCGCCAGCTGGTTGGCGGCCGGCGTCGGGCCGCCGCCCTCGTAGGTGACCCGCCACAGGGCCGACTTGGAGTCCGAGGTGAAGAAGCCGCGGCCGTAGTCCAGGACGTACAGCGCGCCGTCCGGGCCGAACTTCCAGCCCATCAGGTTCTTGATGCCGTCGTTGCCGATCGGCACGATCTTCTTCAGGGACTCCGAGTGCACCGGCAGACCGCCGTCGCCCTGCGTCTTCGGGTCCATCAGCACCGCGTTGCGCGGCTGGTCGGCGTCGTAGAAGTCACCGACGAACCACTTGCCGTCCCAGTACGCGGGCCACTTGGTGTCACTGGTGCTGTCGGCGTCGTAGCGGTAGAGCGGGCCGTTCATCGCCGCCTGGCCGCCGCCCTTGAGCCAGGGCAGCCGGTAGGTGGCCTCGTCCTGCTCGTACGACGGGACGCCGTTCTCGTCGCGCGGGTAGTCGGGGCCGCCGCCCTGCGGCGAGTACCAGATGTTGTTGCCGGTCACCGGCGGCAGGTTGACCAGGCCGTCGTTGTTCGGCGACTCGTTCTTCGGGTGGTCGCAGTCGTACCAGCCCAGCGGCTTCGAGGGGTCCGGCAGGTTCCGGTCCCGGTACGGCTGCTTGTTGCCCATGCAGTACGGCCAGCCGCGGTTGCTCGCCTTGGTGATGGTGGCGAACGTGTCGTACTTGGCCGGACCCCACGTCGGCGACGGAGCACCGGCGTCCGGGCCGACCCAGCCCGCGTACAGGGTGTCGGTCTTCTTGTCGACGGAGATGCGCGCCGGGTTGCGCACACCCATCACGTAGATCTCGCCCCGCGTCTTGCCGCCGCCCTCGGCGGTCTCCTTGCCGGTGAAGAGGTTGCCCTCCGGGAGCGTGTACGTCCCGTCCGGCTCCGGGTGGATGCGCAGGATCTTGCCGTTGAGGTTGTTGGTGTTTCCGGCGGTGCGGCGCGCGTCGGCGAAGGACACGCCCTTGAAGTTGGGCTGCGGGTTGTTGCCGGAGTAACCGTCGCTGAAACCGCTGGAGTTGTTGTCACCGGTGGCGATGTACAGGTTCCCCTTGGAGTCCCAGGCCATCCCGCCGCCCGCGTGGCAGCAGCTGTGGATCTGCACCGGCCACTTGAGCAGCACCTTCTCGCTGCCCAGATCCAGCTTGTTGGTGGCCGGGTCGAGGGTGAAGCGGGAGACCCGCCGCTCGGCCATGTGCGTGTCCCGGTTGATCTGGGAGTGCGGGGTGTAGTGCAGGTACACCCACCCGTTCTCCTCGAACCTCGGGTCCAGCTCGATGCCGAGCAGGCCCTCCTCGACCTTGGTCAGCTCGTCGCCGCCGCCCTTGTTGCCGAAGACGGTCAGCGCGCCCGCGAGGGTGACCTTGTCGGTCTTCGGGTCCCAGACGTGGATCTCGCCCGTGCCCTTGCCGACGTTCGGGTCGTTCCAGTCGGTCACCACCGGCTGGGAGGAGTCCGCGCCGCCGCGGCCGATGTAGAAGACGCGGCCGTCGGGCGCGGTGACCAGGCCGTGCGGTTCGCCGATCTGGTCGTTCTGGCCGGGCTGGTTGGGGTCGGTGAGCCGCTCGGCCTTGTAGTTGGCGTTGATGGTCGCCTTGCAGTCGGCCTGCGACAGCCGGGTCGTCCACATCAGGGCGCCGCGCAGATGGGTGCGGAAGTCGGTCTCGTCGTACGACGACACCGTGCCGCCCATGCCGGTGTAGAACGACCGGCCGCCGTCGTAGTCCCGGCACCAGCTGACCGGATGGTCCGCCCCGTTGGCGCCCGTTCCGGGCGCGTACGTCGACTCGCGCACCCTGGCCACGGTGTGGACCTCACCGGACGGGTTCTTCTGCCAGTTCAGCCACTCGTCGGGGCGCTTCCACTCCAGCGGCAGGTCCTTGGTGGCCGGATGCCGCCGGTCACCGACCTCGACCGTGGCCCGCTGGACCTTGGCCGGACTGCCGGCGGCCGGACGGGCGCCGACCAGACCGGTGAACCAGTCCGAGTACGGCTCCGCGCGGGCCGTGTCGTGGACACCGACGAACCCGCCGCCGGCCTCCATGTACGCCTCCAGGCCAGCCTCCTGAGCGGGAGTCAGGACATCGCCGCCGCCGGTCAGGAACACGACCGCGTTGAAGCGGCCGAGCTTCTTCTCGTTGGTGAAGACGTTGGCGTTGTCCGTGGCCTCGACCGTGAACTGCTCCTTGGCAGGCCCGGAGAGACCGATCCGCTCGATGGCCGAGATGCCGGCGTTCACGACCGGGGACTCGTCCCCGGCCGCGGCGGAACCGTAGAAGATCAGCACCCGTACGTTGGCGCCGCCGGGCGGCGACTTGATCGACATCGTTGTCAGGGATGGGTCCGGCGCCGGACGTGCACTGGCGGCAGGGCCGGCCAGCAGTCCCGCGGCGACGAAGGCGGCGGTGGCGCACGCCGCCCACCCTTTTCTTCTCGCGCTCAACCCTCTTAAGGGCATGGGCACCTCCTCGGTCACGGCAGCAGCGCCAAGGAAGCTAGACCTCTTTGCGCGGTACGCCAATAGGTATGACCGCAATCGAACGAACTTTGTCCTGAGTGTGGATAAACGCGGCGGCAACCGGTACGGTCCCACAGGCTCATCACAGCCAATCAGGTCCTGGGTCTGCGCACATTCCGTATCGGCGTGGGGAGTTCGGCATGGACAGGCGAGGCTTCAACCGACGGGTACTGCTGGGCGGCGCGGCCGCCGCGACATCGTTGTCCATCGCTCCGGAGGTCGCGGGAGCCGCCCCCGCGGCCAAGGAGGTCACCGCGAGGACGGCACCGGCCGGGGGCGAGGTGAGACACCTCAGGATGTACGCCGAGAAGCTGGCGGACGGTCAGATGGGCTACGGCTTCGAGAAGGGCAAGGCGACCGTCCCCGGCCCGCTCATCGAACTCAACGAGGGCGACACGGTGCACATCGAGTTCACCAACACCATGGACGTGCGCGCCAGCCTGCACGTGCACGGCCTGGACTACGAGATCTCCAGCGACGGCACCGCGATGAACAAGAGCGACGTCGAGCCCGGCGGCACCCGCACCTACACCTGGCGCACCCACAAACCGGGCCGCCGCGACGACGGCACCTGGCGGCCGGGCAGTGCGGGCTACTGGCACTACCACGACCACGTCGTCGGCACCGAACACGGCACCGGAGGCATCCGCAACGGCCTGTACGGCCCGGTGATCGTGCGCCGCAAGGGGGACGTGCTGCCGGACGCCACGCACACGATCGTCTTCAACGACATGACCATCAACAACCGCAAGCCGCACACCGGCCCCGACTTCGAGGCCACCGTGGGCGACCGCGTGGAGATCGTCATGATCACGCACGGCGAGTACTACCACACCTTCCACATGCACGGTCACCGCTGGGCGGACAACCGCACCGGCATCCTCACCGGCCCCGACGACCCGTCCCGGGTCATCGACAACAAGATCACCGGCCCGGCGGACTCCTTCGGCTTCCAGATCGTCGCGGGGGAGGGAGTGGGCGCCGGGGCGTGGATGTACCACTGCCACGTGCAGAGCCACTCCGACATGGGGATGGTGGGGCTGTTCCTGGTGAAGAAGCCGGACGGCACGATCCCCGGTTACGAACCGCACGAGCACGGCGGGGCGACCGCGAAGAGCGGCGAGAGCGAGGCGCCGCCCGGCGAGGCGGCCGCGCACGAACACGAGCACTGAGCGGGCCGGCCGGCGCCGCCACCGGCGCCGCCGGTCAGCTGTCGTGGACCGTTCTTCTGTACATACGTCCATGCTGACGACCGCACCCGCCTGCGCACAAGAACGTTTTCGGTCCCCGGAGCGCCGCCTCCCGCGTCGCGGCCTGCCGCTATCCTGAGCCGCAGCCGCCGAGGAGGAGCCGCACGTGACCGAGACCGCGCCGCGCCCCACGCTCGAGGCCGTGGCCGAGCGCGCCGGGGTCTCGCGGGCCACCGTGTCCCGCGTGGTCAACGGTGCCCACGGGGTGCGGGACGCGCTGGCCGAGCGGGTGCGGCGCGCGGTGGAGGAACTCGGATACGTGCCCAACCACGCCGCCCGCTCCCTGGTGACCAGACGGCACCAGGCCGTCGCCGTCGTCGCCGCGGAACCGGAGACACGGGTCTTCGCCGACCCCTACTTCGCCCAGCAACTGCGCGGCATCAGCAAGGAACTGACGGCCCACGACAACCAGCTCGTGCTGCTGCTCACCGAGGGCCGCGAGGACCACGCCCGCGTCGGGCGCTACCTGGCCGGCGGGCACGTGGACGGCGCCCTCGTCTTCTCCCTGCACCTGCACGACCCGCTGCCCGGCCTGGTCCGCAGCGCCGGGGTGCCGACCGTCTTCGGCGGGCGCCCCGACTGGGACGACGGGCGGGGCGAGGTGGTCTACGTGGACAGCGACAACCGCGGCGGCGCCCGGTCGGCCGTCCAGCACCTGGCCGGGCTCGGCCGCACCCGCGTCGCGCACATCACCGGCCCGCTCGACCAGACCTCGGCCGCCGACCGGCTCGCGGGCTTCCGCGACGTCCGCCCCGGTGCCGACCCGGGGCTGGTCGCGCGGGGCGACTTCACCTCGGGCGGCGGGGAGCGGGCGATGCGGGAACTGCTCGACCGGTGCCCCGACCTGGACGCCGTGTTCGCGGCCAACGACCTCACCGCTGCGGGCGCGCTGCGGGTGCTGCGCGAACGCGGGCGGCGGGTGCCGGACGACGTGGCCGTGGTGGGCTTCGACGACATGCTGCCCGTCGCCGAACAGACCGACCCGCCGCTGACCACCGTCCGCCAGGACATCGAGGGCATGGGCCGGCTGATGGCCCGCCTGCTGCTGCGCGGCCTGGACCGCGGAACCGCCGCCGACGCCACCGACTCCGACGCCGCGCACCCAGCGACCGCCGCCCCGCCCGGCGTGGTCCTGCCGACGACCCTGGTCCACCGGTCCACGGCATGAGCCGGTCCCGCACCCCATGAGGCCGGACACCGGTCTCGCGCCGGACCCAGTGCGCCCGGGTGCCGGGCCCGACGTGACCGCGAGTGGCCGGACGCGCCGTACGCTACCCCTGGCGGGGTGCCGGCCTGAGTACCGCGAACCGGGCGCCGTACGGGTCGGCCAGGCGGGCGACGCGGCCGACGCCCTCGATGTCCGTCGCGGGCATCCGCACCGTGCCGCCCAGCTCCGTGGTCCGGGCGACCGCGGTGTCGGCGTCGTCCACCGCGAAGTACGGCAGCCATCCGGCGTCGGCGTCCGTGTCCACCGCATCCTCGGCGAGCGGGACGAGACCGCCGAACATGGCGTCCTCGCCCTCTCCGGCCGGGTTGACGCAGGTGTAGGAGCCGCCGGGGAAGGAGACGCCGGAGGTCTCCAGACCCAGCACCGCACGGTAGTACGCGGCGGCTGCCGCGATGTCCGCGGTGTGCAGCTCGACCCAGCACAGCGCGCCGGTCTCGCCGGCCACGTCCAGGCCGGCGCGCTGCCCCGGCTGCCAGATGCCGAACGGCACCCCGGCCCGGTCGGCGAGGATCGCCATGGTGCCCTGGTCCATGACGTCCATCGGCTGCACGAGGACACCGCCGTGCGCCTCCCCGGAGGCCCCGGCGGCGGCCCGGGCGTCCGGCGCCTGGAAGTACACGGTCCAGGACGGCGGGCCCTGTTCCTCGGTCGTGCCCATGCCGCCGGCCACGATCCGGCCGTCCAGCTCGAAGAAGCCGTATCCGCCGGCCTCCGGCCCCGCCGACCGGAACCGCCAGCCGAAGAGGCCGCCGTAGAAGGACGTGGCGCCGTCGAGGTCGGACGTGCCGACGTCGAGCCAGTTCGGAGCGCCGGTGACGAAACGGGTCGTGAGCATGGTTCGCCCTCCTCGCAAGGGTCCCGTTGCCTGCACTGACGAGTCTTCCACCGACCCCCGGTCACCGCTTCCGCGCGCCGCCGTGCGCCGCCGTGCGCGGCGGAGGACCATCTGATCTGCTGGGGGTGCCGGACGCGCGGCGTTGATGCCGCGTTGAGCGAACGTTTTTCGCGTCCCGGCAGGCTGCTGCGCATGCACACCGAGACGACAGCGGCGCCCGACCTCAGCTGGCAGGAGGAGGCGTTGTGCGCGCAGACCGGGGGCGACTTCTTCTTCCCCGAGCCCGGCAGCTCCGTACGGGACGCGAAGCGCATCTGCGCCCTGTGCCCGATCCGCTCGACCTGCCTGGAGTTCGCGCTGAGCAACGACGAGCGCTTCGGCGTCTGGGGCGGCCTGTCGGAGAAGGAACGGCTGGCGCTGCGGCGCACCATCCCCTGAGTGCGGCCCGGTAGCTCGCTGTACCGCACCCGTCGCGCCGGGCAGACCCCCGGCAGGTCCCGAACCGCCGCACAGCAGATCGGCGAACGCCACGGCGGACACGCCCCGGGGGCTCATGGCCGTCGCCGTCGCCGTCGCCGTCACCGGAGCGCTCGGCGAGCGCGAGGACTGGCCAAAGCCGTGACGGGAACTGCTGCGCGCCCTGCGCCGTCACCCGGTCCCCGGCGTCGGGGGGACTACGGCGCACGAGTGACGCCCGTCGGCGCGCGGGGCCGGGGAGGGCCCGGCCGGGGGTGGCCGGGCCCGAGGCGGTCAGCCCGCCGCGCGGGCCGCCATCCGGGCCTTGCGCGCCGCCAGCTTCTCGTCGAACTTGGCGGCCTCGGCGTCCAGCCCGCCCATGTACAGCCCGAGCTCCTCCTGAGCCGCCTGCCCGTCGGGACCGAGGCCGTCGATCTCCATGACCTTCAGGAAGCGCAGCACCGGCTGGATCACGTCGTCGTGGTGGATGCGCAGGTTGTAGACCTCGCCGATCGCCATCTGCGCGGCGGCCCGCTCGAAGCCCGGCATGCCGTGACCGGGCATCCGGAAGTTGACGACCACGTCGCGGACCGCCTGCATCGTCAGGTCGGGTGCCAGCTCGAAGGCCGCCTTGAGCAGGTTCCGGTAGAAGACCATGTGCAGGTTCTCGTCGGTCGCGATGCGGGCCAGCATGCGGTCGCAGACCGGGTCGCCGGACTGGTGGCCCGTGTTGCGGTGCGAGATGCGGGTGGCCAGCTCCTGGAAGGCCACGTACGCCACCGAGTGCAGCATCGAGTGCCGGTTGTCCGACTCGAAGCCCTCACTCATGTGGGCCATGCGGAACTGCTCCAGCTTGTCCGGGTCGACCGCCCGCGAGGCGAGCAGGTAGTCCCGCATCACGATGCCGTGCCGGCCCTCCTCGGCGGTCCAGCGGTGCACCCAGGTGCCCCAGGCGCCGTCGCGGCCGAAGAGGCTGGCGATCTCGTGGTGGTAGCTGGGGAGGTTGTCCTCCGTCAGCAGGTTCACCACGAGGGCGATCCGGCCGATCTCGGTGACCTTGGACTGGTCCTTCTCCCAGGCCTCGCCGTCCTCGAAGATCCCCGGGAAGTTCCGGCCGTCGCTCCACGGCACGTACTCGTGCGGCATCCAGTCCTTGGCGACCTGCAGATGCCGGTTGAGTTCCTGCTCGACCACTTCCTCCAGCGCGTAGAGCAGCCGGGCGTCGGTCCATTCTGCGGAAGTGCCGAGGTGCGGGGAGACGATCGTCACGAATAACTCCATGGGGACGTACGACAGTGCGGTGCGACCGGCGAGCGGTGCCGGGAACCTACGGGATCGTAGGCTACGAAACCGTAGGTTACGAGAGCGTAGGTTAAACGCACTGTAAAGGTCGCTGATCAGCCACCGTCCGGCGGTACCCGGCAAGGCCCCGAGACCCGCAGGTCCGGGGCGGGGCGCACGCCCTGCGCCGTGCTCAGTCGTACAGCTCGCGCAGCCTGACCGAGAGGCACGTCACACAGCCCTCCAGCTTCTCGAACTCCCCGATGTCGACGAGCACCGGCTCGTGACCGAGATCGGCGAGCAGCTCCGCCGTCTTCGGCGCGCTCGCCGCCATCAGCAGCCTGCTCCCGCCGAGCAGCACCACGTGTGCCCCCGACTCCTCCGGCACCGGCAGGAAACGGGGGAACAGCGAGGGCACGTCCGTCAGCGGGACGTGCCCGATCACCGTCCCGTCCGGCAGCGCGGTGACCGCCGACTTCAGGTGCAGCACCTTGCTCACGGGCACGGCGACGACCCGGGCGCCCAGTGGCTCGAACGCCGCCCGCAGTTGCTGGACACCGGCCGCGTTGGTCCGTCCGCCGCGTCCCACGTAGATCGTGTCGCCGATCTTCAGGACGTCGCCGCCGTCCAGGGTGCCCGGCTCCCACACCCAGTTCACCGAGCAGCCGAGCCGGGCCACGGCCTCCTCGACACCGGCCGTCTCCGCGCGCCGCGACTCGGCGCCGGGCCGCGTGATCAGCGCGACGTTGCGGAACACGACGACGGCGTCCTCGACGAAGACCGAGTCCGGGCAGTCCTCGGCCGGGTCCACCTCCAGCGTCTCCCAGCCGTGCGCTCGGAGGGCCTCGACGTAGGCGTCCCACTGTTCGAGGGCCAGGCCGTGATCGACCTTCTCCCGCTCGACGTGTGTCACCAGTCCTTCGGCGAGCCTGGGGCTGGGGCGGCGGACGAGGGCCTTCTTGCTGGGCACGCGGGGCCTTTCGTGTCGGCGCGGATCGGCGGGTGTCGACGTCGGCTGTCCGGCGCCGTGACCCGGCGCCGGTCCGCGCCATCATGCAGCGGGGGCCCGCGCCTGCGGAACCCCTGTCAGCCCCTCGTGGCCCTCCTGAGATGCTCGGCGGTGCTGGAGCCGCGGGCCGCGAGCAGTTCGCGCGGGGTGCCCTCGAAGATCACCCGGCCTCCGTCCCGCCCGCCGTCCGGGCCCAGGTCGATCACCCGGTCGGCGTGCGCCACCACGTCCAGGTTGTGCTCGACGACCACGACCGTGTTGCCGGCGTCCACGAGCCGGTCCAGCAGGGCGAGCAGCCCCTCGACGTCCGACATGTGCAGACCGGTGGTCGGCTCGTCCAGGACGTAGACCGCGCCGGTGCGGTGCAGCCGGGTCGCCAGCTTGATCCGCTGCCGCTCGCCGCCGGAGAGCGTGGACAGCGGCTGCCCGAGGGTGAGGTAGGTGAGACCGACGTCGCGCAGGGCGCGCAGCCGACGGCGTAGACCGGGGTCGGAGAAGAAGCCGAGGGCCTGGTCGGCGGTCATCGCGAGCACGTCGGCGACCGACCGGCCGTCCACCGTCAGCCGCAGCACCTCCTCCCGGAAGCGCCGCCCCTCGCAGTCGTGGCAGGTGGTGGTCACCGGATCCATGAAGGCGAGGTCGGTGTGGATGGTCCCGCGCCCCTCGCAGGTCCCGCACGCCCCGGCCGAGTTGAAACTGAAGAAGCCCGGCTCGGCACCGGTCTCGCGCGCGAAGACCTTCCGCACCGTGTCCATGATCCCGAGGTACGTCGCCGGGGTGGAGCGGGCGGAGATGCCGATGGCCGACTGGTCGACGACCACGGCGTCCGGGTGGGCCCCGGTCAGCTCCGCGACCAGCGTGCTCTTGCCCGACCCGGCGACCCCGGTGACCGCGGTGAGCACCCCGGTCGGGAACGCCACCGTCACCTCCCGCAGGTTGTGCCGCTCGGCGCCCTTGACCCACAGCTCACCGGTCGCCGTGCGGACCGTGTCCTTCACCGCCGTACGCCGCCCCAGGCACCGCCCGGTGAGCGTGTCCGACGCGGCCAGGGAGGCCGGCGTCCCCTCGAACACCACCCGGCCGCCGTCGGCACCGGCCCGCGGGCCCATGTCGACGACGTGGTCGGCCAGCGCGATGACGTCCGGGTCGTGCTCGACCACCAGCACGGTGTTGCCCTTGTCGCGCAGCCGCAGCAGCAGGTCGCCGAGGCGCCCGACGTCACGCGGGTGCAGTCCGACGCTGGGCTCGTCGAAGATGTACGTCATCCCGGTCAGGCTGGAACCGAGGTGCCGCACGGTCTTCAGCCGCTGCCCCTCGCCGCCGGACAGCGTGGCGGTCTCCCGGTCCAGGCTGAGGTAGCCGAGGCCGATCGCCTCCACCCGCTCCAGCGCGGCCACCGCGGCGGCCGCCACCGGCAGGGCCACCGGGTCGTCGATCTCCCGCAGTACGGCGATCAGGTCGGTGATCTGCATCCGGGAGCAGTCGGCGATGGAGCGCCCGTCGATCCGGGTCGCGAGCGCCGCCGCGTTCAGCCGGGCCCCGCCGCAGTCGGGGCAGCGGGCCTCGACCAGGAAGCCGCGCACGAGATCCCGGGTCCGCTCGCTCATGCCGGACAGGTCCCGCTTGAGGTACAGCCGTTCGAACCGGTCGGCGAGTCCCTCGTACTCGGTGCTCCATGTCCCGCCCGAGCCGCTGACGGCGACCTTGCTGCCGGGCCGCCCCCGCATCAGGAAGGCGCGCTCGGCCGCCGTGAAGTCGCCGACCGGCTTGCCGGTGTCCAGCTCCTCGGTGTTGGTGTAGGTCTGCCCCTGCCAGGTCCCGGCCGCGAACGGCGGGAAACGGACCGCCCCGTCCGCCAGCGACCTGGCCGGGTCCAGGATCCGTTCCCAGTCGGGCTGCACCCTGCGGCCCAGGCCGTCGCAGCCGGGGCACATGCCCGACGGGTCGTTGAAGGAGTACGCCGTCGCCCCTCCCGCGCCGGGGGTGCCGTGCCGGGAGAACAGCACCCGCAGCACCGAGTGGATGTCGGTCATCGTGCCGACCGTGGAGCGGGAGTGGCCCCCGACCGGCCGCTGGTCGACGACGATCGCGGGGGTCAGGCCCTCCAGGGCGTCCGCGTGCGGCCGCTCGTACTTGGGCAGCCGGTTGCGGACGAACCAGGTGAACGTCTCGTTCAGCTGGCGCCGCGACTCCACCGCGATCGTGTCGAACACGACCGACGACTTCCCCGACCCCGAAACGCCGGTGAACACGGTCAGCCGGCCCTTCGGGATGCGGAGCGTGACGTCCTGGAGGTTGTTCTCCCTGGCCCCGGTGATGCTGATGAACTCGCTCATCCAACGGACGCTAGGCGGAATACCCGACAGCGTCCGGCGTGATTTCCCTCAGTTCTCCCTCCTCCAGCAGCAGCCAGCGCGTGATGCCGAGCGACTCCAGGAACGGCACGTCGTGGCTGGCCACGAGCAGCGCCCCCTCGTACGCCTCCAGCGCGCTGGTGAGCTGCCGCACGCTCGCCATGTCGAGGTTGTTGGTCGGCTCGTCCAGCATCAGCAGCTGCGGCGCGGGCTCGGCCAGCATCAGCGCCGCCAGCGCCGCCCGGAAGCGTTCGCCGCCGGACAGCGTGGCCGCCTGCTGGTCGGCGCGGGCGCCCCGGAACAGGAAGCGCGCCAGCCGCGCCCGGACCCGGTTGTCGGTGGCGCCGGGCGCGAACCGGGCCACGTTCTCCGCGACGCTCAGCGTGTCGTCGAGGACGTCCAGACGCTGTGGCAGGAACCGCAGCGGCACGTGCGCCGTCGCCTCGCCCGCCACCGGCGCCAGCTCCCCGGCGACGGTGCGCAGCAGTGTGGTCTTGCCCGCGCCGTTGCGCCCCACCAGCGCGATCCGCTCCGGACCGTGCAGATCGAGACCGCCCGCCACCCGGGCGCCGTACGCCATCTCCAGCGCCCGCAGGGTCAGCACGGTCCGGCCCGGCGGTACGGCCGTGTACGGCAGGTCGACGCGGATCTCGTCGTCGTCCCGCACGGCCTCCACCGCGTCGTCGAGCCGCTCCTTCGCACCGGCGAGCTTCTCCTCGTGCATGATGCGGTACTTGCCCGCGGACTGCTGGGCCGTGCGGGCCCGCAGCTTCATCACCGCACGGGGTTCGCGCTTGGTGTCGTACATCTTCTGCCCGTAGCGCCTGCGCCGGGCCAGGACGACCTGGGCGTCGGCCAGTTCGCGCTTCTGCCTGCGCAGATCGGACTCGGCGACCCGGACCATCCGCTCGGCCGCCTCCTGCTCCACGGCGAGCGCCTCCTCGTACGCCGTGAGGTTGCCGCCGTACCAGGTGACCGAGCCGGCCCGCAGGTCGGCGATCTGGTCGACCCGTTCCAGCAGCTCGCGGTCGTGGCTGACCACGACCATCACCCCCGGCCAGGACTCGACGGCCGCGTACAGCCGCCTGCGGGCGTACACGTCGAGGTTGTTGGTGGGCTCGTCCAGGAGCAGGACGTCGGACCGGCTCAGCAGCAGCGCGGCCAGCCGCAGCAGCACCGACTCGCCGCCGGACACCTCGCCGACGGTGCGGTCGAGGCCGATGTGGCCCAGGCCCAGCTCGCCGAGCGTGGCCAGCGCGCGTTCCTCGACGTCCCAGTCGTCGCCGACGGTCTCGAAGTGCGCCTCGCTCGCGTCACCCGCCTCGATGGCGTGCAGCGCGGCCCGCCGGCCGTCGATGCCGAGCGCCTCGTCGACCCGCAGCGCGGTGTCGAGCGCGACGTTCTGCGGCAGGTAGCCCACCTCGCCGGCCACCCGGACGGTGCCGTCGGCCGGGGTGAGCCGCCCGGCGATCAGCTTCAACAGGGTGGACTTCCCGGCGCCGTTGAGGCCGACGAGGCCGGTCCTGCCGGGGCCGAAGGCGACGTCGAGTCCGTCGAAGACGGCCGTGCCGTCGGGCCAGGCGAAGGACAGGGACGTACAGGTGAGAGAAGTGGGGGAAGTAGACATACGGGTCTCCGCGGTTGCTCGAAGCGGTCAGGGGCAAACGCGTATCGAGACACCGGAAGCGGGCGGCCGCCGTCGGACGAGGGGAGGGCACGAAAGAAGCCCTGCTCCGTCAGGAGGCCGGGACGGCTCGAACGCCGAGGTCGCACGCGGCGGACACACGTGAGATACGTGTGACGCGGTGTCTCAGGACCTCAGACGAGCAACGTCCTTCTCCAATCGGCGGCAACAGAAGCGGTACCGAAACTAAAGAAGACCCGGTTGGCCTGTCAACGCATTTACGCGGACCCCGAGGAGGCCCCGTGCCCAACGGCTCGCTCTCACTGCCGGCCCGGCTCTGCCTGCTGGCCTGGGACCCCGAGCGGTCCTCGGCGGCCGAGACCGCCCGTGTCCACCACCTGGTGCGCGCCGGCGCGCTCACCGAACTGGCCCAGCGCGGGCTGCTCACCGACGACGAGGGCATCGCCACCCCCGCCGACCTGGACTCCCGCACCGGCGACGCCGTCCTCGACGGGCTGCTGGAACTCGTCCGCGAGTCGCTGCCGCACCGGTGGCGCACCTGGGTGCGGCTGCACGCCCGGGTCACCTTCGACGCCGTGCGGGAGCAACTGGTGGCCGAGGGATACCTACGGGCGGAGAAGAAGCGCGTGCTCGGCGTGTTCCCGTCCGTGGAGTACGTGCTCGCGCGGGCCGCCGCGGCGCGGGCGCTGCGGGAGGAGGCGCGGCACCTGCTGGAAGGGCCGTTGCCGGCCGGTGAGGTCTCCGAGCGGGACGCGGCCCTGGCCGCGCTGGCGGCCGCCGCCGGACTGGGCGCGACCGGCGGCCCGGCGGGCGGGAACCGCGGGCGGGACCGGATCGCGGAGCTGACCCGGCGGTGCGCGGGCGCGGGCCCCGGCCTGCGGAAGATCGTGGGAGAGGTGTGGGACGCGGTGAGCGACGAGACGGCCCGGGCACCGGTGTCCGCCCGCGGCTGAGCGCCGTCCGGCGCCGCGGGAGCCGGGAAGGGGTCAGCAGCTCCCGCGCATCAGCTCCGCCAGCTCGTGGTCCAGATCCAGCTGGAGGTGCTCGAGACCCACCGGCACCAGCTCGCCGGCGGCCTGGAGGAACCGGCGCAGCTCGCCCGAGCGGACATGGATCACCGCGGTGCCCTCGGGCGCGTGGAACTCCAGGACGGTGCGGTCGTACGCGTACGGGCGCACCCGGACGTCGCCGTGGCCGTTCGGCTCCTGCATCCCGGCGATGAGCAGCTCGCGGGAGAAGGTCCAGCAGACCTCCACGCCCTCCAGGGTGGCCGGGGCCGGGAAGGTCATGCGGACGGCGAACGGGTCGGCGCGGTCGTAGTGCAGGGTGGCGGGAATGTTCGGCATGCGCGGCGCGGCGGCGACGAGGCGCGCCTCGACGGGCTGATCGATGACGGTGGACAACGCCTTGCTCCCTCGTGACGGCTGGACGGGCTTCGCGGGTGGTACGGGCCGGGCACTGGAAGAGACGTCGGAATCAGCCCATCCGTGCACACGACGAGCGAGTGACCTCTGTCACCGCGTTCATGCCCCGCGGGTCCCAGGAGTGACACGCCTCTCCTCCCGTGTCCCGCAGGGCACTTGCGGCACGCCCGCACCGAGCGTCCGAGCGGTCGCGGCCCTCTGGACGGGGCGCGGGCCGTGGGCTAGCTTCGCCCGCCATGAGGCGCTTGGGAAGCACGCGACGCACGGGACGGCCCGTTCGAGCCGGCGGCAGACGTACGGGACGGGTGGCGCTCGCCGGGGCGGTCTGCGCGGCGGCGCTGGCCGCGCTGACCGCCGTACCCGCGCAGGCGCACCCGCGGCCGCAGTGGGACGTGAAGGACACCGGGGTCGTCGACGTCCGGTTCCGGGGGCTCGCCGCCGTCAGCCGGCACACCGCCTGGGTGGCCGGCACCGGGGGCACGGTCCTGCGCACCACCGACGGCGGCGACACCTGGCGCGACGTCTCCCCGCCGGGCGCCGGTGAGCTGGAGTTCCGGGACATCGAGGCCTTCGACGCCCGCCGGGCCGTGGTCCTGGCCATCGGCGAGGGCGAGGCGTCCCGGATCTACCGCACCGACGACGGCGGGGCGACCTGGACCGAGTCCTTCCGCAACACCGACGCCCGGGCCTTCTACGACTGCCTGACCTTCTTCGACCGCCGTCACGGCCTCGCCATGAGCGACCCGGTGGACGGGAGGTTCCGCATCCTGTCGACCGGCGACGGCGGCCGCTCCTGGAAGGTGCTGCCCGACGCGGGAATGCCGGCCGCGCAGCAGGGCGAGGCCGGGTTCGCGGCCAGCGGCCAGTGCCTGGTCTCCGCCGGGCCGAGCGACGTGTGGCTGGCCACCGGCGGGGCCGCACGCGCGCGCGTGCTGCACTCCGCCGACCGCGGGCGCACCTGGACGGCCACCGACGCCCCGATCCCGGCCGGCGACCCGGCCCGCGGCGTCTTCGCCCTCGCCTTCCGCGACCGCGCCCACGGTCTCGCCGTGGGCGGCGACTACCGCCCCGGGCAGGCCTCCCCGCGGGCCGCCGCCCGGACCTCCGACGCCGGCCGCGGCTGGCGGCCCGCCGACCGGCCCCCGGCCGCCTACCGCTCCGGCGTCGCCTGGCTCCCGCACAGCCGCACCGCGGCCCTCGCCGTCGGCCCCACCGGCACCGACCTCACCACGGACGGCGGCCACACCTGGCGGACGGTCGACACCCGCTCCTACGACACCGTGGACTGCACCCCGGACCTGGGCTGTTGGGCCGCGGGCGAGCAGGGCCGGGTCGCCCGGCTGGAGCGCTGACACCGGGCGGGCCGGGGTGAGTGTCCGTAACGTGGGTAACCGTTCGCTGAACGTGAGAGGAAGTGAGCGGACATGCCGAGCGGTTCCAGCTCCAAGCGGGAGCGGCAGTACGAGCACATCAAGAAGAGCGCGAAGGACCGCGGCGAGAGCACCGGCCGCGCCAAGGAGATCGCGGCGCGGACGGTGAACAAGGAGCGCGCGCAGTCCGGCGAGTCGAAGACCGCAAGCCGCACCTCGACACAGGACAAGTCGCCGAGCAAGCGCGGCGGCCAGCGGTCCGGGAACCGTCAGGGACCCCAGGGGCCCACCTACGACCAGCTGTACCAGGAGGCCAAGCGCCGTGACGTGCACGGCCGTTCAAGCATGAACAAGGGCGAGCTGCGCCAGGCACTGGGCAAGTGAGCCGCGCCGCTACCCGAGCGTCTCCCGGTAGCGCTCCAGTCCGGGCGCCGTCTTCGTGGCGACGAACTCGGTGACGCGGTACGCGCACACACCGGCCCTGACGAACGGGTCGCCCGCGGTGATCTCCTCGATCCGCGCACGGTCCTCCGCGACGGCGAGGATCACCCCGCCCTCGCGGGGTTCCTTGCGCCCGGACGCCAGGAACACGCCCTGCTCGTACAGTCCGTCGAGCCAGGCCACGTGGTCGGGCAGCAGGGCGTCGACGGCTTCGAGCGGGGCGGTGTAGGACAGCTCCAGTACGAACATGATCGCGAGCCTACTCGGGCTCCCGTAGGCTTGCGGCCACCATGACGACCGTGAGCGTGCAGATCCCCGCCGACTGGCCCGCGACCGAGGAACGGGCCCGGGCGGTCCAGGACGAACTGCGCGCCCGCGTGGTGCTCGACGAGCCCGGCCCGCCCCCCGGCACCGGCCGGGTGACCGGCGTGGACGTCGCCTACGACGACGAACGCGACGTCGTCGCGGCGGCGGCCGTCGTACTGGACGCCGAAACCCTCGCCGTGGTCGCCGAGGCCACGGCGGTCGGCCGGATCTCCTTCCCCTACGTGCCCGGCCTGCTCGCCTTCCGGGAGATCCCGACCGTGCTCGCCGCACTGGAGGCGCTGCCCTGCCCGCCCGGCCTGGTCGTGTGCGACGGGTACGGCCTGGCCCACCCGCGCCGCTTCGGCCTCGCCAGCCACCTGGGCGTCCTCACCGGCCTGCCCACGATCGGCGTGGCCAAGAACCCGTTCACCTTCACCCACGACGACCCCGACACCCCGCGCGGCAGCACGTCCCCGCTGCTCGCCGGTGCCGAGGAGGTCGGCCGGGCGGTGCGCACCCGCGACGGCGTGAAGCCGGTCTTCGTCTCGGTCGGGCACCGGGTGGGCCTCGGCAACGCCTGCGCCCACACCCTGGCCCTGACGCCCGCCTACCGGCTGCCGGAGACCACCCGCAGGGCCGACGCCCTGTGCCGCGCGGCCCTGCGGGACGCCGCCTACCCGGCCTGATCCTCGACGCTCCAGCGGCCCACCTCCCGGTACGCCGAGTCGTAGATCTCGGAACCGTCGCCGGGCCGCAGCGCGTAGTGCTTCAGGTTGCCGCCCCAGTACCGCAGGATCCGCTGCAACTCGCCCGTGGGGTCCTCGGCGAGCGCGCCCTCGTCCATGGTGACTTCGAGAAGGAACTTCATGCCTTCAAGGCTTTCATTGAACTCCTTTGTGGCACTTTTCCGCAGCCGATGCCCGGTGACCCGGAGAGAGGTGCCGTGAAAGTCTCAAATTGGCGGATCCGAGCACCCAGGGAAACCTGAGTATCCGTACGGATGTGCCACCGCCGCGGTCCCGGCAGGGTGGAAGCCATGACGACACACCGTGCACCCAAGTACCCGACCCGGTCCGGCCGCCCCGTCGAGCGGTCCGTGGTCGCGGGTCTGGTGCTGGCGGTGGGCGCGGGTCTGGCCTGGATCGGCGGGATGATCTACACGATCGCCGGGTGGTCCGGGTAGGCCCCCGGACCGCCTCGACGCCTCCCGGGCGGCCGGACGCCTCCCGGAGCAGCCGTTCAGTGGGCCGCGGCCACCCGGAAGCCGATGCCCGCCGCCCTCAGCCGCTCGGTCAGCGCGTCGCCCATCGCCACGGCCGTGGTCACCTGTCCGGCCGTCGGCGGCAGGGTGTCGAGGGCGAGACAGAGCGCCGCCTCGGCGAACATCTTGGCCGTCTCGTCGTACCCGGGGTCGCCGCCCGCGACCTCGGTGAACACCGTGCGGCCGCCTCCCTCGCCCACGAAGCGGACCGAGAACCAGCTCTTCGCCCGCCGTTCGGCGCTCGGTCCCTCGCCCGGCGCGAGCCGACCGGACAGCCAGCGCCGCGCGGGCGGCACCTGGGCCGCCGCCAGCAGCGCGCCCACGGCCGCCACCCCGCCCACCGCGACGGGCAGCCGCCGTACGGCCGCGTAGTGGCGGTAGCGGAAGTCCGGGCCGTAGCGGTCCAGGGCCTTCGCCGAGCGGCGCACGATCTGCGCGTCCACCGTCGGCAGCGGCAGCGCCCACGCCCCCACCTCCCCGGCGAACCGCGGCGCCCCGGTCGGGGTCACCACGCGGCGGCCCACCAGCCGGGGCTCGTGCCGCCGGCGTTCCAGCGCGGCCGCCCGCAGCGCGCGCCCGCGCGCGAACTGGCCCAGGGCGGAGGCGAACGTACCGCCCGAGAACGTGGCGCCGACCCGCACGAAGCCGTCCACCCTCAGCGGCACGCCCTCCGGCAGCTGCCGCACGGTGAAGTACACGCCGAGGTCGTGCGGGACGGAGTCGAAACCGCAGGCGTGCACCAGGCGGGCGCCGGTCTCCCGCGCGCGGGTGTCGTGGCGGACGTACGCCAGGTCCACGAACTCGGGCTCCCCGGTGAGGTCGAGGTAGTCCGTACCGGCGTCGGCGCAGGCGGCGACCAGCGCGTCGCCGTAACGGACATACGGGCCGACCGTCGTGGCCACCACGCGCGCGTGCCCGGCGAGTTCGCGCAGCGAGTCCGGATCGGACACGTCCGCGAGCAGCACGCCGACGTCCGCCGCGGTGTCCGCCGCAGCGGTCAGCCGGTCGCGCAGGCGGCGCAGCTTCTCCCCGTCGCGGCCGGCGACCGCCCAGCGCAGGCCGTCCGGCGCGTGTGCGGCGAGGTACTCCGCGGTCAGTTCGCCGACGAACCCCGTCGCCCCGAACAGCACGATGTCGTACGGCCGGTCGGCCGCCTTCAGCCTGCTCATGACATCCCTCCGTCACCCGTCGGCAACCCCTGGGTCCGCAGCACGCGCCGTTGCCGGTGGCTGAGGCTAGCGTGAGGATCGCGCGGCCCGGCGAGGAGCCTGCACCATAATTGGCTAAGCGCTTGCTCGCCCGGGTCTTGTGCCCAGTGGAACACGTTCTTAGCATCACTGGTGTTACATCGGTTGTGTCACAGAGCTGGGGGCTGGATGTCGGAAGCGAAGACGCCGACGCGGACGCCGGGCACCGAGGGCCCGCTCGCCGGCGTGCGCGTGGTCGAGCTGGCCGGTATCGGTCCCGGGCCCTTCGCCGCCATGCTCCTGGCCGACCTGGGCGCCGACGTCGTGCGCGTCGACCGCCCCGGCGGGCCCGGCCTCGGCATCGACCCCGCCCACGACGTCACCAACCGCAACAAGCGCTCCGTGGTCGTCGACCTCAAGGCATCGGACGGCCCGGCCCGGGTCCTCGACCTCGCCGAACGCGCCGACGTCCTGATCGAGGGCTACCGCCCCGGCGTCGCGGAGCGGCTCGGCGTGGGCCCCGGGGACTGCCACGCCCGCAACCCGCGCCTCGTCTACGGCCGGATGACCGGCTGGGGCCAGGAGGGCCCGCTCGCGCAGCGCGCCGGACACGACATCGGGTACATCGCGCTCACCGGCACCCTCGGCATGATCGGCGGCCCCGACGAGCCCCCGGCCGTCCCCGCCAACCTCCTCGGCGACTACGCGGGCGGCTCCCTCTACCTGGTCGTCGGCATCCTCGCCGCCCTGCACCACGCGCGCGAGAACGGCGCCGGGCAGGTCGTGGACGCCGCCATCGTCGACGGCACCGCCCACCTCTCCGCGATGATCCACGGCATGCTGTCCGCCGGCGGCTGGCAGGACCGGCGCGGCGCCAACCTCCTCGACGGCGGCTGCCCCTTCTACGGCACCTACGAGACCGCCGACGGCCGGTACATGGCGGTCGGCGCGCTTGAACCCCAGTTCTACGCCGAGTTCATGCGGCTGCTCGGCATCCCCGACCTGGCACCGGCCCGCGACGACCCGTCCCGCTGGCCCGAGCTGCGCGCGGCCGTCGCCGCCCGTTTCAAGTCCGGTACCCGCGACGAGTGGACGGCCGTCTTCGCCGGCTCCGACGCCTGTGCGGCCCCCGTCCTGTCGCTGCGCGAGGCCCCGCACCACCCGCACCTCGCCGCCCGCTCCACCTTCACCGACCACGACGGCATCACCCAGCCGGCCCCCGCACCCCGCTTCTCCGCGACCCCCACCGCCGTCCGCACCGGCCCCGCCCTGCCCGGCGCCGACACCGAGGCCGTGGTCCGCGACTGGGGGCTGGCCCCCGACTGGGTGCCGCCCCCGGCCTCCCGCCCCGATCCCGCAGTGCACAACCCTCAGTGAAAGGCCTGCCAGTGAGCACCGAAGCGTACGTGTACGACGCGATCCGCACTCCGCGCGGACGCGGCAAGGCGAACGGCGCCCTGCACGGCACGAAGCCCGTCGACCTGGTCGTCGGCCTCATCCACGAGATCCGCGCCCGTTTCCCGGGTCTGGACCCGGCGGCGGTGGACGACATCGTGCTCGGTGTCGTCGGTCCGGTCGGCGACCAGGGCTCGGACATCGCCCGCATCGCCGCGATCGCCGCTGGACTGCCGGACACGGTGGCCGGTGTGCAGGAGAACCGGTTCTGTGCGTCGGGTCTGGAGGCCGTCAACATGGCGGCCATGAAGGTGCGCTCCGGCTGGGAGGACCTGGTCCTCGCGGGCGGCGTCGAGTCCATGTCGCGCGTCCCCATGGCCTCGGACGGCGGCGCCTGGTTCAACGACCCGATGACCAACCTCGCCACCAACTTCGTCCCGCAGGGCATCGGCGCCGACCTGATCGCCACCATCGAGGGCTTCTCGCGCCGTGACGTCGACGAGTACGCGGCGCTCTCCCAGGAGCGCGCGGCGACCGCCTGGAAGGAGGGCCGCTTCGAGCGGTCCGTCGTGCCGGTGAAGGACCGCGCCGGCCTCACCGTCCTCGACCACGACGAGCACCCGCGCCCCGGCACCACCGCCGACTCCCTCGCGGGGCTGAAGCCGTCCTTCGCGGACATCGGTGAGCTGGGCGGGTTCGACGCGGTGGCGCTGCAGAAGTACCACTGGGTGGAGAGGATCGACCACGTCCACCACGCGGGCAACTCCTCCGGCATCGTCGACGGCGCCTCCCTGGTCGCCATCGGCTCCAAGGAGGTCGGTGACCGCTACGGTCTGCGGCCGCGCGCCCGGATCGTCTCCGCCGCCGTCTCCGGCTCCGAGCCCACCATCATGCTCACCGGCCCCGCCCCGGCCACCCGCAAGGCGTTGGCCAAGGCCGGGCTGAGCATCGAGGACATCGACCTGGTCGAGATCAACGAGGCGTTCGCGGCGGTGGTCCTGCGGTTCGTGAAGGACATGGGCCTGTCGCTGGACAAGGTCAACGTCAACGGCGGTGCCATCGCGCTCGGTCACCCCCTCGGCGCCACCGGCGCGATGATCCTCGGCACCCTCGTCGACGAACTCGAGCGCCAGGACAAGCGCTACGGCCTCGCCACCCTGTGCGTGGGCGGCGGCATGGGCATCGCCACCATCGTCGAGCGCATCTGACCCCCTCCCGACGGATACGACGGCCACGACGGCTGTCACGGCCACGACGGATCACCTGGAGCACACCCTCATGAGCACCGAGCCCACCACCATCCGCTGGGAGCAGGACGACACCGGTGTCGTCACCCTCGTCCTCGACGACCCCGACCAGTCCGCGAACACCATGAACCAGGCGTTCCGCGACTCACTGGCGGCGGTCACCGACCGCCTGGAGGCCGAGAAGGACTCCGTCCGCGGCGTCATCGTCACCTCCGCCAAGAAGACCTTCTTCGCCGGCGGAGACCTGCGCGACCTCATCCGCGTCACCCCGGAGACCGCCCAGGACCTCTTCGACGGCGGCATGGCCATCAAGCGGAACCTGCGCCGCATCGAGACCCTCGGCAAGCCCGTCGTCGCCGCCCTGAACGGCGCGGCCCTCGGCGGCGGCTACGAGATCGCCCTGGCCTGCCACCACCGCGTCGCCCTGGACGCCCCCGGCTCCAAGATCGGCTGCCCCGAGGTCACCCTCGGCCTGCTCCCCGGAGGCGGCGGCGTCGTCCGCACCGTCCGGATGCTCGGCATCACCGACGCCCTGCTGAAGGTCCTCCTCCAGGGCACCCAGTACAACCCGCGCCGCGCCCAGGAGAACGGCCTGGTCGACGAGGTCGCCGACAGCCGCGAGGACATGCTCGCCAAGGCCCGCGCCTTCATCGACGCCCACCCGGAGTCCGCCCAGCCCTGGGACCGGCCCGGCTACCGCATCCCCGGCGGCACCCCGTCGCACCCGAAGTTCGCGGCCAACCTGCCCGCCTTCCCCGCCAACCTGCGCAAGCAGACGAACGGCGCCCCCTACCCGGCGCCGCGCAACATCATGGCCGCCGCGGTCGAGGGCTCCCAGGTCGACTTCGAGACCGCCCAGGTCATCGAGGCCCGCTACTTCGTCGAGCTGGCCGCCGGTCAGACCTCGAAGAACATGATCCAGGCGTTCTTCTTCGATCTCCAGGCGGTCAACTCGGGTGCGAACCGCCCGAAGGGCGTCGAGGCCCGGAAGGTGACCAAGGTGGCCGTGCTGGGCGCGGGGATGATGGGTGCGGGGATCGCCTACTCGTGTGCCCGTGCGGGCATCGAGGTCGTGCTGAAGGACGTCTCGCTGGAGTCGGCGCTCAAGGGCAGGGCGTACTCGGAGAAGCTGTGCGCGAAGGCCGTGGCGAAGGGCCGTACGAGTCAGGAGAAGGCGGACGCGCTGCTCGCGCGGATCACGCCGACCGCGGAGGTGGGAGACCTCGCGGGCTGTGACGCGGTGATCGAGGCGGTGTTCGAGGACACCTCGCTCAAGCACAAGGTGTTCCAGGAGATCGAGCACGTCGTCGCCCCCGACGCCCTGCTGTGTTCCAACACCTCCACGCTGCCGATCACGGCGCTGGCCGAGGGCGTGGAGCGCCAGGCCGACTTCATCGGGCTGCACTTCTTCTCACCGGTCGACAGGATGCCGCTGGTGGAGATCATCAAGGGGGAGCGGACCGGGGACGAGGCGCTGGCGCGGGCGTTCGATCTGGTCCGGCAGATCAGCAAGACGCCGATCGTGGTCAACGACTCGCGGGGTTTCTTCACCTCCCGGGTCATCGGTCACTTCATCAACGAGGGCGTGGCGATGGTGGGGGAGGGCGTCGAGCCCGCCTCGGTGGAGCAGGCGGCGGCCCAGGCGGGTTACCCGGCCAAGGTGCTGTCCCTGATGGACGAGCTGACCCTCACCCTGCCGCGCAAGATCCGCGAGGAGACGAAGCGGGCCGTGGAGGAGGCGGGCGGCACCTGGACCGCGCATCCCGCCGAGGCGCTCATCGACCGCATGGTCGACGAGTTCGGCCGACCGGGACGTTCCGGAGGCGCCGGGTTCTACGAGTACGGCGAGGACGGCAGGCGGGCCGGGCTGTGGCCGGGGCTGCGCGAGCACTTCACCAAGCCCGGGTACGAGATCCCGTTCGCCGACATGCAGGAGCGGATGCTCTTCGCGGAGGCGCTGGACACCGTCAAGCTCCTGGAAGAGGGCGTGCTGACGTCCGTCGCCGACGCCAACATCGGCTCGATCTTCGGCATCGGCTTCCCCGGCTGGACCGGCGGCGTCCTCCAGTACATCAACGGCTACGAGGGCGGCCTGCCCGGCTTCGTCGCCCGCGCCCGCGAACTGGCCGACCGCTACGGCGAGCGCTTCACCCCGCCCGCCCTGCTGGTGGAGAAGGCGGACAAGGGGGAGGTCTTCACGGACGGCCGCTGAACCGCCGGATCACTCACCGGCCTCCTTGTCGAGCCACTCCCGCAGCTCCTCGCGCAGCGACCGCTGGAACGTGGTCAGCAGCGCCTGCACCACCAGCGGGTGCATGTGGGCGGACAGCGACCGCACCTCCGGCGCCTCCCGTTCGGCGACGGCGTCGCGCAGCAGCCGCGACAGGTCGCGCGCGGCGGCGCGGGAGTGCTCCAGGAGGGCGGTGCGGGCGGCGAGGACCGTCTCGGGGGAGAAGGGCACGTCGAGCAGCTCGACGCCGAGCCGGAGCAGCCCGACGTCCACCCGGTAGGCGTCGCCGTCGGGCACCACGACGTCCATCGCCCCCAGCCGGTCCACCTCCTCGTCGGTGAGCGGTCGCCCCGCCCGCCTGCCCAGCTCCTCGCGGGTGACCCGCTCCACCGCCTCCGGCGCCCAGGAGGCCACCACCGCGCGGTGGAGCGCCAGGTCGTGAGGGCTCAGGTCGTCCGGCAGCCGCTTGAGATACCGCTCGATGGCGGCCAGCGTCATGCCCTGGTGCTGCAACTCCTCGATCAGCGCCAGTCGCGCCAGGTGCTCCCGGCCGTAGTGCCCCACCCGGCGGGGACCGAGCACCGGCGGCGGCAGCAGTCCTCTGGTGCCGTAGAAGCGGACCGTGCGCACCGTGACGCCGGCCCGCGCGGCCAGCTCGTCGATCGTGAGGGTCGGCTCCGCGGTGTCGGTCGTCGTCATGTGCAGCAGTATCGCTGTCTCACCAACGCTGTGAAACCTCTCGCGCATCTCTCGCGCACCTGTCGCGCGTCTCTTGACCGACCCGTGCGGACCATCGGCGGATCTTGTGAGAAGTCACGCTGTGTGACATGAACCACCGCATGCCCACGCAGCGTCGTGGGAAGGTGCCGTCTTGGTCTGTGCCGCGTCATTGGGTGGTGCGGGCCCGAGACACACGTACGGACGACTCGGGCGCACCCCGCCCGAGCGCACCAGAGAGTGGAACCACCCGTGAGCAAGGACGCCGTCGACACGGCACAGGTCGCCCATCCCCAGGCGACCGGGACCATCCCCGCGGACGCGGGCGACGCCGGTTACAGCAAGGACCTCAAGGCCCGCCACGTCAACATGATCGCCATCGGCGGCGCGATCGGCACCGGCCTCTTCCTCGGCGCCGGCGGGCGTCTGCGGGACGCCGGACCGGCGCTCGCCGTCGCCTACCTCGTCGCGGGCGTCTTCGCCTTCTTCGTCGTCAAGGCACTGGGCGAGCTGGTGCTGTACCGGCCCTCCTCCGGATCATTCGTGTCCTACGCGCGCGAGTTCCTCGGTGAGAAGGGCGCCTACGTCGCCGGCTGGATGTACTTCCTGAACTGGTCCACGACCGGTATCGCCGACATCACCGCGATCGCGTTGTACACCCACTACTGGAGCATGTTCACGAGCATCCCCCAATGGGTGCTCGCCCTGGTCGCCCTCGCGGTGGTCCTGGCCGTGAACCTGATCTCGGTGAAGATCTTCGGCGAGATGGAGTTCTGGTTCGCGATCGTCAAGGTCGCCACCCTCGTCGGCTTCATGCTGATCGGCATCTTCCTGCTCGCCACCCAGCACGAGGTGAGCGGGCAGACCCCGGGCATGGGCATGATCACCGACCACGGCGGCATCCTCCCGCACGGCGTGATGCCCGTGGTCCTCGTCATGCAGGGCGTGATCTTCTCCTACGCGGCCCTGGAACTGGTCGGCGTCGCCGCGGGCGAGACCGCCGAGCCGCACAGGATCGTTCCCCGCGCGGTGAACTCGATCATGTGGCGGGTGGCCCTGTTCTACGTCGGCTCGGTCGTGCTCCTGGCCCTGCTGCTGCCGAGCTCGCTCTACTCGGGCGACGAGAGCCCCTTCGTCACGGTGCTGTCGGGGATCGGTGTGCCGGCCGCCGGTGACGTGATGAACCTCGTCGTCCTCACCGCCGCGATGTCGTCGCTCAACTCCGGCCTGTACTCCACCGGCCGCATCCTGCGTTCCATGGCGATGGCCGGCTCCGCGCCCAGGTTCACCGGCGTGATGAGCCGCAGCCAGGTCCCCTACGGCGGCATCCTGCTGACCTGCGCGGTCTGCGTCCTCGGTGTCGGGCTGAACTACCTGGTGCCGAGCAAGGCCTTCGAGATCGTGCTGAACGTCGCCTCGCTGGGCATCATCAGCACATGGGTGATCATCATGATCTGCCACCTGGTGTTCGTCCGCCGGGCGCGTGCGGGCCTGGTCGAACGGCCGGGCTTCCGGCTGCCCGGCAGTCCCGTCACGGAGATCGTCACGATCGCCTTCCTGCTGGCGGTCATCGGCCTGATGTGGAACGACGAGGAGGTCGGCCGCAAGACCGTGCTCCTGGTGCCCGTGATCGCGGTGATGCTGGTGGCCGGCTGGTTCGGCGTCCGGCGCCGGGTCGCGCACCAGGCCGGGCAGGAGCTGCCGACGCCGAAGGAGTAGCGGCCCGGGGCCACTGTCAGTGGCGGCCCGTACGGTGGCGTCATGTCGGAGATCAGCTATGTCCGGGGTGACGCCACCGCGCCGTCGGTCAAGGGTGTCAAGGTGATCGCCCACGTGTGCAACGACCTCGGGGGCTGGGGCAAGGGCTTCGTCCTGGCCGTCTCCCGCCGCTGGCCGCAGCCGGAGGCGGCGTACCGCGCCTGGCACCGCGACCGCGCGACCAACGACTTCGGGCTCGGCGCGGTCCGGTTCGTCCAGGTCGAGCCGTACGTGTGGGTGGCCAACATGATCGGCCAGCACGGCATGAGGACCGGCAGCAAGGGCGCCCCCGTGCGCTACGAGGCGATCGGCACCGCGCTCGGCCGCGTCGCCGACCGGGCGGCCGAGCTGGAGGCGTCCGTGCACATGCCCCGCATAGGCTGCGGCCTGGCCGGCGGCAAGTGGTCGCGCGTGGAGCCGCTCATAACCGACCGCCTCACCCGGCGCGGCATCCCCGTGACCGTCTACGACCACGGGGACGCCGCCTAGTCCGGTCTGCGGCTCAGTGCTCGTGCACGTCGTTCGTCGCGGCGATCTTCTGCCAGGAACGGGGCTGCACGGGCGGCGCCACGGGGGCCTTCACGAGGGACCGGGCGCTCGCCGCCGGGGCGTCCGGCTTCGACGGCTGGAACAGCCAGGTGTCGAACAGCGCGGCCAGCGGCTTGCCCGACACCTCCTCGGCGTACCGCTGGAAGTCGGCGACGGACGCGTTGCCGTGGGCGTACTTCGCGGGCCAGCCCTTCAGCACGGTGAAGAAGGCGTCGTCCCCGATCTCGTTGCGCAGCACCTGCACGGCCAGCGCGCCCCGGTCGTAGACGGCGCCGTCGAACTGGTTCTCCGGGCCCGGGTCACCGGGCTTCACCGTCCAGAAGGCGTCGTCGGCCGGGTGCGAGGCGTATGTGTAGTCGGCCAGTTCCTGCGCCGTGCCCTCGCCCTCGTGCTCGGACCACAGCCACTGGGCGTACCGCGCGAAGCCCTCGTTGATCCAGATGTCCTTCCAGCCGCGCACCGAGACCAGGTCGCCGTACCACTGGTGGGCCAGCTCGTGCACGACGACGGACACGTTCGACCCGTTCGCGAACTGCCGCGGGCTGTAGAACGGCCGGGTCTGCGTCTCCAGCGCGTACCCGGTGGTGGTGTTCGGCACGTAGCCGCCGAGCGCGTCGAACGGATACGGCCCGAAGTACTCGCTCAGCCAGTCCGCGACCTCCCCGGTCCGCTCCACGCTGGCCCGTGCCGCGCCGTCGTTCGCGCCCAGGTCCCTGCTGTAGGCGTTGACGACCGGGATGCCGCCCTCGGTGGTGCCGGTGGTGAGGTCGAACTTCCCCACCGC